>JASGGR010000131.1:0-9140 GCA_047602705.1 Sphingomonas bacterium | reverse complement strand
GACCGTTTCTGGTATCCGTTCTACGAGGCGATGGTGGAACTGGACGTGCCGGCGATGATCCACGTCTCCGGAAGCTGCAACCCGGCGATGCACGCCACCGGGGCCTATTATATCGCCGCCGACACCATCGCCTTCATGCAGTTGATCGAGGGCGACCTGTTCCGCGATTTCCCCACCCTGCGCTTCATCATCCCGCACGGCGGCGGCGCGGTGCCCTATCACTGGGGGCGCTATCGCGGGCTTGCCGACATGCTGAAGAAACCCGCGCTCGACGGGCATGTGATGAACAACGTGTTCTTCGACACCTGCGTCTATCACCAGCCCGGCATCGACCTGCTCAACGAGGTGATCGACACGAAGAACATCCTGTTCGGCAGCGAGATGGTCGGCGCGGTGCGGGGCATCGACCCGCAGACCGGCCATTATTTCGACGACACCAAACGCTATGTCGACGCGCTGCCGATCAGCGACGAGCAGCGCCACGCGATCTTCGAGGGCAACGCCCGCCGCGTGTTCCCGCGCCTCGACCGGACGCTGAAGGCGCGGGGGCTGTGACGATGGCGAACGCTCCCGCCTTCACCATGGACGCCGACTGGCTGTGCTTCCACCCCGATCCCGGCAAGCCCGCCTTCACCCCGCCGCCGGGCGCGGTGGACGCGCATTGCCATGTGTTCGGGCCGGGCGATCGTTTCCCTTATGCGCCGGAACGCAAATACACGCCGTGCGACGCCGGACGCGAGCGGCTGTTCGCGTTGCGCGACCTTCTGGGCTTCAGCCGCAACGTCGTGGTGCAGGCGACCTGCCACGGCACAGACAATCGCGCGATGATCGATGCGCTGCTCCATTCCGGCGGCAAGGCGCGCGGCGTCGCCACGGTCGGCGCGGAGGTTTCGGAGGACGAGATCGCGGCGATGCACGCAGCGGGCGTGCGCGGGGTGCGGTTCAACTATGTCCGGCGGCTCGCCGATCCCAAGCCCGACGCTTATTATCGCGCGATCATCGACCGGATCGCCGCGTTCGGCTGGCACGTCGTCATCTATTTCGAGGCCTCGGACCTGTCCGGGAAATGGGATTTCTTCACCTCGCTGCCGACGACATTGGTGGTCGATCACATGGGCCGCCCCAATGTGGCCGGATCGCCGGACGACCCCGAATTCGCGCGATTCCTGAAGTTCATGGAGCGCGGCAACGTGTGGTCGAAGGTGACGTGCCCGGAGCGGCTGTCGAAATCCGGGCCGCCCACCTATGACGATTTCGTGCCCTTCGCGCGCGCGGTGGTCGATCGTTTCCCCGATCGCGTGCTGTGGGGCACGGATTGGCCGCATCCCAATCTCAACATGGTCGGCCATATGCCGGACGACGGCTGGCTGGTCGACATGATCCCCCGCATCGCGACCACGGAGACGCTCCGGCGCAAGCTGCTGGTCGACAATCCGATGCGTCTCTACTGGCCGGAGGAGGCATCGGCATGAGCGCGCCCACCGACATCCACGCCTATCTCGCCGAGTTCGAGGACATACCCGGCACGCGGGTCTATACAGCGAAGCGCGCGCGCAAGGGCTATCACCTCAACCAGTTCGCGATGAGCCTGATGAAGCCGGAGAACCGCGCGCGGTTCAAGGCCGACGAAGCCGCCTATCTCGACGAATGGAAGCTGACCCCCGCGCAGCGCGATGCCGTGCTGCGGCGCGACTATAACGCGATGCTGGACGAGGGCGGCAACATCTATTTCCTGGCCAAATTGTTCTCCACCGACGGGCTGAGCTTCCTTCAGGCGGTGGGCTCGATGACCGGGATGAGCACGGAGGATTATCAGGCGATGATGATCGCCGGCGGCCGCAGCCCCGAAGGCGTGCGGTCGCTGCGGGAACAGGCGACGCCGGCGGCGGCGACCGATGCATCGGCCGCGAATGAGGGGACGCATTGATGGCCCGCATCTCCGCCGGCATCGCCGCCAGCCATATCCCCGCGATCGGCGCGGCGCTCGACAACGGCAGGACGCGGGAGGATTATTGGAAGCCGGTGTTCGCCGGCTTCGAATGGGCGAAGGATTTCGAGGCGGCGGAAAAGCCCGATGTGGTGATCCTGGTCTTCAACGACCATGCTTCCGCCTTCGACATGAAATTCATCCCCACCTTCGCGATCGGCTGCGGCGAGGAATTCGCGCCCGCCGACGAAGGTTGGGGGCCGCGCCCGGTTCCGGCGGTGAAAGGCCATCCCGATCTCGCCTGGCATATCGCGCAGAGCCTGATCCTCGACGAATTCGACATGACGATCATCAACGAGATGGACGTCGATCACGGCCTGACCGTGCCGCTGAGCCTGATGTTCGGCCAGCCGGAGGCATGGCCCGCGCGGGTGATTCCGCTGGCGGTGAACGTCGTCACCTATCCCCCGCCGACGGGCAATCGCTGCTGGCTGCTGGGCGAGGCGATCGCGCGCGCGGTGGCGAGCTATGGCGAGGATCTGAACGTCCAGATCTGGGGGACCGGCGGCATGAGCCATCAGCTTCAGGGGCCGCGCGCCGGGCTTATCAACACGCCGTGGGACACCGCCTTCCTCGACCGGCTGACCGCCGATCCGCAGGCGCTGCGCCACATGCCGCACATCGAATATCTGCGCGAGGCGGGGAGCGAGGGGATCGAGCTGGTGATGTGGCTCATAATGCGCGGCGCGCTCGGCGCCGATGTGGAGGAGCTTCACCGCTTCTATCACGTTCCCGCCAGCAACACCGCCGTCGGCCATATCGTGCTGCGGCCGCACCCATGACCAGTTTCGGAGACCAGACATGAAGATCGCTCTCGCCGGCGCCGGCGCCTTCGGGGAAAAGCACCTCGACGGATTGGGGAAGATCGACGGGGTTGAAGTCGTCAGCCTCGTCGGCCGCCGGCTGGAGCCGACGCAGGCGATGGCCGCGAAATACGGCATCGGCCATGCCTGCACCGATCTCGCCGAGGCGCTGGAACGCGATGCGGATGCCGTGATCCTGTGCACGCCGACCCAGATGCACGCGGCGCAGGCGATCCAGTGCATGGACGCGGGCAAGCATGTCCAGGTCGAGATTCCCCTCGCCGACAGCCTCGCGGACGCGGAGGCGGTGCTGGCGAAGCAGCGGGAAACTGGGCTGACCTGCATGGTCGGCCATACGCGCCGCTTCAATCCAAGCCACCAGTATCTGCACCGCAGGTTTTCCAGCGGGGAGGCCCATGTCCAGCAGATGGACGTGCAGACCTATTTCTTCCGCCGCAAGAACATGAACGCCAAGGGCGAGCCGCGCTCCTGGACCGATCACCTGCTATGGCACCACGCCGCGCATACCGTCGACCTGTTCGCCTATCAGGCGGGACCGATCGTCAAGGCGAATGCGATCGAGGGGCCGATCCATCCCGAGCTGGGCATCGCGATGGACATGTCGATCCAGCTCAAGGCGGAATCGGGCGCGATCTGCACCCTTTCGCTAAGCTTCAACAACGACGGCCCGCTCGGTACCTTCTTCCGCTACATCTGCGATACCGGCACATGGATCGCGCGCTACGACGATCTGGTGACGGGCAGGGAGGAGCCGGTCGACCTGTCCGGCGTCGCGGTGTCGAGCAACGGCATCGAATTGCAGGACCGCGAGTTCATCGCCGCGATCCGCGAGGGGCGCGAGCCGAACGGCTCGGTCGCGCAGGTGATGCCCTGCTATCGCGTGCTCGGCGAGCTTGAACGGCAGCTCGGCCGCACCGTGGCTTGAGCGGCGGCCCGTCATCCGCACCCGCGCGGGGACTGGCGGGGCGATGAAGTTTCTCCGTCCCCGCCGCGCGGTTTTCTCCAACGGGTTTCCGCGAACGCGGACACGCCCGGCGGCGAAGTTGACTCGGTGGAACGACGATCTTAGCTTAGAAAGCTAAGTTAAATATCGGGGCCATGCCATGAAGACTCGCCGCATCGGCATTCCTCTCACCGATGGCCTCAGCGCCTACATCGACCAATGGGGATACAAGGAAACCCCGGCGATGGTGGAGTGCCGGGAATATACCTCCACGATCGCGCGTTCGCTGATGCAGCTTTCGCCGGAGCAGGCCGCGCTGCTGCAGATCCTGGTGCAAATCATGGGCGCCCGGAACATCGTGGAGATCGGCACCTTCACCGGCTATTCGGCGCTCGCCATGGCCCTCGTATTGCCGGAGGGCGGGAAGATCACCACGCTCGACATTTCCGAGGATTATGTGAACGCCGCCCGGACCTTCTGGAAGGCCGGCGGCGTGGAGGATCGGATCGACGTCATGATCGGCGACGCCAACGCCAGCCTCGATTCCCTGATCGCCCAGGGGAAAGCCGGCCGGTTCGATCTGGCGTTCATCGACGCCGACAAGAACGACGGCATCGACCATTTCAACAAATGCCTGCAACTGGTGCGCCCGGGCGGCCTGATCGTCGTCGACGACACGCTGGCTTTCGGCCGCGTGGTCGATGGCCCGCAGGCCGGCGACCACCCGGCCATCGTCGACATGGCGCGTGACGGGCATCCGGAAAACATGCACATCTACAATTGCGACGGCATCGACATGGTGCTGCTGCATTTCTCCAACGGCATGACGCTGGCACGCAAGAGATAGACCGCTTCCCGAGGCTTTCGCCGGAAGCGTTCCGGCTTCGCCCGACTCCTCCGGCATATACGCGCTTCGGGTGATGGGAGCGCGTCCCATCACCCGATGAACGGAATGGCGGCACCACATCCGTCCCGATCGCCCGGGACGGATGGGTGACGTTCGATTGTCAGAACCGGATCGCCATGCTCGTCCGCGCGCCATAGCTCGACGCATTGCCGACATCGCCCTCGACCGTCCAGGCCATGCGCGAGTTCAGGTCGACGCGGCTACCCAGACCGAACCGCGCGCGGGTGTGCGTCACCCCCGGGTTGCGGACGGTAAAGTCCACATCTTCCGAAACCACATTGGCCGTGACGTTCAGCATGGAATCCGAAAGCTCCTGATCCACGCCAAGCCTGACGAAGCCCTGCCAGTTGGGCCGCAGCGCATAGCCGCCCGTAAGGCGCGCGCGCAGCACGGCCACGTCGTCGCGCTGCCTGCCGATCGTCAGGGCATCGAACGGGGTGGCGCCGGTTTCGGTGAAGCCGTTCACCCTGCCGAGCACCTGGAGCACCTCGGCCGAGACGTCGATCGACGCCTTGTTCGACGTCCTGAAATATTCCAGCCCGCCTCCAAGGACGGCGGAATGGCCCTTCACGCCGCCAAAGGTCGCGTTGCCGCCGTTGGTCACGCGGGTGCCGCTGAAGTGATAGTCGCCGTAGCTCGCACGCGCCATGACACGGAGGGCCCCGTTCAGCGCGAAGGGAGCCGATGCGCCGAGGGAGAACAGGTCGCCATTCGCGCTGCCCCGCAGATAATCGCTCAGCACCTTGCCGTTGGACCGGCTATAGGAGAACTGGATTTTCGCCACCGGCAGCTCCGCCGCCACGCCGATGTTGAAGCGGCGGTCCGTGCTTTTGAAGCGGGCATAGTCCGCATTCTTCCGGCTTTCGATCTCGTCATAGCCGAACGAGCCGATCGCATAGACGGCGCCGTCCCGAAGCCCCCCATATCCGCCCAGATCGGCCAGATTGTTCAGCATGGATTCCCGCTCCTGATCGATCAGTCCGGCATAGGCTTCCGGTGATGCCCTGGAGAATACGGCCGAGACGGCATTGCGGTCTCCCGTCGCCAGCGCGCCGGCGACATATTCCACGAGCCGGCCGCCGCGATACTGATCGACGCCGCCCGTGCGGTTGACCCGCAACTGGTCCAGCATCGCCAGCTGGTTCGGCGTCACGGCAGCCGTCGAGACGAAAGTGTCGGGCGTGTAGCTGCCGAGGCCGATGACCGAGCCGGTCGAGAGGTTGAGGGCCACCGCATTGTCAAACTCGCTGGTCACGGTGCCGAATGTTCCCGAAACCGCTCCCGGAGCCGCCTCGAAGATCGTGACCTTCTGGCCCAGCGCAAGCTCGAAGTCCGTCGCGTTGGCGATCGTGAGCGTCGATCCCGGCTTGATGGCCATCTTGCCGGTCACGGTGATCTGGTCGTAGCCGCCGTCCGCCGTGGACAGGCCCGCGCCCGCCGCGCCCTCGATCTGCATCTCCGTCACCGAATTGGCATCCAGGGTCAGGTCGGCGAAGGTCATCGTGCCGGGCGAGTTGCCGGGGCTGAGCATGCCGGCGCTGCTGCCGCCGATCATGGTGGAGCCGCTCACATTGCCGTTGCCGGTCAACCGGCCGCCGCCGTTGACGATCAGCGTGCTGGTATTGAGCGCGCCGCCCGGCGCGCCCGCGCCACCGCCCAGATGCAGGGTGCCGCCGTTCGTCACGTTGGTCGTGGCGGCGCTGACCGATCCGGCCACGTTGAGCATGCCGGTCACATCGACCGTCGGCGCGGTCAGGATGCCGCCCGCCCGGACGTTCAGCTCGCTGCCGGCATCCACCTGGAAGTTGCCATCCTGCGAGGTCACCTTGTCGTTCAGGTCGAACGAGCCCGTGGTGAGCTTGACGTTGCCGTTGCCGGTCACCGTGCCCGCGAAATTGCCGCCATTGGCCAGATAGAGGTTGTTGCCGTTCAGCGCGAGGATGCCCGTGCCGGTCAGGTTGTTGATGGTCTGGTCGCCCTGCACCAGCGTAAGGCCGCCATTCCGGCCGATATCCACCTGAAGCGCCGTGCTCAGGATGTTCGCGCCGTCCAGCGCGACCGTGCCAAGGGTGATATACAGCGCGCCGGGAGCGAAGCTGCCGGCCTGGCCGTTGAGGGTCAGGGTGCCCGCGCCGGTCTTCACCATCGAGGAGCCGCCGCCGCCGGCGATGCTGCCGCCATAGGTGCCGTCCGTGGTCTGGTTGATCGTGAGCACGCTGTTGGCGGCCAGGGAGATCGTGCCGCCCGTGCCCGATAGCGAGCCGGTCGTCAGATTGGCCGTGGTCTTGAACGAACCGGCATTCTGCACATAGTCGCCCTGCACGGTGACATTGGCCGACGCCTTGATCGCGCCCGAATTGGCGAGCGAGCCGAATGTGTTGGCCGAAGGCGCGCCGAGGGTGACGGTGCCTGTCGACGCGTTGACGAAACCGCCCGAGACGGACAGCGCGCCTTCATTCTCCAGCGCGCCCGCATTGACCAGATGACCGAGATCGGCCGAAGCGTTCTGCGCCACGGTGAATCGGCCGCCCTTGTCGTTGGTGGCGATGCCCGTCACGGCAAGCGTCCCGGTGAGATCGAGCTGCCCGCTGTTCCCTAGCTTCGACATCGAGGATGCCGCCCGGATATGGGTAGTGCCAGCGTTGGAAAGCGCCGCGATCGCATTATCCGCGCCGATCGTGAAAACGGCCGGCGCATCGACCCCGATCGCCACCGCGTCCGCGAAGGTGCCGCCGCCGGTGGTGTCGAGGCCACCGTCCGCGACGGTCAGCGCGCCGGTGAAGCTGTTGGCGCCGGTCAGGTTCAGCGTGCCCGCGCCGGACTTCACGAGATTGCCCGCGCCGTCGAAGATGCCCGAATAGAGGCTGTCGCCCGACTGGTCGATCACCAGCGTGTTGGCCACTGTGCCGCTGACGCCGCCGAGGCCCACGATTCCATTCGCGCCGCCGCTGAACGATGCCATATGGATCGTGCGCGTGGCCGCCGTCTCGCTCGCGGCCCCGATATCGCCCATCACCGCGAGGAAGCCGTCCTGCACCACGTCCGGCGCGGTCAGCGTGCCGCCAAGGGTCCACAGGCCGGCATTGTTCACCGATGCCGCGGCCGTCACGTCGCCGACCGTCACGACCTGTCCGCCGGAGAGATTCGCGATGGTCTGCGCATTCACCGCGCCACCCAGCACGAGCAGGCCGGCATTGCTGATGCCAATGCTGCCGAGCTGGCCGTAGAATGCCGCCTGGCCGGTGGCGAGGTTGGTCAGCGTGCCGACCACCGCATCGCCATAGCCGACGACCGCGCCGGCATTGGTGATGGTGTTCGCGTCGATGGCGTCATAGGCGACCAGCGTGCCGGCCGCGGCGATGTCGGCGGTCGTCAGCTTCTCCGCGCCGTAGAGTTCGACCTTGCCGCCGTTGACGACCAGGGCGCCGCCCGTCGCACCGTTCATCAGGCGACCCGCGCCGCTGTCGGCCCTCGTGCTGACGAGGCCACCATTGACCACCAGCGAGCTCAGGCTGTTCTGCGCCGTGAAATAGGCCGCGCCGGTATAGCCCGTGTCGTTGACGATAAGACCGCCATTGGAGAAGCGGCCCGCCAGCACGGCATAGTCGGTGTCGACGGCCTGGTTGTCATATACCGCTATGCGCCCCACCAGCCCGTTCATATCGACGGCATTGACCAGCTTCACGGCGCCCAGGCCATATTCCGAGCCGAAGACCAGCGTCGATCCGGCCGTCACGAAGCCGCCGGCGTTCCACTGGAGCATCTGGCCCGTGCTGCTGCTGAGCGCGCCGAAGTTCAGCGTCAGGCCATCCGTGGTCGCTGCCGCGAAGCCGCCGCTGCCCGCCCAGCTCATCTGGGTCGGCAGCGAACCGACGCGGCGGTTGACGGTGCCGCTCGCCAGCCAGACGCCGGCATTCTCCGGCGAAAGATTGCCGATGGTGCCGCCGCCGTTGAACGTCAGGTGGCTGTTGCGATTGAGGCCGACGCCGTCCGCCGCATCCAGCGTGGCGCCCCCGATATAGGTGGTGCCGGAATAGGTGTTCTCGCCCAGAAGCTGGACAAGGCCGCCGCCCGTGATCTGGAGATTGGCGCCAGAACCGGAGGCATAGGACGCGCCGGCATAGCTGGAGGCGCTGTCGTCCGCGATCGTCCCCTCGAAACGGATGACGTTGCCCGCGCCGGGGCTAAGCGTCACGTTGCTGCCCTTCATCATGAACAGGTCGGTGCCCGCCGCATTGCCGGCGACGCCGCCGTTGTTCGACGAACCGGCCAGCGCGCCGTTGTTCTGGAACAGCGCGTTGCCCGCGATGACCAGCGTGCCGCCCGAGCGAACGAAGAGCGCGCCGCCATAGCCGGAACCGCCGCCGCCGCCATTGCCGTCGCCGTCCGAGCCGACACCGCCGCCGAAGCCCGCCGTGCCGCCAGCGCCGGCATCGCCGTCCTGCGCCGCGCCCGTCGAGCCGCCGTTGCCGCCGGACC
>JASGGR010000014.1:0-30550 GCA_047602705.1 Sphingomonas bacterium | reverse complement strand
CGGTCATGCGGCGGCTGCGCGGCGCGGACGGCGCGCTGCTCGACGAGGCGCTCCTGCTCTGGTTCCCCGGGCCGCATAGCGCGACGGGTGAGGATCTGGCCGAGCTTCATCTCCATGGCGGCGTCGCGACGGTTGCGGCGGTGGAGCGCGCGCTGGCTGCGCAACCGGGGCTGCGTCGCGCGCGCGGCGGCGAATTCACCCGACGCGCGCTGGAGAACGGGCGCGTGGACCTTGCCCAAGCCCAGGGCCTCGCCGATCTGCTCGAAGCCGAAACCGAACAACAGCGCCGCGCCGCCATCGCCAGCGTGGAGGGGGAAATCAGCCGCGCGATGCAGGGCTGGCTCTCCACGCTGTCCGTCATCGCCGCGCGCATCGAGGCGATGATCGACTTCAGCGACGAAGACGATGTGGAGACGGCCGAAGATGCGGCGCTCGATTCCGCGATCGGGGCGTGGCTGGCGGACGTGGACGCCCTGCTCGCGCTTCCGACCGTGGAGCGGCTGCGCGAAGGTTGCCGGATCGTGCTGGCGGGATCGCCCAATGCCGGGAAATCCTCTCTCTTCAACGCGATGCTCGCCCGGGATGCAGCCATCGTTACCCCGATCGCCGGCACCACCCGCGACGTGCTGGAGGCGCGGGTGACGCGCAACGGCCAGCTCTTCACGTTGATCGACACCGCCGGCCTCGCGAGCGAGACGAGCGATCCGGTCGAGCGGATTGGGATCGAGCGCGCGCGCGTCGCCGCCGCCACCGCCGATCTCGTGCTTTGGCTGGACGATGCCCCGCCCCCACCGGAGTGGCCCGCGCTGGCCCTCCATCCCCGCGCCGACCTGCCCGAGCGCATAGAGCCGCCTGAGAATCGAATCGCGGTGTCACGCGAGGACAGCATGAGCATCGAGCGATTGTGGCAGGCGATCGAAGCGCGCGCCGCAACCCTGATTCCAGTCGACGGTGCGCTCCTCCGCGAACAGCAGCGCATGGCGGTGCGGGCCGCGCGTGACTCCGTCGCCCGCGACGGCATGGATGCCGATCTATTGGTGCGCGCGGAGGGAGTGCGCTATGCGATGCGGCAGATTGCGGGCATCATGGGCGTGGATGCGACGGAAGCGATGCTCGATGCCCTGTTCTCGCGCTTTTGCATCGGGAAGTGACGTTTCACGTGGAACAATCATTTGACGTGATCGTGATCGGCGGCGGTCACGCCGGGACGGAGGCCGCCGCCGCCGCGGCAAGACGCGGTGCGCGCACGGCCCTGCTCTCCCATCGCCGCGACAGGATCGGCGCCATGTCGTGCAATCCGTCGATCGGTGGATTGGGCAAGGGGCATCTCGTGCGCGAGGTGGATGCGCTCGACGGATTGATGGGCCGCGCCGCCGATGCGGCCGCGATCCACCATCGGATGCTAAACCGCAGCAAGGGGCTGGCGGTGCAAGGCCCGCGCGTCCAGGCCGATCGGAAGCTCTACGCACGCTCGATCCAGCAGCAGCTCGCCCGACAGGAGCGCCTGACGGTGATCGAGGGCGAAGCCTCAGCGCTGATCCTGGAAGCAGGCAAGGTGGCTGGCGTCGAACTGATCGACGGCACGAGAATAGCGGCGAGCGCCGTTGTGCTGGCGACGGGCACCTTCCTCGGCGGGCGTATCTTTCGTGGCGACGAGCAGGAGGATGGCGGCCGCATCGGCGAGGCCGGCGCGATCGAACTTGCCCGCCAGCTTCGCGCGCTGGACCTGCCGGTGCGTCGCCTGAAAACGGGCACCCCGCCGCGCCTCGACGGCCGCACGATCGACTGGGCGACGCTCGCTCCCCAGCCTTCGGACGCGGATGCGTGGACCATGTCCCCCATGACGCGCGATCGCGCCCTCCCCCAACTCGCCTGCGCCATCTCCCGCACGACCGAACAGACCCACGCGATCATTCGTGACAATCTCCACCGCTCGCCGCTCCACACCGGCGCGATCGAGGCCGGCGGACCGCGCTATTGCCCGTCGATCGAGGACAAGATCCGCCGTTTCGGCGACCGCGACGGGCATCAGATATTCCTCGAGCCGGAAGGGCTGGACGATCCGCTCGTCTATCCCAACGGCATCTCCACCTCGCTTCCCACCGATGTGCAGGTCGCGATGGTCCGTTCCATTCCGGGGCTGGAGGACGTCGCGATCGTCACGCCGGGCTATGCGGTGGAATATGATCATATCGATCCCCGGGCGCTCGATCACCGGCTGGCGCTGGGCGCGCTGCCGGGCCTGTTCCTCGCCGGACAGATCAACGGCACGACCGGCTATGAGGAAGCCGCCGCGCAGGGGCTGATCGCCGGCGCCAACGCCGCCGCTCATGCGCTGGACATTGCGCCGCTGCTGCTCGATCGCGCGACCAGCTATCTCGCGGTGATGATCGACGACCTCGTGCTGCAGGGCGTTACCGAGCCGTATCGGATGCTCACCGCCCGCGCCGAATACCGGCTCGCCCTGCGCGCCGACAATGCCGAGGCGCGGCTTTCCGATATCGCGGCGGTGCATGGATTGCTCACGCCCGAACGCCGCGCGCATGTCGCGGATCGCAATCGGCAGCGCGAGGCGATCGCACGCGGCGAGCGGGATGGGATCGATGCGGACCTCCTGCGGGAAGCGGAAGAAGATGCCCGCTACGCCCCCTATCTGGAACGGCAGGCGGACGAAATCGCACGGATGCGCCGCGACGTCGCGATCGCCATTCCCGCCGGGGAGGCTCTGACGCAAGTGAACGGCCTGTCGAACGAAATGCGCGAACGATTGCTGGAAGCCAATCCGCAGACGCTGGATGAGGCCTCGCGAGTGCGCGGCGTCACCCCTGCGGCGCTCACCGCCCTGTGGCTCCACGCGAAGGCCAGCGCATGACGGAGCAGGATGCACACGATTGGGTCGCGGCGCGCTTCGGCCCGTCGGCGACCGAGCGCGTCGCGCGATTCGCGAATCAGGTGATCGCGGAGAGCGAGAATCAGAACCTCATCTCCCGCTCCACACTGGAGACTATCTGGTCACGCCATATCCTCGATTCCGCGCAGTTGATCCCGCTGGCCGGGGATGTCGGCAGCGAAACCCGCTGGCTCGATATCGGATCGGGCGCGGGCTTTCCGGGCGTGATCGTTGCGTTGCTGACCCAGGCGCAAATGACTCTGGTCGAACCGCGTCGGCGTCGGGTGGACTTCCTGTGCGCCGCGCTGGCCGACGCGCTCAATGCCACGATCCTCACCGCCAGGGTCGAGGCTGTCACCCTCCCCCCGCAGCACGTCATCAGTGCCCGCGCGGTTGCCCCGGTGGACGATCTGCTCCGCGCGACGCGGCACGTCGCCGACATATCCACACATTATATCCTGCCGCGCGGTCGTTCTGTGCACAGCGAGCTTGAAAGCGCGCGCCGGGGCTGGCACGGATTGTTCCACGTGGAACCAAGCATCACCGATGCGGAATCCGGTATCCTGATCGCAGAAAAGGTTCGCATCCGATGATCTGTATCGCGGTCGCCAACCAGAAGGGCGGAGTCGGCAAGACGACCAGCGCCATCAATCTCGCCACCGCGCTCGCGGCGACGGGAAAGCGCGTGTTGCTGATCGACCTCGACCCGCAGGGGAACGCCTCCACCGGCCTCGGGATCGGCCAATCGGCGCGCACCGTATCCAGCTATCATGTACTGGTCGATGGCACGCCGATCGAGCAAGGCGTGGTCCAGTCGGGCGTGCCGCGTCTCGAAATCCTTCCCGCCACGGTCGATCTTTCCGGTGCCGAAATCGAGCTGGTCGAGCTGGAGGCGCGCACCCATCGCCTGCTTCGCGCGATCGAGGCGTGCTCGCCGCGCTGGGATATCGTGCTGATCGATTGTCCGCCATCGCTCGGCCTACTGACAATCAATGCGATGGTGGCGGCGGATTCGCTGCTCGTTCCGCTGCAATGCGAATTTTTCGCGCTGGAGGGATTGAGCCAGTTGCTCAGCACCGTCGAGCGCATCCGCGCGCGCTTCAATCCCTCGCTGTCGATCATGGGCGTGGCGCTCACCATGTATGACCGGCGGAACCGCCTGACGGAGCAGGTCGCCAACGATGTGCGCGCGGTGCTCGGCCGTGTCGTTTTCGATACGGTGATCCCGCGCAACGTCCGCCTTTCCGAAGCGCCCAGCCATGGGCTGCCGGCGCTGATCTACGATCATCGGTGCAGCGGATCGGAGGCCTATATCGCACTGGCCCGCGAATTGATCGCGCGCCTTCCCCGCAGCAATGAGGCCGCCGCATGACCGATCGCCGCCCCCGCCCCGGCCTCGGCCGTGGACTGAACGCCCTGCTCGGCGATTTCGCGCGTGACGAGGCGGAAACAGCCACCGAGGGCCAGAGCGCGGCGGGCGTGCGGATGATCCCGGTCAGCTCGATCGCGCCGCATCCCGATCAGCCGCGCCGCCATTTCGACGAGGCCGCGCTCGCCGAGCTTGCCGCCTCCATCGCCGAACGTGGGGTGATTCAGCCGATCATCGTCCGCCCCCATGGCCATGATTATCAGATCGTCGCCGGCGAACGCCGCTGGCGGGCGGCGCAGCGCGCGCGGCTGCACGAGGTGCCGGTCGTCGTGCGCGATTACACCGACAGCGATACGTTGCAGATCGCGCTGCTGGAAAACATCCAGCGGCAGGATCTCAACGCGATCGAGGAGGCGGAGGCCTATCACCGGCTGGCGGACGAATTCGGCCATACGCAGGAGGCCTTGGCGCGGATTGTCCACAAGTCGCGCAGCCATATCGCCAACCTGTTGAGATTGCTTGATCTTCCGCGAGAGATACAGGCGCTGGTGGTCGACGGCAAATTGTCGATGGGCCATGCCCGCGCGCTGATCGGCGCGCCGGACCCGGCCGCGCTGGCGCGGGAGGTGATCGAAAAGGGCCTCTCCGTCCGCCAGACCGAGAAGCTCGCCAGCGCCGCCAAGCCCGCCTCCAGCCGCTCTTCGGGCGGCGGAAAAGGACGACAGGAGGCCAATGCCGATATCGCGGCGCTGGAACGCCAGCTTTCCGATCTGCTAGGCCTGAACGTCCGCATATCCCATGGCGAGCGCGGCGGATCGATCACGCTCGATTATTCGACGCTCGATCAGCTCGACATGGTGTGCCAGCGCCTGAGCGGAGAGCGGATCTAGCTCCTCCTCCCGATCAGCCGCGCGACGTCCAGGAAATCATGCGCGACATCGTGGACGCCCAGCGCGCGCAGCCGCCGGTCGTGATCCGGCGGGCAATGGCTGCCGGCGCACAGCCCGATGACATGACCGCCGGACGCCACCGCGCCGGTCGCGCCCACGGGCGAATCCTCCAGAATCGCGCAATGCCCGATCGATACGCCAAGCTGCTCCGCGCCATAGAGATAGAGATCGGGCGCCGGCTTCCCCCTGACCACATGCTCGCGCCCGGAATAGACATGGTCGCCGAATGCGTCCGCCAGCCCGATATGCTCCAGGTGACGGCGAATCCAGCGCGTCGAGCTGGAGGAAACGATCGCGCGGGGCAGGTCCCTCGGCAGCGATTCGACGAAGGCGACCGCGCCGGCCACCGCATCCACGCCCGCAGCCATCACGCGCGCATCTTCCGCCTTGCGCGCTATGTGGAAATCCTCCGGAACCGGGCGGCCGATCCATTGCTCGATCCGCTGGAGGAAGGCATCGCCCGCCAGCCCCATGAAATTCGCCATGGATTCTTCCGGCGTCGTCGGATGGCCGATCGCCGTGAGATAATTGGCGATCTGGAGATTGCCGATCGCCTCGCTCTCGATCAGCACGCCGTCGAAATCGAACAATATGGCCTCGAAGCTCATGCCCGCGCCCCGAATAGCGCGCTGCCGACGCGGACATGCGTGGCACCGAGCATCACGGCGGTTTCGAAATCGTCGGACATGCCCATGCTCAACTCCGCAAGCCCTTCATCGCGCGCCATTTTTGCGAGCAAGGCAAAATAGGGAGCGGCCTCCACACCCGCCGGCGGCAGGCACATCAGTCCCGCGACCGGCAGGTCCGCCGCGCGCACTTCGGCAAGCAAGGCCGGAAGGTCGGCGATCGCGCATCCGCCCTTTTGCGCTTCCTCGCCGATATTGACCTGGACGAAACAGGCCGGGCGCCTGGCCTGCGCATCCATCGCCTTCGCCAGGGCCGCCACCAGCGACGGGCGATCGACCGAATGGATCGCATCGGCCAACGCCACCGCCTCGGCCGCCTTGTTCGACTGGAGCTGGCCGATCAGATGAAGCCGCGCATCCGGCCATTGCTCGCGCAACACCGGCCATTTCGCCTGCGCCTCAGCCACACGATTCTCCCCGAAATCGCGCTGGCCGGCGGCGAGCAGAGGAGTGATCGCCTCCGTCGGATGAGTCTTCGATACGGCAATCAGCGTCACCGCGGCGGGCGAGCGGCGGGCGGGTTTTGCGGCGCGCGCGATGCGATCACGGATCGACACAAGGCGCTGGGCAGGAGTCATCTCGGCGGAAGGCATAAGGCGCGCTATAGGAAGCGCGATGCCTCGCCGCCACCCCGTCCCGCATCTGTGGCTGATGACCGACGAGCGGATGGGCGCCGGCTTGTGGCGCGCGGCGCAGCGATTGCCGCGCGGGTCGGGAATCGTCTTTCGCCATTATGCGACGCCAGATGCCGAACGCAGGCGGCTGTTCGCGCGATTGCTGCGGATCGCACGCAGGCGCGGGCTGGTGCTGGTCCGCGCGGGCGCGACGCCGCTGCCGGGCGAAATGGGCACGCACGGCCGCCGTGGGAGAGGAATCCTCACATGGCCCGCGCATGACCGGCGCGAGGCCGTCGCGGGGATGCGGCAAGGCGCTGACGCGCTGTTCGTCTCCCCCGTTTTCGCCACACGATCGCATCCCGGCGCACCAGCCCTGGGACCGCGCCGCGCGCGCGCGATCGTTTCCGGGATACCGGCCGCGAGAATCGCGCTCGGCGGGATGGACGCGCGGCGTTTTGCTCGGCTAACCGGATTCGATGGATGGGCGGCCATCGACGCGTGGCTTTGACGCGCACAGCAGCTCAGAAGCGGAAGGCGGTGCCCACATAGACCGCCTGGCTGTCGCGGCGATCATCGGTGATCTGGGTCAGCCGCTCGCGCTCGCTCTTGTAGCGGACGCCGGCGGTGAGATCGATGTTGCGGGTCAGCGAATAGGAGCCGCCCACATCGATCGCATAATTGGAATTGTTGTCGATCCCCTTCGGTGCGATCGCCAGCGGACGATCCGTGCTGGCCTTCACCCGGCCGGTCAGGCGATTGTTGAGCGCATAGCTGACCGCGATATCGGCGGATTCACGGCTGCCCGGCTGCGGCCCGACATCGACGTGCGCCACATCGCCGGTGACGGCGAAGCGCTGCCAGCCGATCGCGGCGCCCAGATTATAGGCGATCGGCGCGATTCCCACGGTCGCCGGCTGATTCGTGCTGTCGCCCACACGCGTCGAACGGGCGCGGACCGCGACCGTCACGGCGCGATTGCCCTGCCGCGTCTCGGCGGGGGTAAAGCGGAAATCGCCGACATCGCCATCCAGCCCGCCGCGCGCGAAAACGGCGGCAAGCCGGGGATCGGCGGAGGAAGGCGTGAACCCGCTGGAGAAGCGCGCGGCAGCGGCGGCAGGCGCCTTCTTCGCGCCGCGCGGGCCGAGTTCCGTGGCGCCGATCGCGGGCGCGACAGCGGCTGCCGCGGCGGCAAGCGCCACGATCATACCGCCAGCAATCGCGCGACGAGCGAACACGAATCCCTCCAACATTGGATCGAATTTCGCCTAACACGATTCGATCCCGTAACGCCATCATTTGAGTCGCTTTATTGCTAAGTGTTGCAAGACTCCCACAGGGACTTGCACGCACCACCGCTTGCGGGGGAGGAAAGGCGTCTGTAGAGGTTGCCGCTGCTCTTCATCCAGCTTTCAGGACGATGCCGATGTTCCGCCCGTTGCGTCTCGCGCTTGCCGTTGGCGCCGCCCTTGCGCTCACCGCCTGCGGCCACAACCGCACCCGGCCCGAGGCCGATCTCGCCGCGTCGAAGATCACCACGATCGGCGTCAACAGCTATCTCTGGCGCGCCACGCTGGACACGCTTTCGTTCATGCCGCTGCTCCAGACGGATTCGAACGGCGGCGTCGTCGTGACGGACTGGTACGTCAACCCGCAGGTGCCGGGCGAGCGGATGAAGGTGACGGTATCGATCCTCGATCAGGATCTGCGTGCCGATGCGCTGCGCGTCGCGGCGCTGCGTGAGGTGAACCAGAACGGCCAGTGGGTCTCCGCCCCGGTCGCCGCCTCCACCGTGCAGAAGCTGGAGGATATCATCCTCACCCGCGCGCGAGACCTGCGCCGCGCCTCCATCACCGGCTGACCCGTTTCCGAATGAGCAACACCCGTTTCAATGCGCTGAAAGCGGACGCCCACTGGCAGAAGGTGTGGGACGACGCGAAGACCTTCGCGGCCCAAGACGACAGCCCGAAGCCGAAAAGCTACGTGCTGGAGATGTTCCCCTATCCTTCGGGGCGCATCCACATGGGACACGTCCGCAACTATACGATGGGCGACGTGCTGGCGCGCTACCGGCGGATGAAGGGCATGGAGGTGCTCCACCCGATGGGCTGGGACGCCTTCGGGATGCCGGCAGAGAATGCCGCGATGGAAAAGGGCGTCCACCCCGGCGGCTGGACGCGTGACAATATCGCGACGATGAAGGCGCAGCTCAAGCGGCTGGGCTTCGCGCTGGACTGGACGCGCGAGCTCGCCACCTGCGAGCCGGATTATTACGGCCATGAGCAGGCGCTGTTCCTGAAATTCCTCGAGCACGGCCTCGTCTACCGCAAGGAAAGCGCGGTCAACTGGGACCCTGTCGACATGACCGTGCTCGCCAACGAGCAGGTGATCGACGGGCGCGGCTGGCGCTCGGGCGCATTGGTGGAGAAGCGCAAGCTCAGCCAGTGGTTCCTCAAGATCACCGCCTTCGCCGACGATTTGCTCTCCGGCCTGAAATCGCTGGAGCATTGGCCGGAAAAGGTGCGGCTGATGCAAGAGAACTGGATCGGCAAGAGCCAGGGCCTCACCTTCCGCTTCGCACTTTCCGCGAGCGCGGGTGGCATGGACAAGGTGGAGGTGTTCACCACCCGGCCGGACACGATCTTCGGCGCGAGCTTCGTCGCGGTTGCGGCCGATCACCCGATCGCGCAGGCGATCGCGGCGGGCAATGCCGAGGCTGCGGCGTTCGTCGAACGCTGCAAGCAGGGCGGCACCACCGCGGCCGAGCTGGAAACGCAGGAGAAGCTGGGCTTCGACACCGGCCTCACCGCGACGCATCCCTTTGATCCGGCGTGGAAACTTCCGATCTATATCGCCAATTTCGTGCTGATGGATTATGGCACCGGCGCGGTGTTCGGCGTGCCAGCGCACGACCAGCGCGATTTCGAATTCGCCCGGAAATACGGCCTGCCGATCCGCCGCGTCGTGTCGGACGGAGCGAAGGACGCGCCGGAGTTCCACGAGGACGAGGCCTATAGCGGGCCGGGCACGCTGGTGAACTCGCACTTCCTCGACGGCATGGACGTGGAGGATGCCAAGCGCGAGGTCATCACCCGCGCCGAGGCCGGCGGCTGGGGCGAAGGCTCCACCGTGTTCCGCCTGCGCGACTGGGGGGTGAGCCGCCAGCGTTACTGGGGCACGCCGATCCCGATCATCCATTGCGATGCCTGCGGCGTCGTGCCGGTGCCGGCGGACCAGCTTCCGGTCGTGCTGCCCGAGGACGTGAGCTTCGACATCCCCGGCAATCCGCTCGATCGCCATCCGACATGGAAGCATGTCGCCTGCCCGAAATGCGGCAAGCCCGCGGTGCGCGAGACGGACACGCTCGATACGTTCGCGGATTCGTCCTGGTATTTCATCCGCTTCGCCAGCCAGCCGAAGGACCGGCCGTTCGACAAGGCGGTGGCCGAGAGCTGGCTGCCGGTGGGGCAATATATCGGCGGCGTGGAGCATGCGATTCTCCACCTGCTCTACGCGCGCTTCTGGACGCGGGCACTCAACCATGTCGGCATGATCGGCGTGACCGAGCCGTTCACCGGCCTGTTCACGCAGGGCATGGTGACGCACGAGACGTACAAGTCCGCCGACGGGCGCTGGCTCGCGCCGGACGAAGTTCGCGATGGCATCGAGATCGCCACCGGCCAGCCGATCACGCTCGGCCGTGTCGAGAAGATGTCGAAATCGAAGAAGAACACCGTCGATCCGACCGGCATCGTCGATCAATATGGGGCGGACGCGGTGCGGTGGTTCATGCTCTCCGATTCACCGCCGGAGCGCGACCTGCCGTGGAGCGAATCCGGCATCGAGGGCGCGTGGCGCTTCGTCCAGCGCCTGTGGCGGCTGTTCGAGGGGCAGGGCGCGGGCGAAGGCGCGGATGCCGCGATCGACCGCAAGCTGCACCAGACGATCGCGGGCGTCGCCGCCGATATCGAGGCGCTGTCGTTCAACAAGGCCGTCGCCAAGATCTACGAGCTCGCCAATGTGGTGGAGAAGGCCCGGCCCTCCGCCTCGCGCGATGCCGCCGTGCGCACGCTGATGCTGCTGGTCGCGCCGATGGTGCCGCACCTTGCCGAGGAGGCATGGGCGGCGCTGGGGCAGGAAGGGCTGATTGCCGACGCCGCATGGCCGGCGGTCGATCCGGCGTTGCTGGTCGATGACGAGGTGACGATCGCAATCCAGGTCAACGGCAAGCTGCGCGACACGCTGACGCTGCCGAAGGGCCAGTCGAAGGACGCGATCGAGGCCGCCGCCCTTGCAAGCGACAAGGTGATCCGCATCCTTGAAGGCAAGACGCCGAAGAAGGTGATCGTCGTGCCGGATCGTCTGGTGAATCTGGTCGCATGAAGCGCGCGGCCGCCCTGCTCGCCCTGGCATTGCCGCTGGCGGGATGCGGGCTGCAACCGCTCTATCCGGCGGGCGGCGCGGGGTCGGTCGCGGGCACGCTCGGTCAGGTGGAGGTCGCGCCGATCGAGGGCAAGTCGGGCTGGCTGGTCGCCAATGCATTGCGCGATCGCTTCGGGGAGGGCGGCCAGCAGACCGCGCGCTATCGCCTCGACGTGAAGCTGGACGACAAGATCATCGGCCTCGCCGTGCGCAGCGACAACAGCGTCACGCGCGAGCGGCGGACGTTGCGCGCGCGCTACCAGCTCGTGTCGCTGGACACCGGCACGGTGGTACTGGACGCGACCGCCGGTTCCGATGCGGGAATCGACGTCGTCACCTCCGAATACGCCACGATCGCGGCGGAGAGCACCGCGCTGGAACGGTTGAGCGATATCGTCGCCGACCAGATCGTCGCGCGCGTCGCCCTCTATGCGAGGAACGAGTCGGCCGGGAAATGAAGGCCAGCGAGTCGCGCATCCGGCAGGCGCTCGATCGGCCATCGGCGGACATCCGGCTCTATCTGCTTTATGGGCCCGACGAATCCGGCGCGATGGCGCTGGCGGAGCGGCTCGGCCGCGCGATGGGGCCGGAAGCGGAGCGCGTCGATCTGGACGGCGCGGCGCTGAAGGCGGATTCGGCTCGGCTGGCGGACGAGGCCGCCTCGCTCTCGCTGTTCGGCGGCTCGCGCTATATCCGCGTGACGGGCGCGGGCGACGAATCCACCGCCGCGGTGGAGGCTTTGCTCGCCGCCGAGCGCGCGGGCAATCCGGTGGTGGTGATCGCCCCTTCGCTCAAGGGGACCAGCCGTCTGGTGAAACGCGCACTCGAGGCGGATTCGGCGCTCGCCACCGCTTGCTATGCCCCCGTCGGGGAAGGCGCGGAGGCATTGGCGGCGCAACTCGCGCGCGAGCACGGATTGCGCATGGCGGGCGGCGCGGCGCGGCGGCTGGTGCAGGCGACCGGCGGCGACCGCGCGGTGATGGCGCGTGAGCTGGAGAAGCTGTCGCTCTATCTGGACGCCGCGCACGACAACCCGCAGACGCTGGACGATTCCGCGCTGGATGCGGTGGGCGCCGATCTGGGCGAGGCAGAAATGTCGGAGATCGTGGAATCCGTCATTGCCGGCCACAGCGCGGAGCTTGGCGCGGCGCTGCGGCGGATGAGCGAGGCGGGCGGTTCCCCGATTCCCTGGCTGCGGCAACTCGCGCGGCGGCTCGGCGCGCTGGCGGAAATGCGCGCGGAAGTGGCGGCGGGCGGAGACATCGGCGCCGTCATCAAGCGCCACCGCGTGTTCTTCCGCGAGGAGCAGGCCACGGCCGACGCGCTTCGCCGCTGGTCGCCGGAAGCGCTGGCCGAGGCGCAGCGCCGCGTGCGCGGCGTGGAGCGCGCGCTGATGGCGAGCGGCACGGCGGGCGAGGTGCTGGCCGATCAGGCGATGCTGGGCCTCGCCGAGCGCGCGCGCCGGATGGGGCGGAACCGCTAGATAATCCTCATCCCGATGCAAGGCCGAGGCTGGCGGCCATGCGTTCGGGTTCGCCTATAGCTGGTGCCCGGTCCGGTCACGCTTGGTCGCGAGATAGCGTTCGTTGTGCCGGTTGGGCGGCAGCGCATGGGCAACGCGTTCGGCGACCCTGATCCCCGCCGCCTCAAGCCCGGCAACCTTTGCCGGATTGTTGGTGAGCAGCCGCACCTCACGCTGGCCGAGAAGCTCCAGCATCCGCGCGGCCACCCCGAAATCGCGCGCATCTATCGCGAATCCGAGCCGGGTGTTCGCGTCCACCGTGTCGAACCCCTGATCCTGAAGCGCATAAGCGCGCAGCTTGTTGACCAGCCCGATTCCGCGCCCTTCCTGCCGCAGATAGAGCAATATGCCCCAGCCGCTCGCCTCAATCGCGCGGATCGCGGCGTCGAGCTGCGGGCCGCAATCGCATTTCAGGCTGCCCAGCGCGTCACCGGTGAGACACTCGCTGTGCAGCCGCACAAGCGGCGCCTGCCCGTTGGGCGCGCCGATCAGCAGGGCGACATGCTCGCCGGGAGATTCCGGCGTGCGGAAGGCGACGATCTCCGCATCCTCGGCGTGGGCGACCGGCAGGCGCGCGCGCGCGGCGATCGTCAGCCGGGCCGCGGCCTCATGCTCGTCGATATCGCCGGGCGTGATCGTCACCTCGCCCGCGCCGCCGGGGATCACGAAAAAGGCCGGCAGCAGCCCCGCGATGCGCGCGAGCCGCAATGCCGCGCGCGCATCCTCCGGCCGATCGACATGGATCGCGCGGAACGGACCCTTCAGCGGCGTGGCGAGATCGAGTTGCGGATCGGCCAGCGCCGTCGCCGCCGCGAAATCGATCCAGGGCGCGCGATCGACCAGCACCGGCGCATCCGGCTCCCCGGCCTCGCGCTGGTTGGTGAGCTTCAGCGTGACGGCGCGCCCGGAGGACAACAGCACCGGCGCGCGCGCATCCGGATCGAACGCCGCCAGCCGCCCCGCATCGCCGGTCTCCACCGGCAGCAGCGCCAGCGCACCGATGCGGATCGGCCAGCCGCGTCGCAGCGCGTCGATCGCGCGGGCCGTGGCGCGGGCGTCGGTCAAAAATCGAACTCGGTCATGATCGGCACATGGTCCGAAGGCTTTTCCCAGCTACGGCAGGCTTCGAAGACATGG
This sequence comes from Sphingomonas bacterium, assembly GCA_047602705.1. Classification (GTDB taxonomy): domain Bacteria; phylum Pseudomonadota; class Alphaproteobacteria; order Sphingomonadales; family Sphingomonadaceae; genus Sphingomonas. The sequence continues at coordinate 16,960 of JASGGR010000014.1, read as the reverse complement.
TGCGTGCGTGCGGCCTTCGCCACCTCCCCGCTCGCCCACATATGATCGAGCCGACGGCCGCGATCGTTCTTCGTCCAGTCCGGCGAGCGATAGCTCCACCAGGTGTGCAGGCGCGCGGGCGCGGGATGGAATGCGCGGCCGAGATCGACCCAGTCGTGGGATGCCTTCAGCCGGTCCAGCGCCTCCACCTCGACGGGTGTGTGGCTGACGACCTTCAGCAGCGCCTTGTGGCTCCACACGTCGCTGGGCAAGGGGGCGATGTTGAAATCCCCGGTCAGGATCGTTGGGCAGGCGAGCTTGTCGGACCAATCGGTCATCCGCTGCACGAAATCGAGCTTCTGGCCGAACTTCGGGTTCACCGCGCGATCGGGCACGTCGCCGCCGGCAGGGACATAGACATTCTCCAGCCGCACGCCGTTGGGCAGGCGCACGCCGATATGCCGCGCCTCGCGATTGGCCTGCCAGTCGAGCCTGTCGTCCTCCACGATCGGCACGCGGCTGATGATCGCGACGCCGTGGTGCATCCGCTGGCCGTGGATCAGGACATGATCGTAGCCCAGCTTGCGGAACGCCTCCGCCGGGAAATCCTGATCGATCACCTTGGTTTCCTGAAGGCACAGGATATCGGGCGACGCCTCGCGCAGGAATTGCTCGACGATGGCGATGCGGAACCGCACCGAATTGATGTTCCAGCTTACGATCTTCACGGAAAAGGGCTTTAGCCGCCGAAACACCCACGCGCCAGCGCCACAAAGCAAGACCCCCGCTCCGGGGGCATGGAGCGGGGGTCGACCTGACGTTCGTCACGCAGGGGGAAGGCGGTGTGCCCGGGCAACAGGGGGAAAATCCCGAAAGCCCCGCTTCCACATTTGCGCTTCTACACCCGTGAACCTGTCACGAAGGTGAACGATTGCAGGAAACCACGGCTAGCTGCGGGGGGAATTCCTCCGCGGATCGCTCCAGCGGAACGCTTCATCGTTCACGGCCGCGTTGAAGCGCTGGTTGGACAGGCGGATCGTCGTGCGGTTGCCCTGGCTGTCCAGCATGGCCCAGCCCTGCAGCATCAGCCCCCCCGGCGCCGATGCGTCGCGCGCGAAGACCAGGGTGATGCGGCCATATTCGGGATGTTTCGCGTCATAGCCTTCCACGGACAGCAAGCGCGGATCGGCGGAAGGCACCACCTTCGCAAAGCGGCTGATATCCTTGTCCGGGTTGATGAGCACGCTGAGCGGCGTGTTCCCGATCGGCCAACGCTGCACCTGCTTCACCGAATAGTCGATGAAGGTAAGCGCCTTTCCGTCGCCGACGATCAGGATCGGCACGCCCTTTTCATACTGGAAGCGGATTTTTCCCGGCTTCTTGAGCGTCAGCGTGCCGGTCAGCACCTTTCCGTTGCGGTCGGTCTGCGTGAAATCCGCCGTCATGCTGGAGACGGCCGAAAGGTGCCGTTGCACCTGCGCGAGATCGCCCGTCTGCGCGGAAGCGGGTGCGGCCATGACGATCGCCGCGACGGGCAGGAACATCTTCATATCCATGCGTTGCCTTATCCTTGGCGCGCGTTGAACGGCCCGTGAACTTCCGATTCAGAACAGCGAAACCAGCCCGGCCGTGCTGTCGGTGCCGATCCAGCCCTCGTAGATCATCTTGAGCGCGACGAAGAGGATCACGGCAAGCCCGATATAGGCGATCCAGCGATAGCGATCGATGATCCGCGCGATCAGGTTCGCCGCCACGCCCATCAGCACGACGGACAGCAGCAGGCCGACGACAAGGATGCCGGGATGCTCGCGCGCCGCGCCGGCGACGGCCAGCACATTGTCGAGGCTCATCGATACGTCAGCCACGGCCACCGCCCATGCGGCCGCCGCGAAGCTTCTGGCCGGGGTCAGGCCGGATTGCTGGGTGTCGTCGGCTTCGTCGGCCTCATGCCCGCCGCTCCTGATCTCGCGCCAGAATTTCCAGCTTACCCACAGGAGCAGCAATCCGCCGGCGAAGATCAGCCCGACGATCCCCATCAGCCATGTCACGACCAGCGCGAAGGCGATGCGCAGCACCAGCGCCGCGCCGATGCCGATCATGATGACCTTGCGGCGCTGGTCGGCTGGCAGCCCGGCGGCCAGCGCGCCTACGACGATCGCATTGTCCCCCGCCAGGATGAGGTCGATCATCAGCACCTGGCCGAACGCCGCCATCGCGGCCGCATCGGTGATATTGGAGAAATCCGCGAGGATATGCTGCCAGATGTCGCCGAGCGAGCCCGGCCCCTGGACGGCGGCCGCGGCGAGAAGGGTGAGGATCAACGCGAAAGCTCCCGGATGTTGCGTCGATGCGAACGGACGGGCCGCCGCATCGGTTGCAAGGAAGGCTTGTTATCGCGCCGGATCGCGCACCGCCATAGCCTCCGCCAGTTCGCGGCGGATCGCCTCTCCATCGGCATCCAGCGCGGGCGCGCGGCGGGCGGCGGCGACCGCCACGCCGAAATCGATCGGCCCGTTGGGGATCAGCGCATCTTCCCCGGCAAAGGGCTGGTAGCAGCCGGCGGCGAGCGCCTGCGGATCGCGCGTCACCTCCCCGATGCTCTGGACGGGAGAGAAGATCAGATCCTCCGCCTCCAGCGCGGCGGCGATCTGCGGCCATTCCATCGCGGCGAATCCCTCGTCGAGCGCCGCGATCAGCTCGGCGGCATGGGTGCGCCTCTGCCTGAACCCGGCGAAGCGCGGATCGCCGATCAGATCCGCCCGGCCCGCCGCCCGCGCGATCTGCGGCCATTCGCCGTCGCCGCCGGTGCGCGGTACGATGATGAACCACCGCCCCTCCGCCGAACGGAAGAAATTGCTGAGCGGATTGCCCGCCTGCTCGCGCGGGCGCGGGGAGGCGAGCTTGCCGAGCTGGAGCTGGATCGCATGTTCCGATCCGCCGACATAGACGCCGGTGCGCAGCAGCGAGCTTTCGATCTTCTGCCCCTCGCCCGTGCGCTCGCGGTGGAACAATGCCGCCATGACGCCGGACAGGAGGGCAAGCGAAGCGCCATGGTCGCCGATCCCCGTGCGCAGCATCGGCGGCTCCCCGCCCTTCACCGTCGTCAGCCAGCCCAGACCGGAGCGCGCCCAGTAAGCCGCGATGTCGAAACCGGGCTTCGCCGCCTCCGGACCTTTGGTGCCATAGCCGCTGAGATGGGCGTAGATCAGCCGGGGATTGGATGCCTTCAGCGTCTCCCAGTCCAGCCCCATGCGTTCCAGGCTCGCCGCGCGGGTGTTGGTGAGGAAGATGTCCGCCGACGCGATCAGGGCGCGCAACGTCTCCCGCTCGCTTTCCTGCCGGAGATCGAGGACGATCGAGCGCTTGCCGCGATTGTCGAGATCGAAGACGCGGTTTTCCGCGAACTGATCTCCGGTGAAGCCGAAGAACTGCCGCTGCGGATCACCGCCCGGCGCCTCCACCTTGATGACCTCCGCGCCCCAATCGGCCAGCAGCGCGCAAGCGGCTGGGGCGGCGATATAGGTGGCAAGCTCGACGACGCGGATGCCTTGGAGCAACGGGGCCTCTCCTTCGTGGTTTCGGGGGGAGAGGGTAAGGGGTGCGGGGGGAAAGGCAAAGCCTTCCGCGAGCTGTTCGCCCTGGGGTTGCCTCAGGTTCATCCGAGCGGAATCGGGTGGAGGATCGCTTGGACGCAAACGGCGCGGCAAAGCCGCGCCGTCGGTCGGTGCGCCCGTTAGCGCACCGCCGGCCGAGCTTGCGCAAGTCAGCCGGACATCGCCGGCTGCCGCGCTGCGCTACTAATTCATACTCTCGAAGAAATCCTCGTTGGTCTTCGAATGCTCATCTTGCCGAGCAGGAACTCCATCGCGTCGACGGTGCCCATCTGCATCAGGATGCGGCGCAGCACCCACATCTTGGAAAGCGTGCCCTTCTCCACCAGCAGCTCTTCCTTGCGGGTGCCGGACTTGCCCACGTCGATCGCCGGGAAGATGCGCTTGTCGGCCACCTTGCGGTCCAGCACGATCTCGGCGTTGCCGGTGCCCTTGAACTCCTCGAAGATCACCTCGTCCATGCGGCTGCCGGTGTCGATCAGCGAGGTCGAGATGATGGTGAGGCTGCCGCCTTCCTCGATGTTGCGCGCCGCGCCGAAGAAGCGCTTCGGGCGCTGGAGCGCATTGGCGTCCACGCCGCCCGTCAGCACCTTGCCCGACGAGGGGACCACGGTGTTGTAGGCGCGCCCGAGGCGGGTGATGTTGTCGAGCAGGATCACCACGTCCTTCTTGTGCTCGACGAGGCGCTTGGCCTTCTCGATCACCATCTCCGCGACCTGCACGTGGCGCGTCGCCGGCTCGTCGAAGGTGGAGGAAACCACCTCGCCGTTCACCGTGCGCTGCATGTCGGTCACTTCCTCCGGCCGCTCGTCGATCAGCAGCACGATCAGGAAGACCTCGGGGTGATTGATCGAGATCGCGCGCGCGATATTCTGCATCATGATCGTCTTGCCGACGCGCGGCGGGGCGACGATCAGGCAGCGCTGGCCCTTGCCGATCGGCGCGACCACATCGAGCACGCGGCCCGACTTGTCCTTGATCGTGGGGTCCTCGATTTCCATCTTCAGCCGCTCGTCGGGATAGAGCGGCGTGAGGTTGTCGAAGTTCACGCGGTGGCGGACCCGGTCGGGGTCCTCGAAATTCACCGTGGAGAGCTTGGTCAGCGCGAAATAGCGCTCGCCGTCCTTGGGCGCGCGAATCTCGCCTTCCACGGTGTCGCCGGTGCGCAGGCCGAACTTGCGGACCTGGTTGGGCGAGACGTAAATGTCGTCCGGCCCGGCGAGGTAATTGGCCTGAGCGCTGCGCAGGAAGCCGAAGCCGTCGGGCAGCACCTCGATCGTGCCTTCGCCCATGATCTGGTCGCCGTTCTCGGCCTGGACCTTCAGGATCGCGAACATCAGATCCTGCTTGCGGAGCGTCGAGGCGCCTTCGACGCCCAGTTCCTCTGCCAGCTGGACCAGTTCCGCCGGAGCCTTTTTCTTCAAATCTTTCAGATGCATGTATGTTGTCCCGATGGGATCGGTAATGGGGATTCAGCTCGGACGGCGGATAACGCTTGCGAACGATGCTATAGGGAGGCGGCAGAACAGGAACAGCCCTGCCGTCGCGCCGACCTAGGAAGCGCGCGGGCACAAGTCAAGCGGGGACGATTCGCGTTCCGCCCCCGTGTAAGGAAAATCAGAACGGACGGACGATCACCAGCACCACCGCCAGCATCGCGGCGATGGCGGGAATCTCGTTCATCATCCGCAGGGCACGGTTGCTGATCGTCGCCTTGCCCTTCGCGAGCTTCCTCGAATAGCCGACCGCCCAGCCGTGATAGCCCGAAAGCAGCAGCACCACCGCCAGCTTCGCATGGAGCCAGCCAAGGCCCGGCGCGCCGGCGAACAGCCCCAGGTTGGCCGCCAGCAACAGCCCGAAGACCCAGACGAGGATCATCGAAGGCGTCAGGATGATATGGCGCAGCCGCCGCTCGCGCTCCACCCAGCGCTGCGCGTCGGCGGGGTCGCCAAGCCCCTCCTGATGATAGACCAGATAGCGCGGCAGCATGAACATCCCCGCCATCCAGAAGATGACGAAGATCACATGGCCGGCCTTCACCCAGCCATAGGCCACGCCGAGGAAACCGGGTTCGATCATATTCCCCTTACCCGTGCCACGAGTTGCTCGACATGCGCGATCGGCGTGTGCTGGCCGATGCCATGCCCGAGGTTGAAGACATGGGGCCGATCGCGGAACGCCGCAAGCACGCGATCCACCCCGCGCGTCAGGGATTCCCCGCCCGCTTCCAGCACGAGCGGATCGAGATTGCCCTGAACCGGCAGCCCCCTGGGCAGCACCGCATCGGCCCAGACGGGATCGACCGTCTCGTCCAGCCCGATCGAGTCCACGCCGGTTCCGGCGGCATAAGCGGGAAGCTTGCTGCCCGCGCCCTTGGGGAATCCGATCACCGGCGTGTCCGGATAGCGCGCCTTCAGCGCCCGCACGATCGCCGCATTGGGCGCGATCACCCAGCGCTCGAACTGTTCGGGCGAAAGGCTGCCTGCCCAGCTGTCGAACAACTGCACCGCCTCCACGCCGGCCTCGATCTGGCCGGAGAGATAGTCCACCGTCACGTCCACGATCGCGCCGACGATCGCCTCGAAGGCGGCCGGATCGCGATAGGCGAACAGCCGCGTCTCGCCCTGGTCGCGGCTCCCTTGCCCCGCGACCATGTAGGTGGCGATCGTCCACGGGCTGCCCGCGAAGCCGAGGAAGGTGGTCTCCGCCGGCAGCAGCGCCTTCACCCGGCGCACCGTCTCATAGACCGGATCGAGCCTTTCCAGCGCCGGCGTCAGCGCATCGAGCCGATGGCCCGCAAGCGCGGGCGCGAGGCGCGGGCCTTCGCCCGGCCCGAAGGTCAGCTCCTGCCCCAGCGCCCAGGGCACCATCAGGATATCGGAGAACAGGATCGCGCCGTCGAAGCCGAAGCGGCGGATCGGCTGCACCGTCACCTCCGCCGCCGCATCGGGATCGGTGGCGAGCGCGAGGAATCCGCCCTTTTTCGCCCGCAGCGCGCGATATTCGGGCAGATAGCGTCCGGCCTGCCGCATGAGCCACATCGGCGGGGTCGCTTGCCGTTCCCCTTTCAGGACGTCGAGCAGGGGCTTTGTCACCGGGATCAGCGTCCTTCCAATAGAAGAAGATTCAATAAGAGATGTTGATGCGGTTGGCGCGTGGGTTGCGTGGCTTATGCGTGGATGCCGGAATTGCCAACAGCTTGACCCTTGCGTGATTCACGGAATCGCCCGGATTCGGCAATCCCCGTCCCCATGATTCACAGCCTGTGGATGGAATCGCGGGCCGTGGAAGGGATTGTGGACGAATCGCCCCTTGTCCACGGGCGCGCAACCGCCTTGGCGGGGAGATAAGGTTGCGCTACCCGTTATCCCCATGTTTTCCACAATATTATCCCGCTGATGGTCAGGCTGCACCTGCACCTTCTGTCGGATTCGACCGGCGAGACGCTTGAGAATATCGCCAAGGCCGCGCTCGCCCAGTTCGACGATGTGGAGACGGTGAAGCATTTCTGGCCGATGGTGCGCACCGAGGCGCATCTGGATCGCATCCTTCAGGAAATCGCGCAGAATCCGGGGCTTGTGATCTACACCCTGGTCAATCCGGCGACGCGCGGCGCGCTGGAGCAGAGATGCCAGGCGCTCGGCCTGCCGATGGTCGCGCCGCTCGATCCCGTGACGGATGCGCTGTCGAACATGCTCAACCAGCAGGCGAAGGGCCGGCCCGGCCGCCAGCACGCGCTGGATGCGGCCTATTTCGAGCGGGTCGACGCGATCCAGTTCACCATCGCGCATGACGACGGCATCGCCTGGGAGGATTGGGAGCAGGCGGACATCGTGCTGGCGGGCGTCAGCCGCTCGTCCAAGACGCCGACGTCGATCTATCTCGCCAATCGCGGCTATAAGGTGGCGAACATCCCGATCGTGGTGGAAAGCCCGCCGCCGCCCTTGCTCTTCGCGCTCAGGAAGCCGCTGGTCGTCGGCCTCACCACCAGCGCGGACCGGCTGATCCAGGTGCGGCGCAACCGCCTGCTCTCGCTCAACCAGGCGCCCGAGACATCCTATGTCGATCAGGAGGCGGTGGTGAAGGAGATCGCCTTCGCGCGGCGGATGTTCACCGACAACAACTGGCCGGTGATCGACGTCACCCGCCGTTCGATCGAGGAAACGGCGGCCGCGATCATCTCGCTGTGCAACGATCACCGGGGTGATTCATGAAGCTTGTCCTTGCTTCCCAATCCGCATCGCGCCGCGCGATGCTGGAAGCGGCCGGCGTACCGTTCGAGGCGCAGCCGGCGCATGTCGATGAGGCCGCGGCCAAGCTGGCGCTCGCCGGGCAAGGCCCGCGCGACCTTGCCGATGCGCTGGCGGAGCTGAAGGCGCTGAAAGTGTCGCAGCGCGCGCCGCAGGCGCTGGTGCTCGGTTCGGATTCGCTGGTCGTGCTGGAGGACGGCGCGATCCTCGACAAGCCGGAGAGCCGCGAGCAGGCCGCCGAGCATCTCTCCCGCATGTCCGGCAAGCGGCACGAGATCGTCAGCGCGGCGGTGATCGCGGAGGGCGGCCGCCCGGTGTGGCGGCATGTGGATCGCGCTAAGCTGTTCGTGCGGCCGCTTTCCGATGCGTTCATCCATGCCTATCTCGATGCCGAATGGCCCGCGATCGCCGGTTGCGTCGGCTGTTTCCGCATCGAGGGGCCGGGGGTGCAATTGTTCAGCCGGATCGAGGGCAGCCAGTTCACCGTGCTGGGGATGCCGCTGCTTCCGCTGCTTTCCTTCCTGCGTGAACGCGGAGTGCTGCTGGCATGACGAGGCCTTATGCCGAGGTGATCGGCGATCCGATCGCCCATTCGAAGTCTCCGGCGATCCATGGATTCTGGCTGGATAAGCTGGGGATCGAGGCCGATTATCGCGCCACCCATGTCGTGCCAGACGATCTGGCGCGCTTCGTGGCGGAGCGGCGGGTGGACCCGGCATGGCGCGGGTGCAACGTCACCATCCCGCACAAGATCGCGATGCTCGATCTGATCGATGATCCGGGCGGGGTGCGCGATTCGATCGGGGCGATGAACACGGTGGTGCGCGATTCCGATGGCCGCGTGTTCGGCACCAACACCGATGCCGCGGGCTTCTATGCTCCGCTGGCGGAAGCCGAGCTGACCGGCGCGCCGGTGGCGGTGATCGGCGCGGGGGGCGCGGCGCGGGCGGTGCTGTTCGCGCTGGCGCGGGCCGGGGTCGGCCACGTCACGATCCTGAATCGCAGCCCGCTGAAGGGCGCCGCCTTGCTCGCGCGTTTCGGGTTGAAAGGGGATGCCCTTCCGCTCTCCGCCGCGCTTCCGGCGGCGCGGCTGCTGGTCAACACCAGCGCGCTCGGCATGAAGGGCCAGCCGCCGCTGGAGGTGGATCTGTCGCCGCTGCCGGAGGACGCGATCGTCTACGACATCGTCTATGCCCCGCTCGAGACAGACCTTCTGCAGCAGGCCGAAGCGCGCGGGCTGGAGACGGTGGACGGGCTGGAGATGCTGATCGGGCAGGCCGCAATGGCGTTCGAATTGTTTTTCGGCCAGCCCGCCCCGCGCGTCCATGACGCGGAATTGCGCGAAAGGCTGATGCGATGATCCGGCTCGGCCTCACCGGCGGAATCGGCATGGGCAAGTCCACGGTGGCGAAGATGTTCGCCGAGGAAGGCGTGCCGGTGTTCGACGCCGACGCCGCCGTCCATCGCCTGCAGGGACCGAGCGGCGCCGTGGTCGCGGCGATCGAGGCGCGCTTTCCCGGCACGACGGGGCCTGAGGGCGTGGACCGGCAGAAGCTCGGCGCGGCGGTGCTGGGCGACGATGCGGCGATGAAGGCGCTGGAGGCGATCGTCCATCCCGCCGTCGGCGCGGAGCGGGCGCGCTTCCTGGCGGACCACGCCGATGCGCCGATCGTGCTGTTCGACGTGCCTCTGCTGTTCGAAACCGGCGGGCATCGCGCGGTGGACAAGGTGGCGGTCGTCTCCGCCGCGCATCACGTTCAGCGCGCGCGCACGCTGGAGCGGCCCGGCATGACACAGGAGAAGTTCGACGCGATCCACGCCCGCCAGACGCCGGATGCGGAAAAGCGCGCGCAGGCCGATTTCGTCATCCCCACCGATGTGCCGCTGGAGGAAACGCGCGCCGCCGTGCGTGCGGTCATCGCTTGCCTGTCGGGCGAGACGGGCCGATAACATCCCCATGCGGGAGATCGTGTTCGATACCGAAACAACGGGGCTGAGTTTCTCCGGCGGCGACCGGCTGGTGGAGATCGGCTGCGTGGAGATCGTCAACCGGGTGGAGACGGGGCGGACCTTCCACGCCTATTTCAATCCGGATCGCCCGATGCCGGCGGAGGCCTTTGCCGTCCACGGCCTGTCGGAGGCCTTCCTGTCGGACAAGCCGCGCTTCGCGGAATCGGTAGAGGCGCTGCTCGATTTCATCGGCGATGCGCCGTTGATCGCGCATAATGCCGGGTTCGACTTCGGCTTCCTCAACGGCGAGCTGAAGCAATGCGGCCGCATGATCGTCGATATGGCGCGGATGGTGGACACGCTCGCCATCGCGCGGCTGAAGCACCCCGGCGCAAAGCACACGCTGGATGCGCTCTGCTCGCGCTACGGCATCGATCGGTCGCACCGTGTGCTGCACGGGGCGCTGCTCGACGCGCAATTGCTGGCGCAGGTCTATGTCGAGCTGATGGGCGGGCGGCAAATCGGCCTTGGCCTCATCAGCGACATTCGCGCCGATATCGCCGGCCCGGCCCGGGCGCGGCCCGTCGCCGTGGTGCGCCCGCCGCGCGTATTTTCCGCCAGCGATGCGGAACTCGCCGCCCATGCGGCGTTCATGGGTAAGGTGAAGAATCCCCTGTGGGGAAGTGATACGTCCGCGTGACGTGAAGGACGCGTCCGGGGCCTGGGCCCCGAACGCAAGTACAAGTGGAGAAGAGCCGATGGATATCCGCGTTTCCGGTCATCAGGTCGCCACGGGCGACGCGCTGAAGACTCATGTCGAGGAGCGTCTCCAGGGTATCGCGGACAAATATTTCTCGCGCGCGCTCTCGGCCGAAGTGACCTTCGGCAAGGGGCCGCATGACGTGGGATTCAAATGCGATATCGTTGCCCATGTGATGAAGGGGCTGGTGCTGAAGGGCCGGCACGAGGCGCAGGACGCGCATCTCGCCTTCGATGGCGCGGCCGCCAAGATCGAGACGCAGCTTCGCCGCTACATGCGCCGGCTGAAGGATCGGCAGGCCGACAAGGCGGCGGCGATCAACGAGGCGGCGGCCGCCAACGGCTATGACAATGCGGGCTACACCCTGTTCGCCGAGGTGGTGGACGAGGAGGATGCGAGCGACGCGCCGCTGATCGTCGCGGAGACGCGGGTGGACGTGCCGGACGCCAGCGTCTCGGATGCGGTGATGATGCTCGATCTGCGCAACACGCAGGCCCTGCTGTTCCGCAATTCTGGGACGGGGGCCTATAATATGGTCTATCGGCGCGGCGATGGCACGATCGGCTGGGTCGAGCCGCAACGGGCGCGCTGAGGGGCCATGACCTTGTCATGACCAGTGACCTGAGCGACCTGCTGTCGCCCGATCTCGTGCTCGTCGACGTTGCGGCGTCGAGCAAGAAAGCGCTGTTCCAGCAACTGGCCGCGGTGGCCGGGCCGGCGCTTTCGCTCGATCCCGCGACGCGGCGACGGCGCTTGCCGAGCGCGAGCGGCTCGGCTCCACCGGCTTCGGCGGCGGCGTGGCGATCCCGCACGCGCGCATCCCCGGCGTGGAGCGGATCGCGTTGATGGTGATGCGGCTCGCGAGGCCGGTCGACTTCGCCGCGGTGGATGACGAGCCGGTCGATATCGTGGTCGCGATGTTCTCGCCCCCCGATGCCGGGGCGGAGCATCTGAAGGCGCTGGCGCGCGTGTCGCGCCGGTTCCGCGACGCGGCCTTCGTGGACAAATTGCGCGGCGCCGGCTCGCGCGACGCCTTCTACGCCCTGCTGACGGCGGACGAGGCGCGTGACGCCGCCTGACAGCGATCACGCCGGGCCGGAGGGAGCGAAGGCGCATTTCCGCGCGCTGGAATCGCTTTACGCTTCCGCGCCGATCAACCGATTCTTCGAATCCGCGCTGGAGATTCCGGAAGGCGGGGTGTCGCGTATCCGCTTCGTGGTGGACGAACGCCATTTCCATGCGGGTGGCGCGACGCACGGCACCGCCTATTTCAAGATGCTGGACGACGCAGCCTTCTACGCCTGCAACAGCCTGGTGACGGATCGCTTCCTGCTGACCACGCAATTCAACCTGCTGTTCACCCGCCCCCTTCCCCCCGGTCCGGTGATCGCGGAGGGGCGCTGGATCAGCGGGCATCGCCGCGTATTCGTTGGCGACGCGCGGCTGATCGACGCCGGCGGAGAGGAGGTGGCGCGTGGCACCGGCACCTTCATGCGCAGCCGCATTTCGCTCGGAAGCCTGCCCGGTTACCGCGCGGCGGACGGATGAGCCTGCCGACCGATATCCTGGTCACGGCGCTGCTGCGGCGGGTGAACGATGCGGGCGGGATCGCCGTCATCCGCGCGAAAGGCGATCGGCAGGCGGGCGCGATCCTGTTCATCGACGATCATCAAGGCATTGTTCTTGAACGGGGAATCGGCGCGGATGGCCAGCGCGGGCTGATTGAGACGGGGCCGGGCGCGGCCTCCGGGGAGTCGATCGAGGATTATTGGCTGCGGCGGCGCCAGCGCGATCCCGATCTCTGGGTGGTTGCTCTGGACATCCCGCAAGCGAAACGATTCATCGCTGAAACGATCGGCGTCGATTGACTCCGCTGCACCGCAAAACCAGTAACCCCCCGTTCATATTTCAAGCGTTGTGCCGAGTGCGGGTGCGATCCGTTCGGTTACGCAGTCGGGGGGGAACCCGGCCGGTCGCACGGATACGATGACGACCGCGATTCCGCGTCCCCACCGCATATGTTTGTTGGTGCATGTCGTTTCTCTCCAAGGTCGCCGTCGCGGCGGCCATGACTCTTTCGATCGCGGGCCTTGCTGTCGCCAGCAGCGCCGGGCTTGCCGCCGAGGCGCCCGCCCCGATCGCTGCGATCCCGCCTGCCATCGCGCCGCAGGCCGCAAATGTCGTTTCCGTCCCCAAGCCCGTGCCCGCCATCGCGGAAGTGCAGCCGGGTGACCAGATCGTCTATCCCACCCTCGCCGCCGCCGTCGCCGCGCAGCAGACGCAGGGCGAAGTCAGCAAGGATCTCCGGTGCCTTGCCGGCGCGATCTATTACGAATCGAAGGGCGAGCCGCTCGCCGGCCAGCTCGCCGTGGCGGAGGTGATCCTCAACCGCGCGGATTCGGGCCGTTTCGGCGGCTCGATCTGCGATGTGGTGACGCAGCCGGGCCAGTTCTCCTTCGTGCGCGGCGGCCGCGTTCCGGATATCGATCCGTCGCGCCCGGCGTGGCGCACCGCGCTCGCCGTGGCGAAGGTCGCGCTCAACGATGCGTGGGAAAGCGATGCGGGCGACGCGCTCTATTTCCATGCGCGCCGCGTCGGCCCCGGCTGGGGCCGCGAGAAGGTGGCTTCGATCGGCAATCACATTTTCTATCGCTGATCTTCCATCGGTTCACGGAATGTTCTACCAAGGCGGGGTGATCGACACCCCGCCTTTTCCATGCCCGGAAGACCTTTCCCCGATGGTGGCGGCCGATGTGGCGCGCGGGGTGACGCGGATGCTGCTGCGGCATGAGCTGACGGCGATCGCGGAGGTGCCGCTGGAGGGCGGGCGGCGCGCGGACCTGATGGCGATCGACGCGCGCGGCCGGATCACGATCGTGGAGATCAAGGTGTCGCGCGCGGACCTGCTGGGCGACGCCAAGTGGCAGGACTATCTCGATCATTGCGACCGCTTCTTCTGGGCGGTGCCGGCGGGGTTCGATGCCTCGCCGATCGATGGCCCGGCGTTCCTGCCGGAGCGGACGGGGCTGATCGTCGCGGACCGTTACGACGCGGCGGTGCTGCGCGAGGCGCGGACCGATCCGCTCGCGGCGATGTCCGCACGCTGCACCCTCGCCTTCGCCCGCCGCGCGGCGCGGCGGCTGATCGCGCTGGCGGACCCGGAGGTCGGGACAGGCGCCTGACCCTATCCTTCCAGACTCTTCGAAGCCTGCTCGAACAAATCCTTCGACAGGCCCGGCGTCGCGACGATCCGCTCCAGCTCGGCCTTCATCAGTGACGCCCGCGCGGGATCGAAGCGGCGCCAGCGGCCCAGCGGCGGGAGCAGCTTCGCCGCCGTCTGCGGGTTGATCCGGTCCAGCGCGATGAGCTGGTCGGCAAGGAAGCGATAGCCGCGCCCGTCCGCCACGTTGAACGCGCGCTGGTTGACGCTGAACGCGCCGACCAGGCTGCGCGCGCGATTGGGATTGGCGAGCGTGAAATCCGGGTGCCCGGCAAGCTGCGCCACCGCATCCGGCGCGTCGGCGCGCGTGGAGAGCGCCTGCGTCTGGAACCATTTGTCCAGCACCAGCGGATTGTCGGCATAACGATTGTAGAAGATGTCGAGCGCCGCTTCCCGCTCATCCCAGTCGCCGTTGACCAGGGTGGTGAGCGCGGTCTGGCGATCCGTCATATTGTCCGCCGTCTCGAACTGGCGGAAGGCGATGGTCGCCGCATCCTGCGCGCCGCTCGCCGCGAGATAGCCGAGCGCGACGTTGCGCAGCCGCCGCACGCCCTTCGCCTCCGGGCTGTAGACATAGGGGCGGCCATCGCCATCGTCATAGGCGGCGCGCCATTGCGTGGCGAGCGACGCGCCGAGATCGCGGCGCAATGCCTCCCGCGCGGCGAAGATCGCTTCGGGATCGACGGTGGAAAGCTGATCGCCGATGAAGCTCTCCGACGGCAGCAATACCGCCTCCGCCACGAAGGCGCGATCGAGCGTCGGGTTGCCGAGCGTGTTGGCGACAGCGGCGATCACCGCGCGATGATCCGCCCGCCCGTTGATCGTGGCGGCGACCAGCGTGTCGAGCATCAGTTGCTGCATCGCCTCGTAGCGCGCGAAGGGGTCGTCGTCATGCGCGGAAAGGAAGGCGAGATCGGCCGCCGTGCGATCGCTGTCGATGATGACGGGGGCGGAAAAGCCGCGGTTGATCGACAGCACAGGGCGCTCGCCCACGTCGTCGAAGGTGATCGTCTCGCTCGCCTTGTCGAACAGCACGAGCTGCTCGGCGGTCAGCGGCCGCCCCGTCTCCGCGCCGAACAGACGCAGCCTGAGCGGAAGCACCATCGGCTCCTTCTCCGGCTCGCCCGGCGTGGGCGGCACATGCTGCGCCAGCCGCAGCGTGGCGCGGCCGCCGTCCTGCGCGATGCTGGCGGAGACGCGCGGGGTGCCGGCCTGCGAATACCACAAGCGGAAGCGGGAAAGGTCCACGCCGCCCGCTTCCTCCATGCAGGCCACGAAATCCTCGCAGGTGGCGGCCGTGCCGTCGAAGCGATCGAAATAAAGGTCGGTCGCGGCGCGGAATTTCGCGGGGCCGAGGATCGTCGCCATCATGCGGATCAGCTCCGCGCCCTTGTTGTAGATGGTGGCGGTGTAGAAGTTCGAAATCTCGATATAGCTTTCCGGGCGCACCGGATGGGCGAGCGGCCCGGCGTCCTCAGGGAACTGGCTGGCGCGCAGGCCCCTCACGTCCTCGATCCGCTTCACCGCGGCCGATCCCTGATCGGCGGAAAAGCTCTGGTCGCGATAGACGGTGAAGCCCTCTTTCAGGGAGAGCTGGAACCAGTCCCGGCAGGTGATGCGGTTGCCGGACCAATTGTGGAAATATTCATGCGCCACCACGGCGGCGATCGCGTCGTAATCGTAATCGGTGGCCGTGTCGGGGTCGGCGAGGATGTAGCGGCTGTTGAAGATGTTCAGCCCCTTGTTCTCCATCGCGCCGAAGTTGAAATCATCCACCGCGACGATGTTGAACACGTCGAGATCGTATTCGCGGCCATAGACGCGCTCGTCCCACGCCATCGCGGCCTTGAGCGCGTCGAGCGCATGGCCGGTGCGCGGCAGGTCCGCCGCGCGCACCCAGATGCCGAGGGCCACCTCGCGCCCCGATTGCGTGACGAAGGCGCCGCGATTCACCGCGAGGTCGCCCGTCACCAATGCGAAGAGATAGGTGGGTTTCGGGAAGGGATCGTGCCATTCCGCCCAGTGCCGTCCGTCCGGCAGCTCGCCCGACGCGACCGGATCGCCGTTGGAGAGCAGCACCGGGAAGCGCGCCTTGTCCGCCGTCATTCGCACGCGATAGGTGGCGAGCACGTCGGGCCGGTCCGGGAAATAGGTGATGCGGCGGAAGCCTTCGGCCTCGCATTGCGTGCAGAGATTGCCGCCGGAGGCGTAGAGGCCCATCAATTGCGTGTTGCGATCGGGGGCGATCTCCACCTCCGTCTCGATCACATGCGCCGCACCGGAGAGCGACACGACCAGATCGTCCCCCTCCTGCCGCCAGTCGTTCACCGCCACGCCGTCCACCAGCACGGCGAGCGGCCTTTGCCCCGCGCCGTCGAGCCTGAGCGGCGCATCATGCGCGCCGTTGCGGGTGACGGTCAGCCGTGCCTTCACGCGCGTGGCTTCCGGCGACAGATCGAAATCGAGCGCCACCTCCGGCACCAGCCATTCGGGCGGGCGATAATCCTCGCGCCGGGTGATGACGGGCTGTGCGGAGGCGGTCCGGGTATCGATCATCCAGTGAATATAAACGCGGCGGGCGGAGGTTCCATCGAAACCTTGCGTGGGATAGGCGGATGGAGATGAAGGCATCCCACCTGCTGCTCGTTGCGCTCCTCCCGCTTTCCGCCACGCTTGCCGCGCAGGATGCGCCGGCGGACCGGCAAGCGGCGATCGAGGCGCATGTCCGCTTCCTGGCGTCTGACGCGATGAAGGGGCGAGAGGCGGGGAGCGGCGAATATGACATCGCCGCGCAATATGTCGCCGCGCGCTTCTTCGCCGCCGGGCTGAAGCCGGGCGGGGACGAGGGCTATCTCCAGAACGTGCCGCTGGTCCGCTACCGGACGGAGGGCGAGAGCCGCGCCACCCTCTCGCATGGCGGGCGGAGCGAGACGCTGGCGGCGGGAAGCGACTATGCCGCCATCCCCGATCCCATGCGCGCGAAGGTGTCGGTCGACGCGCCGATGGTGTTCGCCGGCTATGGCACGGATTTCGATCGGCTGGACGTGGCGGGGAAGATCGTCGCCGTGCTGCCCGGCGCGCCGCGCACGCTCAATTCGGAGGTGCGGGCATATCTCGGCAGCGTCTCCACCAAGGCGCGGGCAGCGGCGGCGCGTGGGGCGGTGGGCGTCATCCAGCTTCCGGCACCGGG
>JASGGR010000130.1:0-9160 GCA_047602705.1 Sphingomonas bacterium | reverse complement strand
GTCGGTGATCGCCAGCGCGCCGTTGCCGCCGTTGCCGCCGTTGCCGCCCGCGCCGCCGCCGTAGAAGGTATCGCCGTCGCCGCCATTGCCGCCGTTGCCGCCATCGCCGCCGAGGGCCACGGTGCCGTTGGCGAGATCATGGCTCCACTTGCCGAGCGTGGCGCCTGCCTGGGCGACCGTGATCCAGTCCGTCACGACCTGCGCGGTCTTCAGCGCGGCGGTTGCGAACTTCCACTCCGCCCAGCTTGCCGCCGCCTCCTTGGTGTCGTTGATCGCCGCCAGGGTGGAAGACGTCACCGCCAGGATGCGGTCCGTGTTGAAGGGCATTCCCGACGAGCCGTTGCCGCCGTTGCCGCCGTTGCCGCCAACGGAGCCGGAGCCATTGCCGCCCTTGTAGCCGTTGGTGCCGGGGCGCCCCTCGCCATCGCTCAGGACCGCATCGAATGTGCTGCCGTTATGGCCGTTGCCGCCATTGGAGCCGGTCGTCCCGGCCGGCGTCAGCCCGTTCATGGAGCCGCCCGTCGCGAGCTGCGCCGCGCCGGCATCGATGCGGTAGCTCACCTTCTTCGTCACCGGATCGATGCTGATGATGACCGCATTGGCGGGCACGCCGGACCCGGTCAGCAACGCGCCGACCTTCAGCCCGTCGACCGACGCCAGCGTCAGCGAGGAGCCGGTGCTGCTGATGACCTTGCCGAAAGAAGCGACGAACGTATTGTCGTCGATCGCCGATGCTGCGGCGGAGGTAAGCTGGTTGGAAAGCGTGATCTGGGTGCCGTTGATCGCAACGATCCTGGTGCCCGTGGGAATGCCTTCACCGCTCACTTCCATACCGACGGCAAGATCGCTCCGCGCGGCGGCGAGGTTGATGACGTTCGAGCCGACGGCCACGCCCTGCGTCCCGGCGGTGAAGCCGGCGACGGGCGAGACCGCATTGGAGAAGGTGATGGTGCCGTCGCTGCCGATGGCGGTGATCGTCGTGCCGGCCGGGAAGCCGTCGCCCGTAACGGTCATGCCGACCATCAGGCCGGGGATGGAGCCGACGGGCTTGATGCTGTTCGAGCCGGTGACCTCGAAGCGCGCGGCGTCGAAGGACTGGACCGCGACGACCTTGAAATCGCTGACCGCTCCGGTTGTCGCCGCGCTCAGGGTGACGGAAACCGCCTTGTTGCTCGAATCATAGTTGACCGCGGTGATCGTCGTGCCCGCCGCGATGCCCGTGCCGACGATGGCCATGCCCTGCTGCACCTGATCGATGCCCAACGCGCCGGTCAGCGCCAGCGTGGTCTGGCCGGCCACGGGAGCGGCGTTGCCATAATGCGTCAGGTCGACATTGGCGGTGTTGATCGACGAGGCGGCAACCTTGATCGGCGCCGCGAAGGTGACGTCGGCGCCGTTGACGCTGGCGATGCTGCCCGTATCGGCCGTCGCGCCGAAGCTGACGCCCGCGCCCGCCCCGATGAAGCTGTTGGCGCCGGACATCCTGGCGGCCGTGATATAGATGTCGCCATTGCCGTCGACGGTGACGGTGGGCGTGATGTTCAACGCCGTGATGGCGTCGGCATTCACGGACAATGTCGGCAGGTTGATGTTGAGGTTGCTCAGCGAGACGCTGCCTATGCTGCCGCCCTCGCCGCCCTTCACGGTGTTGCTCAGGAACTGGACGTTGCGCAGGGTGAGCGCGGCGCCCTGATCGATGAAGAACACGCCGCCCAGCCCCGCGCCGCCGCCGCTTCCGGCGCCGCCTTCGGTGTAGAAATTGGTGAAGACCGTGGTCTGGCCGCTATTGCCGACGCTCTCGGACGTGCCGGAACGCACGATCTCGCCCGAGGACGTCTGGCCGTCGTGAACGACCGGCTCCTGACTGGGCGCGGCATGAGCGACAGAGGCGAGAAAAAGACCGCTTGCAAGCGTCGATGTCGTGACGAGAAGACGATGCGAGACCTTCAATGGATACCCCCCGGGATGCAGCAAACCGGCAAAACGCTGCCGGACAGGGCATCGTTACGGGATCATCCTTTCTCACTTATTAAAGATAATTATATTGGACGATATTCCGAGAATATTTCCTGTATTTTTGACCAGGGAGCGAGCTTCGCCAAGGGCGCTGCGTCCCCGACGCGCGGTTGACGCATGCCTTCAACACCCCACGGTTGGGCGCCTTCTCGCTCCCTCATATGAATGTTTTTCGGGATATGACACCGCTTGGCAGCATCCAAAAAGCCGCCGCCAGATTTCAAGAACGTCGCTGGGGACTGAAGTGGCGGCATCATCACGACAATACCGATCGGGCGCGGCGGGCGCGCATTTCGTGGTCCGTATTGATAAGCGTGGCCGCCGCTGGCTAGGCTTCGGTGGGTGCTGGCGCTGATGCGCGGGCAGCTTCCCTAGGCAAGCTGACAGCTCGGGGAGAGCGCGACCGGAAGGGTCTAAAATCCGGTCGCGCTCTCGGGGGCAGCTTCTTACGAAGCCGCGCCTATTCTGCGCGCCCGAATCCGCGCGCGGCAATCGGTCTTCACAACCTGAAATCAGCGACCCGTGCCGTTCTGGCACATCATCGAAAGGACCGGCCATGTTTGACATTGCCAAGGTGCAGCGGCGGCCGGGCGTGCGCGCGAACGGCATGCACGGCCCGGTCACGCTGACGACGCCATAGTCCGCGACGGGCGGTTCAACTTGGCCGAATGCGATGCGCGCCGCCCGCTACCGCTGGAGGCGTAGCCGCGCTGACAGCTATGCGGCGAGAGCAAGTCGCGAAAAATGCTCTACCGTTTGCGGCGAGGCCGTGAACAAAAGCACGCGCATTCGCTCGTCGAAATCATCCGCCTTAAAGCTTGCCATATCGTCCACCGGGTCGCGCTGGAGCATTGTCCAATCGCCGAACTCCCGTTCGCTGGTCGATATGTCGGAGAGGATCGTCACGTCCTTGTGCCGGGGATCGGCAAGCAATCGTTCCAGCAGGCTGGCAATGCTCTCTGCTTCGCCTTCGATCACCTGAAGGAAATTCTGCCCCTCAACATAGAGGATGCCGGTTATTCCATCGACACCATTCAGGCCATGCGCGACTTTCAGAATCTCGGGGGCATCGTCCGCCGCGCGTCCTGAGGCGGCCGTTGATATGCTGCGGTAAATGACCTGGCGCATTACCGAGCTTATGGGACCAGCAATGCGCCCTAGCAAGCCAGATCACCTTAGCCACCTCGCAACGTTCCCGGCATCGCCCGACTATCAGGAACGCAACGCCCCGATCGCAAATGGAAGGTGGCGGCGTTTCATCAACAAAAAAAGGGCCGCCGAGTTTCCCGGCGGCCCCGCATTGTCCTGAAATCGCCTTTACTCGGCCGCGCCAGCGGCAATGCGCCTGACCCTCTCGTTGAATCGAAGATCCGATCGAACCCTGGCGCGACGCATCGCAAAGCCGATGGCGCCGAACCCGAGGATCATCATTGCCCAGGTCGCAGGCTCGGGAACGGCGCCGGGGCCGACCGCGCTGTCGACGTTCAAGATATCAAAAGCCCAATGACTATCGCGGAGATTGCCGGACGTGTCGGTAAAGGATCCGTCCCCTCCGAACGTACCGCCAAGGGCGTTTGGCGCGAAGTTGGAATAGGCGGTCACGGCCACACGATACGAGCCGGGGTCCAGCGTTGAAGTCAGATAGGTGTCATAGCACAGGGATGTCACAGCATCCGCGGCGACAGAACCACAGCCTCCATCGTCATTCTGCGCAACGCGCAGCCCCGAGGCCACATCATATAGCGAAAGGATCGGATCAAAGCCTCCGCGCGCGATCGTAGTGCCGGCGGCATTGACACCGCCCGCGTAGGACCAGGTGCGCAAGACTATATTGGACGTCGACGCAACGTTGAAATCAAAGAACAGCACATCGTCTGCACCGGGAAGAGTGCCGGTGAACGAATAATCGGCCGCGATCGCCGGCGCGGCGAAGGTCGATACGAGCAAGCTGCCTGCCAGAGCCAGTTTCCTGATCATGTCTATCCCCTGTGGATATGACGCCACGTGAGCGTGATGCCGGCCACGCGACTCGAGGCCGCGCATTGGTTAATGATAAATTAATTTAGCCCGCTCGCAAATGATTCAGGAAGAGCGATTTGATGAGCGTCGCAGGCGACTCCTGCTTGCAGGCAAGGGCACAGCCTCAGGCTGGCGTATTCGCCAATTCGATCAGCCCTTGCGCAGTTGTTATGGATGACGATGTCCTGCTCCTGACGACGCCAGCGACATTATGGCGGATGCTGGTTTTCGCACGCTGGAGGCATCGAACGGCGATGAGGCGAGAGAGGTCATCGACTGCGTGCGCGATAGCATCGTGCGGCTCTTCGCCGATGTGCAGATGTCAGGATCGATGGACGGGTTCGCGCTCGCGCGCCATGTCGCCGGATGCCGGCCCGAAATCGAATCGTTGCCGCGAGTGGCCTGGTGAAACCTCGGGCCGGTGATTTGTCCGAAAAGGCCGCGTTCAGGCCCTGAAGCCCTTCAGCGCGGAGGTGGTTCATCGGCATCTCCGTGAGCAATTAAGACCGGAGCCGCTGAAACACGCCGTGTGATAAACGAAATGGTGCCTGAGGATATGCCTTCGGCTTTTCGCCGGTGCGTGCAACGCGTCTGGCGGCATTCTGTTTCACGAACCGCCCGTTGAGGTAAAATATTCGCTTGATCTGGGCCGCCGGATTTATTGTTGCGCTTCCTCTGGAACGGATTTCCCGTAACCAAGTTATTAGCCGAGCCAAGCGAAGCCCTGAAGAAAAAAGGCTTCGTAGCTTTGCGAAGGAGCCATGATTCATGAAACTTCCGATTTTCGGAGCCATTGCGGCTGCCCTTTTCACAACCGCGGCATATGCGGATTCCCACAATCCCGCGATCAAATCCAGCAAGCCCGTTGCGACTCATGTCGCGGCCAAGGGACATAATTCCTTTACTGAGGCACAGGCACGGGGCCGCATCGAGAAAGCGGGTTATACCGACGTCAGCAAGCTCACCAAGAATAGCAACGGCATCTGGCAGGGAACAGCGACCAAGGACGGCCAAAAGGTGGAAATCGGGCTGGATTACAAAGGAAATGTAATCCTGCGCTGATCCTCGTTTATTGAAAATTCAGGAGAGAGAGATGTCAAAAACCGTTACTGCGCTGTTCGATCACTATTCGGAAGCAACGAGTGCCGTGGGTGATCTTGAAGCCATCGGCATCGATCGGGACGATATCAGCATTATCGCGAACAATGCGCATGGGCAGCACCGCGCAAACGAAGAATCCGGTGATCACACTGGCTTGGGCAGCGGCACCGCGGCTGGCGCCGCCGTTGGTGGCGCGGGTGGTTTGCTCGCCGGTCTCGGCCTGCTCGCGATTCCCGGGCTTGGTCCGATCGTCGCGGCTGGCTGGCTGGCCGCCACCGCGGTGGGCGCCGGCGTCGGCGCGGCTGCCGGAGCTGCGGCCGGGGGCATCGTCGATGCCTTGAAAAACGCCGGACACAGCGATGATGAAGCGAATTTCTATGCTGAAGGCCTACGGCGCGGCGGCACGCTTGTGAGCGCCAAGACCCCGGAGAACAAAGCCGCCGAGGCCGAAGAGGTATTGCGGCGGCACAAGGCCGTCGATCGCGAAACACGTTCGGCAGCCTATCGCACCGGAGGATGGACGCGGTTCGATCCGGCTGCTCCAGCCTATAGCGCGGAAGATATCGAGCGTGAGCGCACTACTTATGGCTCGATCGCCGACCGGTACTGATCATGGATGGGGCGGACAGTGTCCGCCCCATGCCGCTCCCGACAGATCACCGGGCGTTGAAGTGGTAGATGCCCGTATCGGCGCGGCACCGCGCTCAACCGGCGGCGTGAACTGATGACCGAATGGGCGGCGTTTCTCGCCAAAAGCGGAGATAGCGACAACCAACCGCATCCACTTGCGGCGCTGAATCCATAGGCCTGCCAGCAACACGAATGATAGTTCATTATGAGGCCGCGCGCCCCTCGTGAAAGGCAACCTTTCCAGAGGGATTCCCCAACGTCCGAACCGTAAAGGTTCCACCGCTCGATGCGCCGAATATCATTGTAATTGATGGCACCGCATTGGGCGTCGGAGCCATCAATCCAGCCGATGTGATTGCTCACCCTGCGAGTCTCGCGATCACGCTGTTTCTTTTCCAGCACACTCTCGTCAGCCGATCATCACCTCTTGTATGGCAATATAGACCCCGACCGCTCCTACGAAGGCGTAAGCGGCTCCCACCAACCAGAAGAAAGTCGGGTTCATCTCTCGACTGGGTTCTGCGCTGATGACCGTCATTGGCATTCGACCGGTGACCAATCCGAACGCTAGCAAGCCGAAGGCGCCCAGCGCTATTCCTACAGCGATCATTCCTGACTGCGTCATACACGAATGTTCCTGTTACCGGGTTGGCTTGCACGGGTTTTCGCTTCCGCCAGGTATGGCGTTGTCGACCGCCTTGCCGAACAGAAAATCACCGATGTCGGAGCGCAAAGAGCGGGGGACTAAACGGAGAGCGCCTCTCGACAGAAGGTCTCGGCCGCTCCGGCTTAGCGCGCTTCGATCTTTCCACGGCAGCTTGAGCAGCGCTCGAAACCGGTGCAACCAGACTTCCCGTGGCCTCAACTGTGGCACCACCGAGTCCAGGCTCCCCGAAAAGAAGCTCAAGGCCGACCATGGCACCACCAGCATCCGCGGCGCCACTGCCGAGGTCTACACCCATCTGTGCTATATTGTAGATGTTGCCGCGGCAGTAGGCAGGCCGGCCCTTCTGTTCACTCTGCAGCCTTGCCCTCAGCGGCGGGTGTGCCATCGAACTCCAGCCCTTCCCACTGGCCGCTGGCTCGCCATTGCCCGATCAGGCGGTCGAAGGCCATGATGCCCGGCGAGTAGAAGCCGTCACGGCGGAATTTTTCCGCATCAGCCTGCCCCTCATTGTTGAAATAGCTGGGCGTGCAACTGTTGAGGAAAGCGGCGGTCGCGCGGGAGGCCTGGCAGATAGTGTCAACCCAGCCATTTTCAGCCTCGACGCTCGGCTCGACGAGAGCGGCACCCCGGCGCTCGGCTTCGGCCAAGATCGCGGCGATGTGGCGGCTCTGCACATCCAGCACATGCGTCTGGTTCACGCTGTTGCCGACCTGATTCAGTCCCATGAGGAAGAAGTTCGGGAAATCGTGTGTCTGCATGCCGTAGAGGGTGGACATGCCGTCCCTGAACTTCTCGCTTATCGCCAAACCGCCACGACCGCGCACGTCATAGCCATATCGCTTTGCAAAGGGCTCCCACGGGGTAGTGAATCCGCTGGCGAAGATCAGGCAATCGAGTTCATATTCGACGCCATCGGCAACGACGCCCTTCTCGGTAATCCGCTCGATCCCCTTGCCGTCGGTATCGACCAGCGTCACGTTGGGGCGGTTGAAGCTGTCCAGATATTCGTCATGGAAGCCCGGACGCTTGCACAGCACCGGATACCATGGCTTCAGTTTCTCGGCGACTTCCGGGTCCTTGACGGTATTGGCGATGCGCGCCCGCACCTCCTCCATCTTCGCGAAATCCTCGGCCTCGTCGAGTGCACCGCCCTTGAGATTCTGTGAACGATAGAGCCATGTCCAGGCATCGCCCACCAGGTCCGCTTCCACATCGGCACCCGCGATATAAGCGGAGAAATTCTCGATGCGCTCGCGCTGCCAGCCCGGTTTCAACGTCCTCACCCATTCGGGGTCGGTCGGTCGGTTGCCCCGCACATGCACGGCAGAGGGGGTGCGCTGGAACACGAGCAGTTGCCGGGCATGCTCGCCCACCTTGGGCACGACCTGCAACGCGGTGGCGCCGGTGCCCACTACCCCGACGCGCTTGTCCGCAAGGCCGGTCAGGCCGCCATAGCTGTCGCCGCCGGTATAGCCGTAATCCCAGCGGGTAGTGTGGAACAGGTGGCCCTTGAACGTCTCGATGCCCTCGACACCGGGCAGCTTGGCGTCACTGAGCCCGCCGCCGGTCATCACCACATAACGGGCGCGGAAGGCATCCCCGCGGTCGGTGCGCACGACCCACAATTCGTCATCGTCGTTGAAGTCGACACCGGTCACGCGGCTGTGCAGCAGCGCGTCGGTGTAGAGGTCGAAATGCCGCGCGATCCGCTGTGCGTGCGCATGTATCTCCGCACCCCTGGCGTATTTCTCGCTCGGCATATAGCCAGTCTCTTCGAGCAACGGCATATAGACGTAGGATTCGACGTCGCAGGCAACGCCGGGATATCTGTTCCAGTACCAGACTCCGCCGATATCCCCACCCTGATCGACGATGCGGATGCGGTCGAGACCGGCCTCGCGCAGCCGCGCGCCAACGAGCAGGCCGCCGAAGCCCCCGCCGATAATGGCGACATCGACCAGATCCTCCACCGGATCGCGCTCGATTCGCGGTGTGTAGGGGTCTTGCGCGAACTGGGCGAACTCGCTCGAAAGCTGGCGATACTGCGCAGGCCCCTTGGGATTCAGCCGCTTTTCGCGCTCGATATGATATTTCTTCCGCGCAACCTCAAGTTCAGCGAGCACAGCCGCAGTATCTTTGGTGGGCACAAATCCGTTCCTCTGCCTGATCCAGTTATTATCTGTGATTGCGTGTGCCGCGACAGCACCCGCCGCCGCGCCTGAATTCGCCTTCAAAGCGATGGAGTCAACATCGGGTTACAATGCAACGGCGCAATCCTGCCTGCAACCTGCCGATGACTGTCGGAAGACGCGCAAGCTGTCCCGTCTACGGGCGCTGGATTTCTTCGCATGGATGAACAGCGTGCTGGCGCAGACTTCCGCGGTCGCTGCTGGCAGAGGCTCTGCGCTATGCCGTCAAGCTTGTGAACCCACAGACTTGGCTCGCCGATGCGGTTGATAGGATTGGCAACGACCACCCCATCAATCGGATCGATGAACCGCTGCCGTGAAAGTTAACAGGGCTGCGGAGGTAATTGCCAGATAGCTTGGGACCGCGGCGGCTTTAAGGCGGGATCGCAGGAGGAAACACGGGCATCCTGCTCACCGATCTTGGCGTCAGAACCGCTCTGGAGGTGTTTCATCATTTCGGCGCAAGCACCGAACTAAGCTCAGGACTCATTGATTGATCCAGAAGATGATGGTTGCGGCGATGCAGATGGCGGACATG
>JASGGR010000129.1:0-9184 GCA_047602705.1 Sphingomonas bacterium | reverse complement strand
TCCGGCCTTTCCTCCGCCAGCCGCGCGGCGGAGGAAAGGCTCGCCATCGCCGAGGAATCGATGACCGCCGGCACCGGCGCGCGCCTGCCGTGGGAGGCGGTGCGCGACTGGTTCCACGAGGCGGGCAATTACGTCGACCGGCTGGACCGCGCGGCGGAGGAACTGGCCACCGCCACCCCCGATCTGGACGCGGCGCTTGCCCGCCACGCCATCGCGCTCGCCGCCGATGCCGACGAGGACGCGCCGCTCGCCCGCTTCGACGGCGCGACGCTCACGCTCAACGCCGCCCTGCCGCCGGAGAGCCGCCGCTTCCTGATCGCCCACCGCCTCGCCGCCACCGCCTTCGCGCGCGAGATCGCGGCGATCGTGGCCGGCGCGGACGTGGCGGGTGTGGAGGCGCGGCGATTGCTCGCGGTGGGCCTCGCCAATTATGCGGCGGGCGCGCTGGTGATGCCCTATGCCGCCTTCCGCGCGGAGGCGATGCGGCTCAGGCACGATATCGACCGGCTCTCGCGCCGCTTCGGGGTGAGCTTCGAGCAGGCGTGCCACCGGCTCTCCACGCTCCAGCGCGCGGGCGCGGAGGGCGTGCCCTTCTATTTCTGCCGCGTGGACATGGCGGGCAACATCACCAAGCGCCACAGCGCCACCCGCCTGCAATTCGCGCGCTTCGGCGGGGCCTGCCCACTGTGGCATGTGCACGAGGCGGTCGCGATCCCGGACCGCATCCTCGTGCAGCATGCCGAGACGCCGGACGGCGTGCGCTACATCTCGATGGCGAAGGGGCTGGTGAAGCCCTCCGGCAGCTTCGCGCGCGCGCCCCGGCGCTATGCGGTCGTGCTGGGCTGCGAGGCGACCCACGCCGCCGATTTCGTCTATGCCGACGCGGTGGACCGCACCCGCGCGCCGACGCCGATCGGCATCTCCTGCCGCCTGTGCCCCCGCGACGATTGCGACCAGCGCGCCTTCCCGCCCACGGATCGCGCGATCGCGGTGGAGCCTGCGGTGCGCAGGGTGGTGCCGTATCGGGTGGTTTGAGGGGCGCTTCCGCCCCGCCTATCGTCGTTCGGCGCCAAGCACTCGCTTCCTGATTGCAGACGTTGGTTCGACAGTGCACTTTAACCGACATGAGCATCAAATCGGGTGCCTTTGCCCACTACCGCATCGGGCTGGCTCTGGTCGCAGCAGCGATGCTCGGGTCTTGCGGCTCGACGCCCCTGCGTCTTCCATCGTGTTGGCGAGCGAGTGACCTGAAACAGGGTTTGACATTTCGCGGGACGGTCCTGATCTTCGCTGGCTACGATGCTCGGCCGAGCATGTTCCCTATCTCGTGCGATGGCGGTGTTGTTGCCGATCTGCCAGAAGACTTCACCTTGTCGGCGGCCGAAGGAAAACCGTTCGGCGAGCCGCCAGAGCGGCACTTCTTTCAGGCGGATGTTTCTGGCAAAGTGGTGGGCGTGGCGCTTGGTAGGCCGAGTGTTCAACTTGGACGGATCGCGCACGTCAAACGAACGACACCAAGCTGGTTTCGCCCGAATGGCCGCTAACCGAGTTTAAGCACCCGTATCTGCCCGACCGGTTCCCACCCAACTTAGACCTTCACAATCCCCCGCTCGATCAGGCTTTCCGCCGTATCGACGATCGAATCCCCCTCGTCCCGCGTCCGCCAGCCGAGCACGCGTTCGGCATGGTCCGCGTCGGTCGCGCGGACGCGGCCGAGTTCGCCCACGACCTGCCCGATGCTGCCGTCGAACAGGCCGATCAGGCGCACGACGAAATCGGGGATGCGGCGTTTCGGCACCTTGCGCGCCTTGTCGCCCAGCCGGTCGCGCAGGATCGCGCCGCCCTCCTCCATCATCATGAAGCGCCCGGAGGCGATGAAGCGTTCGCCGTCCAGCCCCGGCGTCTCCAGCGCGCGCAGGTGCAACTCAGCGAGATCGCGCACGTCCACCACCCCGAAGCCGATGCGCGGGAAGCCGGGAATCGATCCGTCGAGCATCCGCTGGACAAGCTGGATCGAGGTGGAGAAATCCGCGCTCAGCACGGGCCCCAGTACCGCCGCCGGATTGACCGAGCAGAACTCCATCCGCGCGCCTTTCTCCGCCATCCAGTCCCGCGCGGCGCGCTCCGCGATCGTCTTGGATTTGACATAGGCGGAGATGGCGGGGTCGTTCAGGTCGGTCCAGTCCGCCTCGGTGTAGACGCTGCCGTTGAGCGGCGCGTGGCCGTAAGCCACCGCCGCCACCGACGATGTGAGGACGAAGCGTTTCACGCCCGCCTCCTTCGCGAAGCGCAGCGCGCGCAACGCCCCGTCGCGCGCGGGCCGGATCAGCGCCTCCTCCGCCACCTTCTTCGCGGGAAAGGGCGAGGCGACATGCGCGACATGGGTGCAGCCGGCCATCGCCTCCGCCCAGCCGTCGTCGCGCTCCAGATCGGCGGCGAAGAAGCGCAGGCGGTCCACCGGCACGCCCAGCGCGGCGCGCACCTCCGGCTCCCTGGCGAGGTTGCGGATCGTGGCGTTGACGGTCCAGCCGCGCTCGACGAGCAGGCGGATCAGGAAGCCAGCGATATAACCGCTGCCTCCTGTCACGAGCACGGTGCCGCCCATCGCCAATCCTCCAGAATGTCGCATCGGGTTTTATAGCGAAACCGATGCACTGCCAAGTTGTCCGGCGGCGGCGGCGGAGCTACGGGAATCGCAAAGGAGAGTTCGATGGCCGAGCAGGAGCTGTACCCCGTCCCCGCCGAATGGAGCGCCGCCGCGAAGGTCGATCGCGCGCGCTACGACGCGATGTATCGGGCGAGCATCGGCGACCCGGACGGCTTCTGGCTGGAGCAGGCGAAGCGGCTCGACTGGGTGACGGCGCCGACCAGGGCCGGCGACTGGTCGTTCGACGAGGACGATTTCCGCATCGAATGGTTCAGGGACGGCGTGCTCAACGTCGCCGCCAATTGCATCGACCGCCATCTCGCGACGCGCGGCGATCAGGTCGCGATCATCTGGGAGCCGGACGATCCGAAGGAGGAGCCGCGCCGCTTCACCTATCGCCAGCTTCATGCGGAAGTCTGCCGCTTCGCCAATGTGCTGAAGGCGCAGGGCGTGAAGAAGGGCGATCGCGTCACCGTCTATCTGCCGATGATCCCGGAGGCGGCGTTCGCGGTGCTGGCCTGCGCGCGGATCGGGGCGATCCATTCAGTGGTGTTCGGCGGCTTCTCCCCCGATGCCTTGGCCGGGCGCATCGAGGATTGCGATTCGAAGATCGTCATCACCGCAGACGAAGGCCGGCGCGGCGGCAAGCGCGTGCCGCTGAAGGCCAATGTCGATGCGGCGGCGGAACGCGCGCCGAGCCTCGAGAAGGTGATCGTGGTGAAAGCGACCGGCGCGGACGTGCCGATGGCCGATCGCGACATCTGGTATCACGATGCGGCCGCGGGCGTCTCCACCGACTGCCCGGCCGAACCGATGCAGGCGGAAGACCCGCTGTTCATCCTCTACACCTCCGGCTCGACCGGCAAGCCGAAGGGCGTGCTGCACACCACCGCCGGCTATCTGCTATGGGCCGCCTTCACGCACGATCTGGTGTTCGATTACCGGCCGGGGAACATTTTCTGGTGCGCCGCCGATATCGGCTGGGTCACGGGGCACACCTATATCGTCTACGGCCCGCTGGCGAACGGCGGCACGACGTTGATGTACGAGGGCCTGCCCAACTGGCCTGACGCCAGCCGCATCTGGCAGGTGGTGGACCGGCATCAGGTCCACACGATCTTCACCGCCCCCACGGCGCTGCGCGCGCTGATGAAGGACGGGGACGAATTCGTCCACCGCACCAGCCGCGCCTCGCTGCGCCTGCTCGGCACGGTCGGCGAGCCGATCAATCCCGAGGCGTGGCGCTGGTATCACGAGATCGTGGGCGAGGGCCGTTCCCCGATCGTCGACACATGGTGGCAGACGGAGACGGGCGGCGCGCTGATCGCCCCGCTCCCCGGCGCGACCGACCTGAAGCCGGGATCGGCCACCCTGCCGCTCCCCGGCGTGCAGCCGCAACTGGTGGACGAGAACGGCGCGGTGCTGGAAGGCGCGGTGAGCGGCAACCTGTGCATCACCGCGAGCTGGCCCGGCCAGATGCGCACGGTGTGGAACGATCACGCGCGCTTCTTCCAGACCTATTTCACCACCTATCGCGGCAAATATTTCACCGGGGACGGCTGCCGCCGCGACGAGCATGGCTATTACTGGATCACCGGCCGCGTGGACGACGTCATCAACGTCTCCGGCCATCGCATGGGCACCGCCGAGGTGGAGAGCGCGCTGGTGCTCCACCCCAAGGTGGCGGAGGCCGCCGTCGTCGGGATGCCGCATGAGGTGAAGGGACAGGGCATCTATGCCTATGTCACGCTCAACGCGGGCGAGGCGGCATCGGACGAGCTGAATGCCGCGCTGAAGCAATGGGTGCGCAAGGAGATCGGCCCGATCGCCACGCCGGACGCGATCCAGTTCGCGCCGGGCCTGCCCAAGACGCGCAGCGGCAAGATCATGCGCCGCATCCTGCGCAAGATCGCGGAAGGGGATGTCTCCAGCCTTGGCGACATCTCCACGCTGGCGGACCCTTCGGTGGTGGAGGATTTGGTCGCCAACAGAGTCGGTTAGTCGGCGGAATCCCCCTTTTCACCTTTCGGTAACGTAATTCGTTCAGGTTCCGCTTGACGAATCGATTCGAATCGCCCCGAAGTGGGATAGCGAATCGTATAAGCGTCGCATTACCCGGATCGGGGGGTCGCATGGCAAAGCACGGTTCCGGCATACCGCTGCCGCCGGAAGAGATTGAGCGCATCCTGTGGTCGGCGCGCCGCGCCGGCACGATCCTGATTCTCCCCCGCGAGCAGCCGCAGCCGACGATCGACGCGCTCACGGATCAGGGACTGGTGCGCCGTCAGCTCGGCCATATCGTGCTGACGCTGCAGGGTCAGGAACGCCGCCGGAAGTGCGCGCATTATATGACCGCGACGGCCTGAGCCAACTCGCCTTCCCCGTCGGAAGCGCACCTCATCCGGCCATCCGCCGCAGCGTGGCAGCATCCTTCACCTCGATCCGACCATAGCCTCGCGCGATCGCTCCTGACGCCTCCAGCGCCGCAAGGTGCGCGCTGGCGGCTTTGCGGGACAAGCCGCACATTTCCGCCAGATCGCTCTGGTTCACCCGCGCAACGCCATCGCTTCCCAAGGCCAGTAGCCGTGCGGCGATCCGCGCGCGCGGCCCGAGCGCCAGCATCTGCGCCGCCAGACGCACCATCGCGTCGAGCTGGCCGTAGACAAGCTCGCTCACCCCGCGCCACAATGATGGATGGTCCGCCGCGATCCGCTCCAGCGCGGCATCGGCGATCAGCAGCACGGTCGCCGCGCCGGCCGCGCGCGCCGTCACGATACGCGGTCCGCCTCCGCCGCGCCGCGACTGGCCGAAGGCGGTGCCGGCGGGCAGGAGATTGACCAGAACGTCGCGCTCCCTCCCGGCCGACGCCTCGATCCTGAGCGCACCGGAAAGGACCAGCACCACGCCCGTCTCCTCATCCCCCTCGCCATAGACCCATTGCCCCGCATCGAGTCGCACCGCGCGCCCGGCCCGGAGCAGCGCGGCGCGCAACGGCGGCGGCAGGTGCGCGAACCATGCGCCGCGCAGCGCGAGGGATTCGATATCCATCGCCTGATTGTAACGAAGGTTACATTCCTGGGCGAATCGCTGCGATAGAATGAGCGCGAGAACGAAGGAGAGGATTGATGACCGTGCATTTTCGCCCGCTTGCCGATCATGTCGGGGTCGAGGCGCTGGACGTGGATCTGAATGCGATCGACGATGCAGGCTTCGAGGCGCTGCGGCAGGCGGTGGCCGATCATGGCGTGCTGTTCGTGCGCGACCAACAATTGACGCCGGAGCAGCATATCGCCCTCGCCCGCCGCTGGGGCGGGATCGACGTGAATAATTATTTCCCGGCCAACGGCGGTTATCCCGAAATCGCCGAGGTGCGGAAAACGGAAGACCAGACCACCAATATCGGCGGCGGCTGGCATACCGATCACAGCTACGATCAGGTGCCCGCGATGGGATCGATCCTGCTCGCGCGCGAAACGCCGCCGACCGGAGGCGACACCCTGTTCGCCGGCATGGGCGCGGCGTTCGATTCGCTGTCCGACGGGTTGAAGGACACGCTGCGCGGGCTGCGCGCGGTCCATTCGGCGGATCATATCTACAGCGCGGAGGGCATCTATGCGCAGACCGATCAGGCGGCCGACCTGAAAGGGCACGATATCCGCACACGCGCCGTCCACCCCGTCGCGCTGCGCCATCCGCGCACGGGGCGGGAGATCCTCTACGTCAATCCGGCCTTCACACTGCATTTCGAAGGCTGGACGCGCGAGGAGAGCTTGCCGCTGCTGCAATATCTCTATCAGGTGGGGATGCGGCCGGAATTCCAGTGCCGCGTGCAATGGCAGCCGGGATCGCTGGCGATCTGGGACAATCGCTCGACATGGCATTGCGCGATGAACGACTATCAGGGCCACCGCCGGCTGATGCATCGCATCACGATTTCCGGCGAACCGCTGGATTGAGCGCCATCTCCCCTCCCTGACGGGAGGGGAGCATATCAGAGCGCGTCGAAATCGATCGGGGCGTGCCGGTCCAGCGCGCGCGGGGCTTCAGGCATCGGATATTTGAGGCCGGTCGCGCAGTTGAACAGCACCACCTCCTCATCCTCGTCCACCTCGCCGTCGCGCAGCGCCTGGCGATAGGCCGCCAGCGTCGCGCCGCCTTCGGGGCAGAGCAGCAGGCCGTCCTGTTCCGCGCAATCCTCCACCGCCTTCAGGATCGCGGGGTCGCCCACCGCCAGCGCCTTGCCGCCCG
The DNA here is from genome assembly GCA_047602705.1 of Sphingomonas bacterium. Classification (GTDB taxonomy): domain Bacteria; phylum Pseudomonadota; class Alphaproteobacteria; order Sphingomonadales; family Sphingomonadaceae; genus Sphingomonas. The sequence continues at coordinate 2,289 of JASGGR010000129.1, read as the reverse complement.
ATTCCCGCACCGCGCGCAGGATCAGGAAGTCGCCCACCGCGCGCGGCACGCGAATGCCGGAGGCGACGGTATGCGCATCCTCCCAGCGCTCGGCATGCTCCTCGCCCGCCTCGAACGCGCGGACCATCGGTGCGCAGCCCGCCGCCTGCACGGCATACATGCGCGGACGCTCCGAGCCGATCCAGCCGAGCTTCTCCAACTCGTCGAACGCCTTCCACATGCCGATCAGCCCGGTGCCGCCGCCGGTGGGATAGAAGATCGCCCTGGGCAGCCGCCAGCCGAACTGTGCGGCAAGCTCCAGCCCCATCGTCTTCTTGCCCTCGATCCGATACGGCTCCTTGAGCGTGGAGAAGTCGAACCAGCGGCCTTCCGCCGCGCCCTTGCCGACGATCGCGCCGCAATCGTCGATCAGGCCGTTGACCCGCCACACGCGCGCACCCTGCATCGCGATCTCGCGGACGTTCACCTCCGGCGTGTCCTCCGGGCAGAAGACGATCGTCTCGATGCCGACGCGCGTGGCATAGGCCGCGAGCGCCGCGCCGGCATTGCCGTTGGTCGGCATGGCGATGCGCGTGACGCCAAGCTCCTTCGCCATCGCCACGGCCATCACCAGCCCGCGCGCCTTGAAGCTGCCGGTGGGCAAGCGGCCCTCGTCCTTCACCAGCACCTTCGCCCCGCCCGCGCGCGGGATCGGGACCAAAGGCGTCTCGATCTCGCCCAGACTGACGACATTCTCCGTCCGCCGCACCGGCAGCAGCTCGCGCCAGCGCCACAGATCGGTCTCGCGCGCCGCCAGCGTGTCACGCGGAAGCGCCGCCCTCACCGCATCGAGATCGTAGCGCACCAGCAGCGGACGCCCGGCGCGCGACAGGCCGTGGAGCTGGTCCGCCTCGTAACGCTCGCCGGTCAGCGAACATTCGAGGTGGGTGACGAAGGTGGGCCGCCCGGCGGTGAGGTTCGCGTTCACTCCGGTCAGTCCGCCGCCTTGGCGACGCCGACCAGCGACGGGCGCAGCAGCCGGTCGCGGATCATCCAGCCGGACTGCATCTCCTGCACGATCGATCCCGGCTCGGCATCGGCGGAGGGGATCTCCACCATCGCCTGATGCCGGTTGGGATCGAGCTTCTCGCCCAGCGCGGTGATGCGGGTGATGCCGTGGCGTTGGAAGACGTTGGCGATCTCGCGCATCGTCGCCTCGATCCCGGCGACGAGGCCCTTCATCCGCTCGTCCTCGCGCAGGTCGGCGGGGATGGCGGTGAGTGCGCGTTCCAGATTGTCGCTCACCGACAGCACGTCGCGCGCGAAGGCGGTCGCGGCATAGGCGCGCGCGTCGGCGACGTCCTTCTCCGCGCGGCGGCGGACGTTCTGCGTCTCGGCCTGGGCATAGAGCGTCTGCTGCTTCGCCTCGGCCAGCGCGGCTTCCAGCTCCTCGATGCGGCCCGCGTCGGTGGAGGCGGCTGCTTCCTGCGCGTTTTCAGGCGGAAGGTCGGTCGTGTTCTCGTCAGTCATGTCGTTCCCGTTATTAGCCCCGTCATTGGCGGCTCAACCCATCAGGCGGGCGAGCGTTGCGGCCGTGAAATCCACCATGGGCACGACCCGCGCATAGTTCAACCGCGTCGGGCCGATCACCCCCACCACGCCGACCACCCGCCCGTCCTGCCCGCGGAACGGCCTCGCGATCACCGAGGAGCCGGAAAGCGCGAACAATTTGCTCTCCGCCCCGATGAAGATCCGCGTGGCATCGCCCGCGCGCGCCGAATCGAGCAGGGCGGCGATTTCCTGCTTGCCCTCCAGATCGTCGAGCAGGTCGCGCACGCGCTCCAGATCGGCGGCGTCGGCATCGTCGAGCAACCGCCCCTGCCCGCGCACGATCAGCACGGGACGGCGCCCGCCATCCTCGCTCCACAAGGCGATGCCGCGCCCGATCAGCGCCCGCGCCGCATCGTCCAGCGCGGCGCGGCCGTCGACAAGCTCCCGCTCCACCCGCGCCCGCGCCTCGGACAGGGTAAGGCCGCAGAGCGTGGCGGACATGTAGTTCCCCGCCTCCATCAGCGCGGACGCGCCGACGCCGGGGGGCAGATCGATCACGCGATTCTCCACCGCGCCGTCCTCGCTCACCAGCACCGCCAGCGCCTGCGTGGCGGAAAGCGGCACGAAGCCGATCGAGCGCAGCACCTGCTCGCGCTTGGGCACCATCACCAGCCCGGCGCAGGCGGAAAGGCCGGAGAGCGCGGCGGTGGTGGTGGTGCCCAAGCGCGAGCAGGTGCTGCGCTCGATCGGCTTCGTGCC
>JASGGR010000128.1:0-9191 GCA_047602705.1 Sphingomonas bacterium | reverse complement strand
CCAGCGCCGCCTGCTCCGCAAGCGTCAGCCGGCCGGATTGCGCGCGCGCATACCAGCGCGCGGCGACGTCCTCCGGCAGCCCGGCTTCATCCTCTCGCATCGGCCCGCTCATTTTTCGCGGCACGCGGTCAGGTGGCGGATGGCGCGCATGATATGCTTTTCCACCGCGCTCACCGATATGCCCATGTGTCCGGCGATGTCGGCGTAGTTCATATGCTCGAACCGATGCAGCACGATCGCCTGGCGGCAGCGCGGCGGCAGGCTCTCCAGCGCGCCGAGCAAGCTGCGCAGTTCCTGCCGATGCTCCACGATCCGGTCCGGCAGGCGCATCTCGGCCGGATGGTGGTGCGCCTCGATCGGATCGTGGAGCGCGGCCATGCCGGATCGCCGCCGCCGCCCGTGATCGGCGAGCACGCTGCGCGCGACCTGGAACAGATAGCCCTCGAAATTCTCGATGCCGGCGCGCCCGGCGCGCTGATGCATCTTGAGCGCCACATCCTGCACCACGTCGTCCAGATCGTCCGGATGGACGCGCTTGGAAACGAACGAGCGGATCGCGCCGAGATAGCGCAGGAATTGCGGCGTTGGCGCGGCATTGTCCGCCTGGGACGGATTTGTCCGCGCAATCATGCCTTTATCGCTACCCCCGATGATCCGCATCCCTCCCCGTGTGGGATTATGGTCACAAAGGCGAAATAAAACGTCCGCGCGGGGGCCTGTCAACTGTCGTCCGGCGTGGCTTTTCCCATTTCGTTGCGCAATTTGCGAACCGGGGACCAGGGGAAAAGCCGATTCTGCACCGATCATCGCGCCTGTCGGGTCGCACATGCGCCGTGTTGGCGGGGGCGGCATGCGCGCTCCTGGCGCCGGCGGCGACGGCGCAGACGGTGACGATCGCGCCCGGCTCGCTGGAAGGCGCGCTGACGCAACTGGCGCGCGTGGCGGGATGGCAGATATTGTTCGATCCCGCGCTGGTGCGAGACCGCCGCTTCGCCGGGCAGGCCCGACCCGAAGCGCCGCACAGGCTGCTGCGCCGGCTGTTGCGCGAAAACGGGCTGGCCGCGCGCTGGATCTCGGGAACGACCTTGCTGGTGCTGCGCGCATCCCCGCCCCCCCGCCCCGCTCCGGCGGAGGAGCAGCACAACGAAAGCCAGATCGTCGTCACCGCGCTCAAGCGCGAGACGACGGTCGATGAAACCGCCTTGGGCCTGAGCGTGGAGCGCGGCGCGACCATGGCGGCGGCGGCGCTGAAGGACGTGAAGGCGCTCGCCCGCCGCCACCCGGAGCTGCTGGTGCTGGATGCGGGCGCGGGCCAGCAGAGGCTCGCCATTCGCGGGCTGGTCAGCTCCGGCGAGCCGACCGTCGGCGTCTATTATGACGAAAGCCCGGTGAGCGGCCCCGGCGGCACCAATTTCGATCCCAGCGCCTTCGCGCCCGATCTCGATCTGGTGGATATCGATCGCGTGGAGGTGCTGCGCGGGCCGCAGGGCACGCTTTACGGCGCGAGCGCGATGGGCGGCGTGGTGCGCTTCATCTTCAACCGCCCCGATCCCTCCGGCTGGCACGGCGAAGGCCGCGCGGGGCTGGAGCAGACCGAGGGCGCAGGCCCCGGCGGCGGCGGATCGGTGACGCTCAACGCCCCGATCGTGCCGGGGACGCTCGCCATGCGCGCCTCGCTCTACGGCCGCCAATCGGGCGGATATATCGAGAACGACCTGCTGGGCCTGCGCCATGACGGCCGGATGCGGCGCGCCGGAGGGCGAGCGGCGCTGGCATGGCTGCCGGACGCGCGGACATCGGTGCAGGCCAGCGCCGTCATCCAGCACAGCCGGCTGGACGGCGCGACCTTCTGGTATCGCGACGACGGCTATCACATCAACGACCAGACGACGCGCACCCCGCAGCGCAGCGACCTCGCGCTCTACAACATCACCGCCCAGCACGATTTCGGCGGCCTCTCGGGCCTGCTCACCGTGTCGCACTATATCTGGCGGCAACTCCGGCAGATCGACTATACGGCCGTAACCGCCGGCCAGGCCGGCGATCCGGGCGCGTGCCGGAGCTATTTCGGGCTGTCTTCCTCCACCACCTGCACCGATGCGCAATATCGGGGCTTTGCCGCATTGGTCGAAAGCCGCCTGCCCGCCCTGCTCTATCAGCCGATGACGCTCAGGGACTGGAACGGCGAGCTCCGCCTCGCCTCCGGCAACGGGGGGCGGACGAAATGGACGATCGGCCTCTATCTGGAACAGCGCCGCGAGGATCTTTCCAGCTACGCGCTCCGCGCCGATCCGCGGACCGGTCGCGCGGGCGAGGTGCTGGACATCACCGGCGTGCGCCACATCACCAGCACGCTTTCGCAACAGGCGCTGTTCGGCGAATGGGAGCGCGATCTCGGCGGCCCGTTCGCGCTCACGCTGGGCGCGCGCCTGTTCCATTACCGGCGCAGCGCGGGCGGCAATGTGGAAATCCCCAATCCGATCACCGGCACCGGCGCGCTCGAAGGCGGCTATTACGCGTCCGGCGAAACCGGCTCCAACCTGAAGGCGCAATTCTCCTACCGCCCGTCCGCCAAGCTGCTGTTCTATGCGCAGGCGTCGCAAGGCTTCCGGCCCGGCGGCGTGAACATCACCCCCGCATTGTCGAAGGAGGAGCGCGACTATCGCTCCGACCGGCTGTGGAGCTTCGAGCTGGGATCGCGGGTCAACGCCTTCGACAACCGGCTGAGCATCAACACCAATATCTATCGCATCATCTGGTGGGACATGATCTTCCCGCTCTCCACCCCGCGAAGCGCGTTCGCCTATAATATCAACGTCGGCAGCGCCGCGATCGACGGGATGGAGGGAGAGATCGCCTATCTTCCCGACAGCCGCACCACGATCGAGGGCCGCGTGAGCCTGCTCCGCGCGCGGCTCACCAGCGATCAGCCGATCGATACCGGCGGGCTGATCGCGCACAGGGGGGACAGGCTTCCCAATACGCCCTCGCTCTCGTTCACCGCCGCGCTGCAACGGAGCGCGCCGCTCTCCCCGGACCTCGCGGCGATCGCGCGGCTGGACATGAAATATACCGGCGCGATCGCCTCCGCCTTCGATCCCGCCGCGCAATATTACGAGCGCACGCCGCCGCACGCGGAGATGGATGCGCAATTCCTGCTCCAGCACGCGCGCTGGGATGCGGGGGTGACAGTGAAGAACCTGCTCGGCTCCGCCAGCGCGGCGCGCATCTCCTCCGGGCTTTACGGCGCGGGGCAGGTGTTCGGCATCCAGCCGCGCACGATCAGCGTGGAGTTCGGCTGGCGCTTCTGAGGTTCAGGCGAAGACCTCGCGCTCGCCTTCCGCCTGATTGAAGCGCGCGAGATCGAGGATGCCCGCCTGCCGCGCCACCACCGTGGGGATCAGCGCCTGCCCCGCAACGTTCACCGCCGTCCGCCCCATGTCCAGGATCGGGTCGATCGCCAGCAGCAGCCCGGCGCCCTCCAGCGGCAGGCCGAGGGTGGAGAGCGTGAGCGTCAGCATCACGGTCGCCCCCGTCAGCCCGGCGGTGGCGGCCGATCCGATCACCGAGACGAAGGCGATCAGCCCGTAATCGCTGGCGTGCAGCGGAACGCCGTAGAATTGCGCCACGAAGATCGCCGAGATCGCGGGATAGATGGCGGCGCATCCGTCCATCTTGGTCGTGGCGCCCAGCGGCACCGCGAAGGCGGCATAGGCGCGCGGCACGCCCAGCCGATGCTCCGTCACCTCCTCCGTCATCGGCAGCGTGCCGACCGAGGAGCGGGAGAGGAAGCCGAGCTGGATCGCAGGCCATGCGCCGGCGAAGAAGCGCGCGGGGCCAAGCCCGTTGCCGATCAGGATCAGCGGATAGACCACGAACAGCACCAGCCCCAGCCCGATATAGACCGCGCCAGCGAACGCGCCGAGCGACGACAGCGCGTCCCAGCCGTAGCGCACCAGCGCATCCGCGATCAGCGCCGCGCTGCCGATCGGGGTGAGCGCGATCACCCAGCGCAGCAGCCGCCTGAACAGCGCCAGAGCGGAGGCGTTGAACGCGAGGAATGCTTCCCCCGCCTCACCGATCCTGACGGCGGCCGCGCCGACTGCGAGCGCGATCACGATCACCTGAAGCACGTTGAAGGAAATCGTCGTCGCGCCGCCCGCCCCCTTGGCCGCGGCAATGCCCAGGAAGTTCGACGGCACCAGCCCCTTCAGGAAATCGAGCCACGATCCGGTCGCCCCCGGCGCGGCAGCGGCCACGCGGCTGACGGAGGTGTGCAGGCCGGGCTGGATCGTCAGGCCAAGCGCGATGCCGATCACCACCGCGATCAGCGCCGTTATGGCGAACCACACGAGGGTGCGCGTCACCAGCGCCGCCGCATTCTCAAGGCTGCGCAGCGCGGCGACGGAGGCGACGATCGCGGTGAACACCAGCGGCGGCACCAGCGCCTTCAGCAACTGCACGAAAATCTGGCCGAGCGTATGCGCCGCCGCGCCGATCGCGCCGCCGTCCGTGCCGAACGACCGCGCCACGACGCCCGCCGCCAGCCCGACGAGCATGCCGATCAGCACCTGCGCCCCGAAAGAAACCCGCTTGCTCATATACCCGACCGAAATTCCATTGTCGGGCCGTGCGTTACACCCGTTGCGCGCGGGTGCGTGGCGAGTTCTGCTTTGCCGGCCTAAAGCTGCGCGATGGCCGGCTCGCGGGTCAGTTCACCGTCTCCGGCGGAGCCACCGGCAGCGGCAGGGGCGCGACCGGCACGCCTTCTTCGATCAGCGCCTTCGCCTCGGCCGGCGTCGCCTGGCCATGGATCGCGGCGTGATCGCGTTCGCCGAGGTGCATCGAACGCGCCTCCTCCGCGAAACGGTCGCCGACCCAGCGGGAGCCTTCCAGCGCCTTGGCCTGCGCCGCCGCCAATGCCTTCAGCGCCTGCTTCATATGTTCGGGCGGCAGGGTTCCCGCGCGCTCGCCCTTGGGGGAGACGCGCGGGGCCATCACCGCCTTCGCCACATCGGTCGCGCCGCACATCGGGCAGGCGATCAGCCCGCCCGCGCGCTGCTGCTCGAATGCGTCGGAGGAGGCGAACCACACTTCGAACACATGCTCGTCCGGGCAACGCAGGTCGAAGACGATCACGGCATCACCCGGACCGGCGGGATCGGCCGCCGGTGGTCGATCACCGGGATGCGCCCGCGCACCGCCGCCACCGCGCCGGGGTCGATCTCCGCGAAGCCGACGCCGGGGGCCTCGCCCATGTCGAGCAGCACCTCGCCCCACGGATCGACCACCAGCGAATGGCCGTAGGTCTCGCGCCCGTCCTCATGTCGGCCGGTCTGCGCGGCTGCGACGACGAAGGCGGCGGATTCGATCGCCCGCGCGCGCATCAGCACATGCCAGTGCGCCGCGCCCGTCGGCCGGGTGAAGGCGGCGGGGATGCTCAGCACGGTCGCGCCGGCGTCGCTGAGCGCGGCATAGAGGCCGGCGAAACGCAGGTCGTAGCAGATGCTCAGCCCCAGCCGGCCGAGCGGCGTATCGGCCGCCACCGCCGCCTCGCCCGGCGCATAAGCGGCGGATTCGCGCCAGCTTTCGCCGGTCGGCAAGTTCACGTCGAACAGATGGAGCTTGTCGTAGCGCGCGCGGACCGCGCCGGTCGCGTCGATCACGAAACCGCGATTGGCGAACCGGCCGTCCGCCCCGCGCAACGCCAGCGATCCCAGATCGACCCAGATGCCCGCCTCCGCCGCCGCCGCGCGCACGGCGGCAAGCACCGGATCGTCCGCCTCCGCATGGATCGACGCGGAAGCCCGCGCGCGATCCCGATCGAGCAGTCCGGACATCTCCGGCGTAAACAGCATCGCCGCCCCGCCCCGCGCCGCCTCGCGCACCGCATCGATCAGCGCGGCGGCGTTGCGCTCCGGGTCTATGCCGGTCGTCGTCTGGGCGAGCGCGATCTTCATCAGGCGAGCAGCGGGTCCAATCCGCCGTCCGCGTTGAGGGCGGCGAGATCGTCGGAGCCGCCGATATGCCGCCCGTCGATGAATATCTGCGGCACGGTGGTCCGCCCGCCCGCGCGCTCGATCATCTCGGCGCGCCGCGGGCCGCCCATGGTGATGTCATATTCGACCGGTTCGACGCCCTTGTCCGCCAGCAGCGCCTTGGCGCGGGAGCAATAGGGGCAGAACGCCTTGGTGTAGATTTCGACTTTGGCCATGACACAGGAGTTGTGGGCAGCCACCGCGCTTGTCAATCCGCCTCCGCATCCAGCACGCGCGCCCAGCATAATATCGTGACGGCGGAAGCCCCGCCCGCGAGCAGCGTTCCGGTGGCCGCATCGGTCGTCGCGCCGCTCGTATGCACATCGTCCACCAGCACGACATGCCGCCCCGCGATCCGCGCTTCCGCCCCGCGCGCGATGCGGAACACGCCCTTCAGGGCCTGCCGCCGCTGCCGCGCGCCGAGCCCGCGCAGCACCGGCGTGGGGCGGAAGCGTTCCAGCGCGCGATGCTCCGCCGGCACGCCCGTCAGCCGCGACAGCGCCGCCGCGATCAGCCCGGCCTGATTATAGCCCCGCCGCCACAGCCGCCAGCGATGCAGGGGCACGGGGAGCAGCAGGTCGGCCTCCGCCGGCATCAGCCGGGCCATCTGCCTGGCGACCGTTTCCGCATGACCCGTCCGCCCGGAATATTTGAGCCGCAGCGCCAGCCGGCGCGCCACGTCGCCATAGGCCACCGCCGCGCGCACTCCGCGATGGCGCGGCGGATCGGCGAGGCAGGGGCCGCACAAGGCTCCCTCCCCGCGATTGTGATCGAATGGCGCATTGCATGCCGCGCACCAGGGCGGGCCGAGGAAGCGCAGGCTTCCCCAGCATGTCCCGCAGAAGCGATGGTCCTCCCCCGTCACCGCGCCGCATCCGGGGCAGCGCGGCGGCAGGGCCATGGCGAGCGCCCGGCCCAAAGCTTCACGCATCCCTTTCCCCCTTTGCCCTACTTGTCCCGCCGAACGGCTGCGGGCACAAGCCCGTCAATGTCCGCCCCCGAGATCTTCGACCGCGCCGCGCGCCGCCTCCGCCGCGATCGCATAGCGGGCCGCTATGCCGAGCATGATTTCCTGCGCGCCGCGATGCTCGACGGGCTGCTCGACCGGCTGGCGAGCGTGAAGCGCACGTTCCGCGACGTGCTTGATCTGGGCAGCTTCGGCGGCGGCTTCACCCTTCCCGGCGCGCGAATCGCCCGGCTGGACGCGGGCCGCCGCTTCGCGGCCATGGCCGGCGGCCTGCAGGCCGATGAGGACCGGCTGCCCTTCGCGGACGGGTCGTTCGATCTGATCGTCTCCGCCGGCGTGCTCGATACGGTGAACGATCTGCCCGGCGCGCTCACCCTCGCCCGCCGCGCACTGCGGCCTGACGGGCTGTTCCTCGCCGCCTTCACCGGCGCCGGCAGCCTGCCGACGCTGCGCGCCGTGCTGCGCGAGGCGGAGGGCGACCGGCCCGCGCCGCATATCCATCCGCAGATTGACGTGCGCGCGGCAGGCGATCTGCTGGTGCGCGCGGGGCTGACCCTGCCGGTGGCGGATATCGAGACGCTCGACGTGCGCTACGCGAGCTTCGGGCGGCTGCTGGACGACCTGCGCTTCATGGGCGCGGGCAATCTCCTTGCCGGGCGGCGTGCGATGCGTCGCGACACGCTCGCCCGCGCCACGGCCGCCTTCGCCGCGCGCGCCGATGCGGACGGGCGGACGACCGAGCGTTTCGCGATCCTCTACCTGACCGGCTGGTCCCCCTCCCCCGATCAGCCGCAGCCCGCACGGCGCGGGAGCGCGACCGCGTCGCTGGCGGCAGCGATCGGGAAAAAGGCCGGGGGCTGAGGCCGCTTCAGAATTTTCCCATCATCTGGAAATTGCGCGATCCGGCCCCGTCGCTCAGCAATTCGGGATGCGCTTCCACCGGAGCCACACGCCGCGCCACGTTCGTCACGCCAGCGCCGCGCGGGAAAGGCCGCTGCGCGACGGCGAACCGGGGCGGCGTCATGGCGCGCAACAGGATCACGCTATGGGGATAGGCCGGCCGCATCTTCTCGCGGATCACCACCACGCCGCGCGCGCCCAGCCGGCCCAGCACGCCTGCCGCTTCCTCCGGCGAATGGACGGACAGGCGATAATCCCGCCCCATGAAGTCGCTGGTCGAAAGCCATTGCGAGGCACGCGCCACCCACAGGCGCCGCTTTCCCGCGTCGGCATAGGCCGCCGCCGCGATGATCGCCCCCTCCCCTCCGGCGCGCCCATCGACCATCCAGATGCCGGGAGAACGCACCATGGCATCGGCGATGGCCGGCGCGCCGATATCGGGCTTGGGAGCGAGATTGGCGAAGGCCATGGCGGGCACAACAAGGGCGCCGATGCCCAGCGCCACCGCAAGGATGCGCAGACGCTCCCACAGGAACCGCACGCCAAGCGCCGCCAGCATTACGCACCACGGCAGCAGCGGCAGGACATAGCGATCGGCCAGCGCAACCGGGATCGCCGACTGGCAGACCAAGGTCGCCACAATCACCGCCAATGCGAGCCGCGCCGCCGCTTCGCGAAAGCCCGCAACCGCGCCGATCACCGCGAGCAGCACGCCGACCCATCCGATATTCGCGAGGATCGCGGCGCAATTATAGACGAGCGCCTCCCACGCATAGTCCAGCCCCGGCGCATAGTTGAAGCCGCCCGCGGAAATACGGAACGACACCAGATACCATGGCACGATGACAAGCAACGCAGCCGCGCCCGCCGCCCACAGCCGCAGATCGCGCAGCAGCGCCCAGCGCCGCGACAGCGCGATCTCGATCGGCGGGATCAGCGCGACCAGCAAGCCATTGCCCTTCACCAGCGCGGCAAAGGCGGCCAGCGCCGCGAACAGGGCAAAGCGCCACCATCCGGGCCGCTGCGCCGCCGCCAGCCATGCGATCGCCGCAAGCCCGGCGACCAGCGTCACCGGCTGATCGAGCAGGAAATTGCGCGCGCTCTCGATCGTCAGGGGCAGAACGAGCGTGACCAGCGCCGCCGCCACCGCCAGCCGTGGCGCGCCACATCGCCGGACGCCCCAGGCGGCCAGCGCCGCCGGCAGCCCCGCGACGAATGCGCTGAACACCGCCGCGCCGAAGGGCGACGGCCGCGCAAGCGCAAAGCCCGGCGCGAGGAAGGCATAC
>JASGGR010000127.1:0-9350 GCA_047602705.1 Sphingomonas bacterium | reverse complement strand
TGCTGGGGCGGTAGCTCCGGTCCATTCCTGTTCCGCGTCACCCCGCCTCCGGGCCGGGTGACGCGGGCCGAGACATCCCCGTCCGTCCGGGCGAAGCCGCTAGACTAGATGTGCCGTTTCTCCAGCTTCCGCGCGAGCGTGCGGCGGTGGAGCCCCAGCCGCCGCGCGGCTTCCGAGATATTGAAGTCGGTATCCACCAGGGTCTGGTGGATATGCTCCCATTCCAGCGTCTTGATGCTGGTCGGGCGGTTCGCGATATCGGCGTCGGGATCGCCGCTCACCCGCGCGAAGGCGGCTTCCACGTCATCGGTATTGGCGGGCTTGGTGAGATAGTTGGTCGCGCCCAGCTTGATCGCCTCCACGGCGGTGGCGATGCTGGCGAAGCCGGTGAGGACCACGATCCGCATCGCCGGATCATGCGCATGGAGCGCCTGCACGCAGGCCAGCCCGGAGGCGCCGCCGCCCAGCCGCAGGTCCACCACCGCATGATCGGGCGCGAAGGCCGCCGCCACTTCCTCCAGCCGCTCCGGCCCGTGCAGCACCTCCACCGCATAGCCGCGCCGCTCGAACGAGCGCGCCAGCGTGCGGGCGAAGACGGCATCGTCCTCCACGATCAGCAGGCGTCCCGTGCTCATGCCGCTTCCTCCAGTGACAGCGCCGCGAGCGGCAGGCGCAGCACCACCTGCGCGCCGCCGGGCGGGGCATTGCCCGCGACCAGCGTGCCGCCCAGCGTGCGCAGCACGTTGGTCGCGAGGAAAAGGCCCAGCCCGGCCCCGCGCCGCTGCTTCGTGCTCTGATAGGGGCGGCCGATCCGCTCCAGCAGGTCTTCGGGAAAGCCCTGTCCGTCGTCGCGCGCGACGATCACGATCTCCTCCTCGTCATTCTCCAGATCGTCGTCGAGCGCGATCGTCAGCGTGATGCCGCTCGCGCCAGCCTCGATCGCATTGTCGAGCAGGTTGACGATCGCCTGCGCCAGCGCGCGGTCCGCCACGATCGGGGGGTCGCGCCACAGCCGATCCTCCAGCCGCACCAGCTCCGGCCGCCCCCAGCGCTCCACGATCCGCGTGACGAAGCGGCGGACGGTGGTGCGCTGCGGGGCCTCCCCCGTCACCTCGCCCGCGGCGAACAGGATGCCGGCGAGGATCTCCTTGCAGCGCGCCACCTCCGCTTCCATCTCCGCGATCTCCGCCGTGATGCGGGGATAGCCGCGCATCTCCGCCTCCCGCCGCCAGTCGCCCAGCGTCACCGACAGGGTGGAGAGCGGCGTGCCGAGCTCGTGCGCCGCCCCGCTCGCCAGCAATCCCATCCGCACGATCTGCTCCTGCTCCGCCGCGCGCTGGCGCATCGTGGCGAGATGGGCGTCGCGCTGACGCAGGTTGCGCGCGCCCCGCGTCACGAACGACACCGCCAGCACCGCCGCCAGCGTGAAGTTGAACCAGCTTGCCGCCATATAGACCGGCGAAAGCCTGCTGGCGAATTCCGGCGGCAGCGGCAAAGGGCGGTGGACGTTCGCCAGCAGGGCGAAGGCCCCGCTCGTCACGACGACGATCAGCCAGCTCGACCAGGCCTCCAGCAGCACCGCGCCCAGCACCACCTGGAGCAGGAACAGGGTGATGAAGGGATTGGTCGCGCCGCCGGACAGCGCGAGCTGCACGCCCAGCGCCGTCACGTCGATCAGCAGCGCGCCCAGCAGCTCCGCATTGGTGACGGGCAGGCGCGAGGCGGCGAGCTGCACCACGTTCAGCACGACCAGCCCGCCGAGCGTCGTCAGCATCGGCGCGAGCGGCAAATGGATGCCGAGCCCGAAATGCACGACGAGGATCGTGGCGAGTTGCCCGCCGACCGCCAGCCAGCGCAGCAGGATCAGCAGCAGCAGGTTGCGCCGCGCGGCGTCCCTCGCGGGCGGCGAAGCGTTCATGGCTCGCCCTTCCGCCCCGCCCGCCACGCCAGCACGGCGAGCAGCCCGGCCATGGCGAACCATGTCAGCGCATAGCTCAGGTGGCTGTTGCGGAAGGCCACGACGGTCAGCCCGCCGCGCGGCCAGCCCGCGCCGCTCGCCCCGCCGCCGTTCCGGTCGATGAACCAGTCGGCGACCTTGCCCAATCCCCTGGCCGCCGCGATCGCGGCCGTATCCCTTGAATACCAGCGGTCGCCCGCCGGATCATTGGCGCGCAGGAAGCCGCCGTGCGGCTCGGTCAGCCGCATCAGGCCGGTCACGGCCGCGTCGCCCTCCGCCGCCGGCGCGCGGCCGCGCCGATCGGCGGGCACGAAACCGCGATTGACGAGGATGCGGCCGCCCGGCGTGTCGAGCGGCGTCATCACCCAATAGCCGGAGCCAAGCTCCGTCACCGCCTGCACATAAGCGTCGCGCCCGCTCACCCAGCGGCCCCGCGCGGTGACGCGGGTATAGGTGTCGGCATCGGTGGCGTGGTGGCTCGCGGGCGGGGCGGCCACCGGCGGGGCGGCGAGCTTCGCCTCGACCCGCGCGATCAGCGCTTCCTTCCAGCGCAGCCGCTCGAGCTGCCAGACCCCCAGCGCGACCAGCAGGAGAACGGCCGCGATCGTCAGCAGCTTCGCGGCGCGCGATTTCACATCCCGCTCATGTCCGGCCCGTTCATGCCCGGCCCTTTCATGCCCGGCATCGTGGAGGCCGCGCCGGCGGCGTGCTGCTCCGTCATCGGCGGCATCATATAATGGTTCATGTTGATCATCACCCACAATGAGCCGGCCAGTCCGATCATGACGATGATGACCGTGAAGATCAACGCCATCAGCGTCCAGCCGTTTTCCGACCGGGCGTTCATATGGAGGAAATAGACCATGTGGACGACGATCTGCACGATCGCCAGCGCGATCACCGCGGCGGCGAGCATCAGCGGGTTGCGGATCAGCCCGCCCATCACCAGCGCGAAGGGCACCGCCGTCAGGACGACGGAAAGGATGAAGCCGGTGACGTAGTCGCGCCGCGTGCCGTGCGCCGCGCCGCCGGTGCCGTGATGGCTGCCGCCATGCTCGTTATGATGCGCGCTCATGCTGCCATCGACCCCAGAAGATAGACGAAGGTGAAGACGCCGATCCACACGACGTCCAGGAAGTGCCAGAACATCGAGAGGCATTCGAGCCGGCGCACATTGGCGGGGATCAGCCCCTTGGTGGAAACCTGCACCATCAGCACGACCAGCCAGATCGAGCCGAAGAAGACGTGCAGCCCGTGCGTGCCGACCAGCGCGAAGAAGCTGGAGAGGAACGCGGAGCGCCACGGCCCTGCGCCTTCGTGGATCAGATGGTTGAACTCGAACAATTCGATGCCGAGGAAGCCCATGCCGAACAGCAAGGTCACCACGAGCCAGCCGAGCGCCGGCTGCTTGCGATGCTCATGCGCCGCGATCATCGCGAAGCCGTAGGTGATCGACGAGAACAGCAGCAGCGCGGTGTTGAGCGCCACCAGCTTCAGGTCGAACAGCTCGTGGCTGGTCGGCCCGCCCGCGAAGTTCCTGCCGTAGACGCCCCACGATGCGAACAGCATCGCGAAGATCAGGCAGTCGCTCATGATGTAGATCCAGAAGCCCAGCCCGGTGCTGGACCCTGCCTCATGATGATGCGGCTCGGTTTCCCAATAGATGGGCGAGCCGTCGGCGGCGGTCAGATTGCTGTGCGCCATGTGTCAGGCCCCCGTCGCCGCGGCCGCCAGCGCTTTGATGCGGGCGGTTTCCGTCTCGGCCACCTCGGCGGCCGGGACGTAATAGTCGCGGTCATAGTTGAAGGTGTGGAAGATCGCATAGCCGACCACCCCGATCAGCCCCAGGCCGACCATCCACCAGATGTGCCAGATCGCGCCGAAGCCGGCCACGGCGGACAGCATCGCGAGGATGAAGCCCGCGCCGGTGCTGCGCGGCATGTGGATGTCCAGCCAGCCGCTCTCGGGCGCGAAGGCCTTGCGCGCCTTGATCTCGGACCATGCGTCGAGGTCGTGGACCACCGGCGTGAAGGCGAAATTATAATCCGGCGGCGGCGAGGAGGTGGACCATTCCAGCGTGCGGGCGTTCCACGGATCGCCCGTCACGTCCTTCAGCGCCTCGCGGTTGAGGATGCTCACCACGATCTGCACGATGAAGGCCAGGATGCCCACCGCGATGATCGCGGCGCCGATCGCGGCGATCACGAACCAGATCTGCAACGAAGGATCGTCGAAGGTGCGCAGGCGGCGCGTGACGCCCATCAGCCCCAGCACGTAGAGCGGGGTGAAGGCGACCCAGAAGCCGATCACCCAGCACCAGAAGCTCAGCAGCCCCCATTTGCGGTCCAGCTTGAAGCCGAACGCCTTGGGCCACCAATAGTTGATGCCGGCGAACATCCCGAACACCACGCCGCCGATGATGACGTTGTGGAAGTGCGCGACGAGGAACAGCGAGTTGTGCAGCACGAAGTCCGCCGGCGGCACCGCCAGCAGCACGCCCGTCATGCCGCCGATCACGAAGGTCAGCATGAAGGCCACCGCCCACATCATCGGCAGCTCGTAGCGGATGCGGCCCTTGTACATGGTGAACAGCCAGTTGAAGATCTTCGCGCCCGTCGGGATCGAGATAATCATCGTCGTGATGCCGAAGAAGCTGTTGACCGTGGCGCCGGAGCCCATGGTGAAGAAGTGATGCAGCCACACCAGATAGGAGAGGATGCAGATCACCATCAGCGCGTAGACCATCGACGTATAGCCGAACAGGCGCTTGCCCGAGAAGGTCGAGACGATCTCGCTGTACACGCCGAATGCGGGCATCACGAGGATGTAGACTTCCGGGTGCCCCCAGATCCAGATCATGTTCACATACATCATCGGGTTGCCGCCCAACGTGTTCGTGAAGAAATGCGTGTCGACGTAGCGATCGAGGCTGAGCAGCGCCAGCACCGCGGTCAGCACCGGGAAGACCGCGACGATCAGCACGTTGGTGACGAGCGCGGACCAGGTGAAGACCGGCATCTTCATCATGTCCATGCCCGGCGCGCGCATCTTCACGATCGTCGTGATGAGGTTCACGCCGGACAGCAACGTGCCGACGCCCGCTATCTGCAACGCCCATATGTAATAATCGACGCCGACGTCGGGCGAGAAATCCAGCCCCGAAAGCGGCGCCATCGCCAGCCAGCCGGTCCGCGCGAACTCGCCGACGAACAGGCTCATCATCACCAGCGCCGCGCCGGACGCGGTCATCCAGAAGCTGAAATTGTTCAGGAACGGGAAGGACACGTCGCGCGCGCCGATCTGCAGCGGCACGACATAGTTCATCAGCCCCGTCACCAGCGGCATCGCCACGAAGAAGATCATGATGACGCCGTGGGCGGTGAAGACCTGGTCGTAGTGATGCGCGGGCAGATAGCCCTCGCTGCCGTTGAAGGCGACCGCCTGCTGGATGCGCATCATCACCGCGTCGGCGAAGCCGCGCAGCAGCATGACGATGCCCAGGATGATATACATGATGCCGATGCGCTTGTGGTCCACCGTGGTGATCCACTCGCGCCACAGATAGCCCCACAGCCTGAAATAGGTGAGGGCCGCGAGCACCGCGATGCCGCCGACGGCCACGCCCGCGAAGGTCGCGACCAGGATCGGCTCGTGATAGGGAATGGCGTCGAGCGTGAGCCGGCCGAAGAGGAATTTGGTCAAGGCGTCGGACATGGCCTCAGGCCCCCGTCGATGACGCGGAGGCGTCGTTGGAATGGTCGGGATGGACGTTCGGTTCAGCCCCGGCGGGCGGGACGGCGTGCTGGCGCATCGATTCGCTCATGCACGGCGTGCCGGGCTTCACGCACAGGTTTGCCGCGCGGTCGAACAGGCCCTGCTCCACGCCGGAGAAATAGGTGACGGGCACGCGCTCGCTCGGCTGCTCCAGCCTGAGATAGGCGGCCGTGTCCAGCCTGCCCCTGCCGCCGGCCCGGGCCTTGTCCACCCAGCGCGCGAAGGCCGCATCGTCCACCGCATGCGTGCGGAAGCCCATGCCGGAGAAGCCCGCGCCGGAATAATTGGCGGACATGCCGGCATAGTCGCCGGGCTTGTTCATGACGGCGTGGAGCTTCGTCTCCATCCCGGCCATCGTATAGACCATGCCGGCCATGGCGGGGACGTAGAAGGTGTTCATCACGCCGGAGGAGGTCATGCGGAACCGCACCTGCCGGTTCACCGGCAGCACCAGCTCGTTGATCGTCGCCACGCCCTGTTCCGGGTAGATGAACAGCCATTTCCAGTCGAGCGAGACGACCTGCACCTCGAGCGGCTTCTGCCCCTCCGGCACCTTCACCCCCGGCGCGAGCCGATCGAGCGGGCGATAGGGATCGAGCGTGTGGGTCGAGACCCAGGTCAGCGCGCCCAGCGCGATGATGATGAGCAAGGGCGCGGACCAGATCAGCAGCTCCAGCCCGGTGGAATGATCCCAGTCCGGCCGATATTCCTGATCGCGGTTCGACGCGCGGTATTTCCACGCGAAGATCACGGTCAGCGCCATCACCGGCAGGACGATGAGCAGCATCAGCCCCGTGGACCACAGGATCAGATCGGCCTGCTGCCGGGCGATGTCGCCGGACGGATTCATGACCACCATGTCGCAGCCGCCCAGCGCCGCCAGCAGCGGCGTGGCAAGCAATGCGCGGCGCCACTTCCAGTTTCGAGCCATTATGTGCATGATCCCTCGCGCCTAGGCCGGTTTGTGCAGGTGCGAAATAGGACAATTTGTCCTATCCTCGACACGGAAGCGCCGTCCTAAGGGAGCGCGATTTTCGTTCGAGAGTTTGTGATCCATGGCCGAAGCAATGTCCCATCCCATACCCCTTGAGCGCGATCATGCGGATCATCGCGTGCGCCCCGGAGAGATTGCGATCGGCGTCATCATAGGCCGGACGTCCGAATTTTTCGACTTCTTCGTCTACGCGATCGCATCCGTGCTGGTGTTCCCCCAGCTCATCTTCCCCTTCGTGGACCCGGTTACGGGAACGCTCTATTCCTTCGCCCTGTTCCCGCTGGCGTTCCTCGCGCGGCCGGTGGGCACGCAGATCTTCATGGCGATCGATCGCCGCCACGGGCGCGGCACGAAGCTGACGATCGCGCTGTTCCTGCTCGGCACCTCCACCGTCTCGGTCGGCTTCCTGCCGGGATATGATGCGGTCGGCATCTGGTCCGCCGTGGCGCTCGCGATCCTGCGGCTGGGGCAGGGCATCGCGCTGGGCGGCGCGTGGGACGGGCTGGCGTCGCTGCTCGCGCTCAACGCGCCGACGAACCGGCGCGGCTGGTATGCCATGGTCCCGCAGCTCGGCGCGCCGCTCGGCCTGATCGTGGCGAGCGGCCTGTTCGCCTTCTCGATCAGCACGATCGGGTTCGACGACTTCATGAGCTGGGGCTGGCGCTATCCCTTCTTCGTCGCCTTCGCGATCAACGTGGTGGCGCTGTTCGCCCGCCTGCGCATGGTGGTGACGCCCGAGTTCACCGAGATGTTCAAGGCGCGCGAGCTGACGCCCAGCCGCGTCGGCGCGACGGTGAAGGCGCAATGGCGCAACATCGTGATCGGCGCCTTCGCCCCGCTGGCGAGCTTCGCCCTGTTCCACATGGTCACGGTCTTCCCGCTTTCCTGGGTGGCGCTGTTCACGCAGGAGAGCATCGTCCGCTTCCTGCTGATCGAGATGGTCGGCGCCGCGTTCGGGCTGGTGGCGATCGTCATGTCCGGCGCGCTGGCGGACCGGATCGGGCGGCGCTCCCTGCTCGGCTATACGGCGGCGGCGATCGCGGCCTTCTCCGGCTTCGCGCCGCAATTGCTCGACGCGGGCAGCGCGGGCGAGACGATGTTCATGGTGCTGGGCTTCATCCTGCTCGGCCTCGCCTTCGGCCAGTCCTCCGGCGCGGTTGCGAACAACTTCCCGAAGCGCGCGCGCTACACGGGCGCGGCGCTCACCTCGGACCTCGCATGGCTGTTCGGCGCGGGCTTCGCCCCGCTGGCGGCGCTGCTGCTGGCGAAGAACTTCGGGGTGATCGCGGCGGGCGGCTATCTGCTGTCGGGCGCGATCGGCACGCTCGTGGCGCTGGGCCTGAACAAGGAGCTTGCCGGCCGGCTCGATTGAGTCGTTCCGCGCCGGAAACAGGAGCAAGGCCCCTCCCCGCAACGGAAGGGGCCTTTTCCCTGCCTCCGCCCTGCTCCTTCAGGGCCGCAATGGCCGAAAAAGCGCGAAAAAGCGGGGCGCGGGGGCCGGCTCTCCCCTTCCCCCCCGCCGCACCCGCTGCTATCGGCCACCCGAAACGTCGCTCAACGCCCGACCTGGTGCGCTCGCGCGGCGGCCCGATGCGAGTCGCGGCCACCGCCTCCCCGCCGCGCCCGGCAGGCCCGAACCCTAGGGGAAAGGACTCCGCATGACCGCCATCGGCCACGATACGCTCGGCGCTCGTTCCACGCTCAGCGTGGACGGCACGTCTTACGATTATTTCTCGCTCGCCACGGCGGCGCAGAAATATGGCGACATCTCCCGCCTGCCCTTCTCGATGAAGGTGCTGCTGGAGAACATGCTGCGCTTCGAGGACGGCGTGACCGTGACGCCCGAGGACGTGCAGGCGATCGTGGACTGGCAGAAGGAGCGCCGCTCCGACCGTGAGATCCAGTATCGCCCGGCGCGCGTGCTGATGCAGGACTTCACCGGCGTCCCCTGCGTGGTGGACCTCGCCGCGATGCGCGACGCGATCACCAAACTCGGCGGCGACGCGGCCAAGATCAACCCGCAGGTGCCCGTGCATCTCGTGATCGACCACTCGGTGATGGTCGACGAGTTCGGCACGCCCAAGGCGTTCGCCGACAACGTCGATCTCGAATATGCCCGCAACGGCGAGCGTTACGAGTTCCTGAAATGGGGCAGCAAGGCGCTCGACAATTTCCAGGTCGTCCCCCCCGGCACGGGCATCTGCCATCAGGTGAACCTCGAATATATCGGCCAGGCCGTGTGGTCCGCCAGGGAAACGGGCGAGTTCGCGAAGGGCGGCGCGACGATCGCCTATCCGGACACTTTGGTGGGCACCGACAGCCACACCACGATGATCAACGGCCTCGGCGTGCTCGGCTGGGGCGTCGGCGGGATCGAGGCGGAGGCCGCGATGCTCGGCCAGCCGGTGTCGATGCTGATCCCCGAGGTCGTCGGCTTCAAGCTGACCGGCAAGCTCAAGGAAGGTATCACCGCGACCGACCTGGTGCTGACCGTCACGCAGATGCTGCGCGCCAAGGGCGTGGTCGGCCGCTTCGTCGAATTCTTCGGCCCCGGCCTCGCCTCGATGAGCCTCGCCGACCGCGCGACGATCGCCAACATGGCGCCCGAATATGGCGCGACGTGCG
>JASGGR010000126.1:0-9399 GCA_047602705.1 Sphingomonas bacterium | reverse complement strand
GCTGCAAGATGGCGATCGCGCCCACCGCGTCGATCTCGATCATCTGCGGCGGCACGTCGGCGTGCATCGAGCCGATCCCGGCCAATATCTACACGCACAAGACGCTTTCCGGGTCGTTCGTGGTCAAGAACCCCTATCTCGAAAAGCTGCTGATCGAGAAATCGAAGAACAGCGACGCGGTGTGGAACTCGATCCTCGAACAGGGCGGATCGGTGCAGCATCTCGATTTCCTGTCGCAGGACGAGAAGGATTGCTTCAAGACCTCGTTCGAGATCGACCAGCGCTGGCTGCTGGAGCTGGCGGGCGATCGCGCGCCGTTCATCGATCAGGCGCAGTCGCTCAACCTATTCATCCCGGCGGACGTGGAGAAATGGGATCTGCTGATGCTCCACTATCGCGCGTGGGAGCTGGGGATCAAATCGCTCTATTATCTCCGCTCCAAGTCCGTGCAGCGCGCGGGCTTCGCGGGCGGGGTGGAAGCGGACAATACGCTGGAGAAGCCGAAGTTCGATCTGGGCGAAAGCACCGATTACGACGAGTGCCTCGCCTGCCAGTGAGGCGGATGGCGTCGTCCCCGCACATGCGGGGATGACGCTTCAATCCCGTGCGGCGATATCCTCGAGCGGCAGGATCAGCCGCATCGCCAGCACGGCGACCATCGCCACCGCCGCGCCGATCAGCATGTCGGCAAGGTAATGCGTCCCCTCCACCGGGGTCGACAGCAACATGGCGATATTGATCGCCAGCACCGGCCCGCGAAGCTCGCGATGCGGCCATGCGGTGCTGATGTAGATCACAGCCGCCGCCGTGTGGAAGCTGGGCGCGGAAACGATGCCGCGCAGATGCCCCAGATCGACATAATGGACCAGATGGGCGCGCAGCAACGGGATCAGCGACGCCTGCCACTGCTCGCTTTCCGGCACATAGGGCAATGGGCCGCGCCACAGATAGGTCAGCGGCCCCACCGCCGGCATCAGCGCATAGAGCGCCAGCGTCAGCACCGCGGCCAGCCAGAAGGTGAGCAGGAAGCGATGCGCCATCCCCCTCTGCCCAGCCCATGCGAAACGGCCGAGCAGGATGGCGGGGGAAAGGTAGATGGACTGATAGGCCGCCGTGCCCAGCCATTGCAGCGCGCGATGATCCGCGACCAGCCGATACCAGGCCAGCCAGTCGAACCCCAGGGCCACGTCGATCCGCTGCAACGCCGCGTCATGCAGCCCGCTGGTGAGCGCCGCGATCGGATAAGCGGCGGTGGCGCCGGTCAGCGCCACCAGCGTGAAGGTGCCGGCATATTCGGAGAAGGCCGCGATCGCCGGGCCGTGGCGCGGCCACCAGCGCGCGCCATAGAGCCGCAGCGGCACGAGGATCGTCGCGGCGAGATAATAAGGCAGGATGCCGCGCCCGAGCGGCTCGATCGCAAGGCCCGCCGCGTGCATCAGCAACGCCACCACCGCGAGGCTGCCGATCACGCAGGCCGCCACGCCCCGGCCATAACCGCGCGTGGCGTGGCGGGCGGGAGCGATGGTTCCTTGCGTAAGCGATGGAATCAGCGGGGCGGCAACGGTGGACGGTCTCAACGGCAACGCTTTCGATGAGGCGCTCGCCTCGACCCGACAATCTTGATTCACCTTGCCATGACCCTCCGCGCGTGGCTTGTCATGCGGAAAAGATGCGGGCCTGCGACGAAACGCCAATCCCGCGCGCCAGTGTGACCCTTTGGTGACACCGAAACGGGCGGTTGACTCCGCCGCGCGGGCATCGCAGGGGCGACCTCGCGCCGGCGTATCCCCGCCGGCCGATCAGGAACCCGCAAACACAATGCCAGACGACAGTAGAAGTCGATCGAACGCGCCATCGGGGGCGCACGGCCGGGCCTGATCGGATCAGCCTCGTCCGTGGCCGCCGGTGGCGACCAGACGAGGTTGAGATATGGATTTCGTTCCACAGACCGCGCGCGGCCTGCTGAGCCTGTCGCGCCAATGGCGCGGCCGCGTGACGCCCAGCTGGGCGGACGCGATCGCCTTCCTGCTGCTGTTCGGCGCAGCGGTGCTGGTGATCCGGGGCGCGGAGGGCATGGCGGCGCCGCTCGCGAAGCTCGCCATCGCGCCGGTGTCGCTCGATCCGGCGAACCTGCCGGGCTATGCCCTGCGCACCACCTTGCGCATGTTCGCCGCACTGGGCGCGAGCCTGATCTTCACCTTCACCGTCGCGACGCTCGCCGCCAAGAGCCGCCGGGCGGAGATGGTGATCGTGCCCGCGCTGGATATCCTGCAATCGGTGCCGATCCTCGGCTTCCTCACCTTCACCGTGACCTTCTTCATGGGGCTGTTCCCGGCGCGCCAGCTCGGCGTGGAGCTGGCGGCGATCTTCGCGATCTTCACCAGCCAGGCGTGGAACATGGCGTTCAGCTTCTACCAGTCGCTGCGTTCGGTGCCCGGCGACCTGGAGGAGGTGGCGCAGGGCTTCGCATTGTCGCCGTGGCGGCGCTTCATCCGGCTGGAGCTGCCGTTCGCGACGCCCGCGCTCGTGTGGAATGCGATGATGTCCATGTCCGGCGGATGGTTCTTCGTCGTCGCATCCGAGGCGATCAGCGTCGGCGACACGCGGATCATGCTGCCGGGCATCGGATCGTATCTGGCGCTTGCCATCGACCGGCAGGATTTCGCGAGCGTCGGCTGGGCGGTGGCGGCGATGGCTGTGGTGATCCTGCTTTACGACCAGTTCGTCTTCCGCCCCGTGGTGGCCTGGGCGGACCGTTTCCGCTTCGAGCAGACCGCGAGCGCGCACCGCCCCCGTTCATGGGCTTACGATCTGTTCCGCCGCACCCGCTTGCTGCCGGTGATCTTCTCGCCCTTCACCGCTTTCGGCCGCGCCTTGATGGCGCTCGATCGCCGCCCAGCGAGACGGTCGCGCCACGCGAGCCGCCGGACGCGCGCCGGGTGGATATGGCCGGCAGCGCTGGCGGGCGCGGCGGGCTGGTCGGCATGGCTGGTGGCGAACTACATCTCGCGCCATCTCGCATTCGGGGATGTGCTGAGCGCCTTCGGCCTCGGATTCGTCACGATGCTGCGCGTGCTGGTGCTGATCGCGCTGGCGAGCCTGATCTGGGTGCCCATCGGCGTGTGGATCGGCCTGCGCCCGCGCTGGGCGGAGCGGCTCCAGCCGGTCGCGCAATTCCTCGCGGCCTTTCCGGCGAACGTGCTGTTCCCCTTCGCGGTGATCGCGATCGTCCACTGGAGGCTCGATCCCGATATCTGGCTCTCCCCGCTGATGGTGCTGGGGACGCAATGGTATATCCTGTTCAACGTCATCGCCGGCGCCAGCGCCATCCCCAACGACCTGCGCGAGGCCGCCGGCATGTTCGGCGTGAAGCGCTGGCAATGGTGGCGCAGCCTCGCGATCCCCGGCATCTTCCCTTATTATGTGACGGGCGCGCTCACCGCGTCGGGCGGATCGTGGAATGCCAGCATCGTCGCGGAGCTGGTGACATGGGGCGACCGCAAGCTGGAGGCGACCGGCCTCGGCGCCTATATCGCGCAGGCCACCGCCGATGGGAACTTCCCGCGCGTGACGCTGGGAATCGCGGTGATGTCCATCTTCGTCATCGGTTTCAACCGGCTGCTGTGGCGGCCGCTCTATGCCTTCGCCGACCGCCGCCTGCGGCTCGGCTGACCTGAGAGGAGACGCACGTCATGGCCACCCTCGCCCATATTCCCGCGGCAGCGCCGCTCGTCACCATCGCCGGCGTGCGCCACCATTACGGCAAGGGCGCGAACGATCTGCTGGTGCTCGACAATGTCGACCTCACACTCAACGAGGGCGAGGTGGTCGGGCTGCTCGGCCGTTCCGGCTCCGGCAAATCCACCCTGTTGCGCTCGATCGCCGGACTGATCGCGCCGAGCGAGGGCGAAATCCGTTTCGAGCCTCAGGCCGACGGCGGCGATCCCACCGTGGCGATGGTGTTCCAGACCTTCGCCCTGTTCCCGTGGCTCACCGTGCTCCAGAACGTCGAGCTTGGGCTGGAGGCGCAGCGCGTGCCCGCCGAGGAGCGCCGCACCCGCGCATTGGCCGCGATCGACCTGATCGGCCTCGACGGATTCGAGAATGCCTATCCCAAGGAGCTTTCCGGCGGGATGCGCCAGCGGGTCGGCCTCGCCCGCGCGATCGTGGTCAATCCCTCGCTGCTGCTGATGGACGAGCCCTTCTCCGCGCTCGACGTGCTGACGGCGGAGACGCTGCGCACCGATCTGCTGGACCTGTGGTCCGAGGGGCGGATGCCGATCAAGTCGATCCTGATCGTCACCCACAATATCGAGGAAGCGGTGCTGATGTGCGACCGCATCCTGGTATTCTCCTCCAATCCCGGCCGCATCGCCGCCGAGATCAGGGTGGACCTGCCCCAGCCGCGCGACCGGCTCGATCCGGCGTTCCGGGCGCTGGTGGAGGATATCTATGCCCGGATGACGGCGCGACATGCCCCCGCGCGCGACGGCCTGTTCCCCGGCACGGGCATCTCGATGACCCTGCCGGTCGTTTCCACCAACGCGCTCGCCGGGCTGATCGAGGAAGTGGACGCCGCCCCCTTCAACGGCCGCGCCGCGATGGCCGATCTCGCCGACCAGCTTCAGTTCGAGATCGACGACCTGTTCCCGATGGCCGAGACGCTGCAACTGATGCGCTTCGCCGATCTTTCCGGCGGCGACCTGACGCTGACGCCCGCCGCGCGCCGCTATGCCGGGGCCGATACGGACGAGCGCAAGGCGATCTTCGCGCAGGCATTGGTGCAGCACGTGCCGCTCGCGCAGCATATCCGCCGCATCCTCGACGAGCGCCCGAGCCATATCGCCCCGGCCCGCCGTTTCCGCGACGAGCTGGAAGACCATATGTCCCCCGATTATGCGGACGAGACGCTGCGCGCCGTGACGCACTGGTGCCGCTATGCCGAGCTGTTCGCCTATGACGAGGAAGCGGACCAGTTCAGTCTCGACAACCCGAGCTAGGGGTTCGTCCCGAACCGGCTATATCGCGGCAGGAAGCACGCTTCACCTACTAGGGATTGTGCCATCCGTCGAAAAAATCGCCGGACCGATCCTTTTTGCATTGGAGCGGAAGGCGGCTCGCGTTACTCTCCGTTCGTGTCGGGGCGTTGCGGTTTGCGCCGCGCCCGCGGGGGGACAGATCAGTGGCGAATCGACAGGATATGCTTGCCCCCGCCCCTTGTCGGCATGGAAAAACCCCGGTGCGATCCGGGGCGTTTCCCGCGCGAATCGGCGATCGGTCAGCCGGCCTCCTCGAACAGGTCCTGTGCGTTCTGCGCGGTGGCGGACAGGCGCACCGTGTCGCCCTCGACCGACGCGACAAGGCCGGCGGGCAGATAATGATGCCGCGCGCCTTCTCCGCCCGGCCCCTGCGGGCTGTCGGCCTTGGTCAGCTTGATGCGCTCGCCGTCGATATGGTCGACGGTGCCGACATGGACGCCGTCCGCGCCGATGACCTTCATATGCGGCTGGATGTTGCTGTGATCGTGCATGACAAGTCTCCCGTGGTCCGGTTCCCGGAAAGAACGGCTCGCGCGGCAATTGGATGCATGGAGCCCACCGCATGAAGCGTCCGGCCGCGATCATCCTCCCGCTGTTGCTCGCCGCCTGCGCGCATCAGGTGCCGGCGGCGGTGAGCAAGGCGCCCGACGCGCCGGGCTTCCTGCTCGGCGTGTGGCACGGATTCATCTTCCCGGTGGCCTGGGTGCTGTCGTTGTTCATGCCGGACGTGGCGGTCTATGCCGTGCCGAACAACGGCGGCTGGTATGATTTCGGCTTTTTCGTCGGCGTGGTCTTCTTCGGCGTCGGCGCGCGTAAGACGCGCACGGTGACTGTGGTGAAGTGGCGCAACCGATGACGTGGCGGATCGCCATCATGTATGCGGTCGCGGCGGTGCTGACGCTGGTCGGCGCGGGCCTGCTCCTCGCGCTGACGCAGCCGAGCGGTCCGGCGAAGGTCTATGTCTTCCGCATGGCCGGCATCATGGCGCTCGCCGCCGGCGCGGTGCTGGCCGTCGCCGCCACCTCCTTCTGGCGCGGGGGGTTGGAGTGACGCGCACCGTGATCAGACTTGGCGTGGGCGTCATGCTGGCGGGAATTGGTCTTCGCCGCCTCCTGCAACCACGCGCCTTTATTGGCGTTGGCCTCATACCAGCTACCGATCCGCGCACGGTGCGCGCCTTCGGTATATTCATTTTCGTTATCGGCCTGCTTGACGTTGGCCTTGGCCTTACCCAGCTTCTCTCGGAGTAATTTCGATGTCCCTTCTCGACGCCCGCAAGACATACAAGCCGTTCGAATATCCATGGGCTTACGAATATTGGAAGCGCCAGCAGCAGCTCCATTGGCTGCCGGAGGAAGTGCCGCTGGGCGAGGATTGCCGGGACTGGGCGCAGAAGCTCACCGATCATGAGCGCAACCTGCTGACGCAGATCTTCCGCTTCTTCACGCAGGCGGACGTGGAGGTGCAGGATTGCTACCACGAGAAATACGGCCGCGTCTTCAAGCCGACCGAGATCAAGATGATGCTGACCGCGTTCAGCAACATGGAGACGGTGCATATCGCCGCCTACAGCCATCTGCTCGACACGATCGGCATGCCGGAAAGCGAATATGGCGCGTTCCTCGAATATGCCGAGTTGAAGGACAAGCACGATTATCTCCAGAAGTTCGGCGTCGACAATGATGAGGATATCGCGCGCACGCTCGCCATGTTCGGTGGGTTCACGGAAGGCGTGCAGCTCTTCGCCAGCTTCGCGATGCTGATGAACTTCCCGCGCTTCAACAAGATGAAGGGCATGGGGCAGATCGTGAGCTGGTCCGTCCGCGACGAGAGCCTGCATTGCGAGGGCATCATCAAGCTGTTCCACACCTTCGTGAAGGAACGCGACTGCCTGACCAAGGCGGTGAAGGACGATATTGCCGATCAGTGCCAGACGACGATCCGGCTTGAGGACGCGTTCATCGACCTCGCCTTCGAGATGGGGCCGGTGAACGGGATGACGGCGAAGGATATCAAGAAATATATCCGCTACATCGCCGATTGGCGGCTGGGGCAATTGGGGATGAAGCCGATCTACATGATCGACGAGCATCCGATTCCCTGGCTCACCCCGCTGTTGAACGGCGTGGAGCATGCGAATTTCTTCGAAACCCGCGCGACGGAATATTCAAAGGCGGCGACGCGCGGCCAATGGTCCGACGTGTGGGACAGCTTCGACAAACGGCGGAAGGCGAAGTCCGGCAAGCCCGCGAACGAGGACGCCGGGGACGGCGAAGGCGATATTTTCTCGGCAGCCGGCGTCGCGGCGGAGTGAGATCGCAGGCAGGCGGCATCAGGCCGCCTGCCGGCCGACATGGGCGGAAAAACGAAGGGGCGGGGCATCGGCCCAGCCGTTGCCCCGCCCCCTACGCCATGCCCGCGCGATACGCTACGCGCGCGGAAACCCGGCATGACGCTGCAGGCCCCACGCCGGGAAAATCTCCCGGCGCGGGGCCTTCGGTCTGCTAAACGTCCCTATGACGATTTTGTTGCAGCGCGGGATAAATTTTTTCCGCATCCGCGCAAAAAAATTCATCCGCCGAGAAACGGGCGCAGCGGCGACGGCCGATATCGGCCGCAGGCGATGAAGCCCGTATTGCGGAAACCCGGCTTTCCATAGCGGAAAGCGCCATTGTCGGGATCGAGCGTCATCCCGCCCGCCGCGCGCAGCACCGCGTCTCCGGCGGCGGTGTCCCACTCCATCGTCGGTCCGGTGCGCGGATAGACATCCGCCTCGCCGCTCGCGACCAGCGCGAATTTCAGGCTGGAGCCGACGGACACGCAATCGCAGATTCCGCCCGCGTCCAGCCACGCCGCCGTCGCCGGATCGGCGTGGCTGCGCGAAGCCACGGCGCAGGGTGGCTCATGCTGCGCGCGCACGGCGATGGCGTGCTCGTCATGCCGCGCCGCAAAAGGCGTGCGTCTGGCACGGCGCGCGACGCCGGTTGCCGCATCTCCCCAATAGAGCAGCTTGCGCGCGGGCGCATAGACCACGCCCATGGTGGGCGCGCCGCTCTCGATCAGGCCGATGTTGACGGTGAAATCGTCGCCGCGCCGGATGAACTCCTTGGTCCCGTCCAGCGGATCGACCAGGAAGAAGGCGCCGTCCACATCGGGCACCCGCCCGGCGGCCGCCTCCTCCTCCGCCACCACGGGAATATGCGGCGCGATCTCCCGCAGCCCCGCGAGGATCGCGGCCTCCGCCGCGTGATCGGCGGCAGTGACGGGCGATTCGTCCGGCTTGATGCTGACGTCAGCGCCCTCGACGAAATATCGCCAGACGATATCGCCGCCGGCCTCCGCCAGCGCGACCAGCGCGTCCATCAGCACGGCGCGATCCAGGTTCCTGCTCATTCCCGATGGATAGGCACGAAGCAAGGCCGCGCGCCAGCAAGATTTGCTATGACCATGGCGACCCCGCGATTCGGTGTTCAACCAAGGAGAGGCAAGATGTTCAGCCATGTGATGGTCGGATCGAACGATCTCGATCGCTCGCGCAAATTCTATGACGCGCTGTTCGGCGCGATCGGTGGCAAGCCCGCGATCCAGGATGCGAAGGGCCGGCTGATGTATCTGCACAACGGCGGCATCTTCATGGTGACCGCCCCGATCGACGGCGCGCCCGCGACGCACGCCAACGGCGGCACGGTCGGCTTCAAGATGGAAAGCAATGCGCAGGCCGATGCGTGGCACAAGGCGGGTGCCGCCAACGGCGGGGAGCCTATCGAGGACGCGCCCGGCATCCGCGCCGGCAACGGGATGGAGATGTATCTCGCCTATCTGCGCGATCCCGACGGGAACAAGCTCTGCGCGATGTGCATGCCGCCCGCCTGAACCCGGCCCCGGCTCCTTCCACGCGGGAGGAGCCGGAAGCTCACCTTGCCGGCGTGATCTCCACCAGCTCCGCCAGCGCGTCGAAATGCGGCTTGGGCACCATCAGCCGCCAGCGCGCCTCACCGACGCGATCGACCCATGCGATCATGTCGCGCTGCGCATCCAGCCCGTATTCGAGCGGGCGGCGCTCATCCCCCAGCTCCAGCGTGCCGAGGAACACGCCGCGTCCCGGCGGTCCGGTGAAGAAGCGGCCGATCGGACGCTGCTTCCCGTCGTCGACGGTGAACCATATCTGCTCGCCGTCCTGCCCCACAGTGCATCCCGCCTCCGGCATGGTCACGAAGGCATGGTTGCCCGGGTGGAGCGCGCCGAGCTTCACGATACGGCAGCGATACTGGCCCGCGGGCGGGATCGGATCGTCCTGAGCGCGATCGGGATCGTAAAGCGCGTCATCCCGCGCGATCGCCTCCGCGCCGCCACCTGCCTT
>JASGGR010000125.1:0-9438 GCA_047602705.1 Sphingomonas bacterium | reverse complement strand
GTGGAGGCCCCCGCCGCCGCGCCGAGCCATGCCAATGCGGTGCGCTCGCCGATGGTGGGCACCGTCTATCTCGCCGCAGAGCCGGGGGCCGCGCCGTTCATCGCGGTCGGCAAGCAGGTGAAGGCGGGCGAGACGCTGCTGATCGTCGAGGCGATGAAGGTGATGAACCCGATCACCGCGCCCGCAGGCGGCATTGTGAAGGCGGTGCTGGTGGAGAACGGCCAGCCGGTCGAGTTCGATCAGCCGCTCGTCGTCGTCGAGTAGCCTTCCCATGCCCCAGATCAAGAAACTGCTGATCGCCAACCGTGGCGAGATCGCGCTCCGCATCCATCGCGCCTGCCATGAGATGGGCATCAAGACGGTCGCGGTCCATTCCACCGCCGATGCCGATGCGATGCACGTGCGCCTCGCGGACGAGGCGATCTGCATCGGGCCGCCGTCGGCCGCCGAAAGCTATCTCAACATCCCGAACATCATCTCGGCCGCCGAGATTTCGGGGGCGGACGCGATCCATCCCGGCTACGGCTTCCTTTCCGAAAACGCCAAGTTCGCGGAGATCGTGGAGGCGCACGGCCTGATCTTCGTCGGGCCGAAGCCCGAACATATCCGCATCATGGGCGACAAGGTGGAGGCGAAGCGCACGGCCGGCGCGCTGGGCCTGCCGCTCGTCCCCGGATCGGACGGTGCGATCACCGACGTCGAGGAAGCGAAGAAGCTCGCGGCGGAGATCGGCTATCCCGTGCTCATCAAGGCCGCTTCCGGCGGCGGCGGGCGCGGCATGAAGGTGGTTCCGTCCGAGGACCAGCTCGAAACGCTGATGCAGCAGGCGGGGTCCGAGGCGAAGGCGGCGTTCGGCGACGCCACCGTCTATATGGAGAAATATCTCGGCAATCCGCGCCACATCGAATTCCAGGTGT
Source organism: Sphingomonas bacterium (assembly GCA_047602705.1). GTDB lineage: Bacteria > Pseudomonadota > Alphaproteobacteria > Sphingomonadales > Sphingomonadaceae > Sphingomonas. The sequence goes on along the minus strand of JASGGR010000125.1, from coordinate 8,521 downwards.
TCGGCGACGGCGAGGGCAACGCGATCCATCTGGGCGAGCGCGACTGCTCGCTCCAGCGCCGCCACCAGAAGGTGCTGGAGGAAGCGCCGTCCCCCGTCATCACCGAGGCGGAACGCGAGCGGATGGGCGGGATCGTCGCCAAGGCGATGGCCGACATGAGCTATCGCGGCGCGGGCACGATCGAGTTCCTGTGGGAAGACGGCGACTTCTACTTCATCGAGATGAACACCCGCCTTCAGGTCGAGCATCCGGTGACGGAGATGGTGACGGGCCTCGATCTCGTGCGCGAGCAGATCCGCATCGCGGAGGGGCATCCGCTGACGCTCCGCCAGCAGGACGTGCATATCCGCGGCCACGCGATCGAATGCCGCATCAACGCCGAGGACCCGCGCACCTTCGCGCCTTCGCCGGGGCTGGTGAAGCAGTTCCATGCGCCGGGCGGCATGCATGTGCGCGTCGATTCGGGGCTGTATGCCGGCTATAAGGTGCCGCCCTATTACGACAGCATGATCGCCAAGCTGATCGTCTACGGCACCACGCGGCAGGGCGCGCTGCGCCGCCTGCGCCGCGCGCTGGAGGAGTTCGTGATCGAGGGGATGAAGACCACCATCCCGCTGCATCAGGCCCTGCTCGACGATCCCGAATTCCAGGAAGGCCGATATACGATCAAATGGCTGGAGGAGTGGCTGGCGAAACAGGGGGCCTGAGCGCTCGCACCCCGCCGCCCGCGCCGATTTAAGGATTCGCGCGGGCACGGCGGTTGTGTTAATAACGCCTCAACCATACCGCGGCTCGACACGCGGAGCAGGGGTCGCATAACGCATCCGGAGGATAGGTTATGCGTAATGCACTGATTTCCGCAGCGACCGTCGCATTGGCGGCGGCGACAGCACCGGCGTTCGCGGCCACCAACGTCATCCCGACCAGCACCTCGTCGATCACGTCCACCGGCGGCGATGGCGTGCTGCGCGATTCAACATGGCTGGCCGGCTCGGCGCCATCGGATATCAACACCATTACCGACGGCGTCCTGGCGCCCGAAAGCCAGCAGTGGAACAACGGTTCCTTCTGGTGGGACCAGGCGACGATGCAGGGGGCGCTTTACGTCACGCTGCAACTCGCGCAGAGCTTCACCTTCGACCGCCTGATCGTTCAGGCCGACGACAACGACGATTATCACGTCGAATATTGGAACGGATCGAGCTGGCAAACGGCGTTCGACGCCAACGCGACCGGCGGCTGGGGGCTGATCACGCGTGACAGCGGCGCGCTGACGCCGTTCACCACCGATCTCTTCCGCCTCTCCGCGACAGGCGGCGACCAATATTATGCGATCTCGGAATTCCAGGCGTTCGGCACGGCGGTACCCGAGCCAGCGAGCTGGGCGCTGACGATCCTGGGCTTCGGCGCGATCGGCGCGACGATGCGCCGCCGCAAAAGGGTGGCTGTCCGCTTCGCCTGAAACGCGCGCCTTGCGTCCTCCCCCATGACGGGCCACCATCGTCCGTCGAACGGGGGAGGCAACGCATGTTCATCGGCCATTACGCTCCGGCCCTGCTCGCCGCGACCAGCCCGCGCGCGCAGCGGCTGGGGCCGTTGTTCGTCGCGGCGCAACTGGTGGATATCGCCTTCTTCGCCTTCGTCCTGCTCGGCGTGGAGCATATGCGCGCCGTCCCCGGCTTCACCGCGATGAACGCGATGGACCTCTATGACATGCCCTATACGCACAGCCTGATCGGGGCGCTGGGCTTTGCGGCGGCATGGGCGATCGGCACGCGGCTCCTCGGCGGGGACTGGACGGCGGCGTGGATCGGTGCTGCGGTGGTGGCGTCGCACTGGCTGCTGGACCTGATCGTCCATGCGCCGGACCTGACCTTGCTCGGCCATGGGCAGCGCTATGGCTTGGCCTTGTGGAACAGCCCGGCGATCGAGATGCCGCTGGAACTGGCGCTGACCTTCGGCGCATTGCTGTTCTACGCGATCCGCACGCGGGGGAAGCTGCTTCCGCTCGTGCTGCTGGCGACGGCGCTGGCAGCGGTGCAGACGGTCAACTGGATGGAGCCGCAGCCCAGCGCGGTGATCGACCCGGTGCCGGCCTCGCAACCCGTGCTGGCATTGGTGGCCTATGTGCTGCTCGCGGCGCTTGCCTTCTGGGTGGGACACACCCGAATCCGCAAGGTTGGACCGCGCGTTCGGCTGGTCTAGGACAGGATCATGAAGGCAAAAATCTGGCACAATCCGCGCTGCTCCAAATCGCGCGAGGCGCTTGCGCTGCTCGAGGCGGCGGGGGCGGAGATCACGATCGTCGAATATCTGAAGCACCCGCCGACGCGCGACGAACTCGCCCGCGTCTACGCCCGTGCCGGCGTCGCCCCGCGCGACGCGATGCGCAAGGATGCGCCGAAGCTGGCCGACGATGACGATGCGCTGGATGCGATGGCGGCCGATTCCGCGCTGATCGAACGCCCGGTGGTGGAAACGGAAAAAGGCGCCGTCATCGCCCGCCCGCCGGAGCGCGTGCGCGAGATTCTGTGAACCGCGCGTAACATTATTACCCAAAAACCCTGAAAAGCGGGCTATCGCAAAAGCTCGTTTCTCGGTTAATGCGCGGCCATCATGGCAACTCGTCCCCTCACGCTCTACGAAAAGGTCTGGAACGCGCATGTCGTCGAACGGCGCGACGATGGTTCCTGCCTCATCTATATCGACCGGCACCTCGTCCATGAGGTGACAAGCCCGCAGGCGTTCGAGGGGCTTCGCGCGGCGGGGCGCAAGGTGCGGCGGCCGGACCTGACGCTGGCCGTGCCCGACCATAACCTGCCGACGACGCCGCGCGTCGATGCGGCGGGCCGCGAACTGCCGATCGCCGACCCGGAGAGCGCGACGCAACTCGCCGCGCTGCGCCACAACGTCGCGGAATTCGGCGTGCCCTATATCGACGCGCTCGCGCCCGCGCAGGGCATCGTCCATGTCGTTGGGCCGGAGCAGGGCTTCACGCTGCCGGGCACCACCGTGGTGTGCGGCGACAGCCACACTTCCGCGCACGGGGCGCTGGGCGCGCTCGCCTTCGGCATCGGCACCAGCGAGGTGGAGCATGTGCTCGCCACGCAGACGCTGATCCTGTCGCGGTCGAAGACGATGGAGGTGCGCGTCGACGGCACGCTCGGCTTCGGCGTCAGCCCGAAGGACGTGATCCTCGCGATCATCGGCCGGATCGGGGCGGCGGGCGGCACGGGCCATGTCATCGAATATACTGGCGACGTGATCCGCGCCATGTCGCTGGAGGGGCGGCTGACGGTCGCCAACATGTCGATCGAGGGCGGCGCGCGCGCCGGCATGATCGCGCCGGACGACATCACCTTCGCCTATCTGAAGGGCCGTCCGATGGCGCCTGCGGGCGAGGATTGGGACAAGGCCGTCGCATGGTGGCGCAGCCTCTCCAGCGATGCGGGCGCGGCCTATGACAAGAAGGTGGTGCTCGCCGCGAGCGATATCGCGCCCGGCCTGACATGGGGCACCAGCCCGGAGGACGTGGTGCCGATCACCGGCGTCGTGCCCGATCCGGAGAGCTTCGCCGATCCCTCGAAGCAGGCGGCGGCGCGCAAGTCGCTCGATTACATGGGCCTCGCGCCCGGCACGCGGATGCAGGACGTGGCGATCCAGCACGTCTTCATCGGAAGCTGCACCAACAGCCGGATCGAGGATCTGCGCGCGGCGGCCGCGGTCGCCAATGGGCGGCATGTGGCGGATGGCGTGCACGCGATGGTCGTCCCCGGCTCCGGCCTGGTGAAGAAGCAGGCCGAGGCGGAGGGGCTGGACCGGATCTTCACCGCCGCCGGCTTCGAATGGCGCGAGCCGGGCTGCTCGATGTGCCTCGCGATGAACCCGGACAAGGTGCCGTCGGGCGAGCGCTGCGCCTCCACCAGCAACCGCAACTTCGTCGGGCGGCAGGGGCCTGGCTCGCGGACGCATCTGGTGTCGCCGGCGATGGCGGCGGCGGCGGCGGTCGAGGGAAGGCTGGCCGACGTGCGCGATTTGATGCGATAAGAAGAAAAAGAGGGGAGACGGGTCATGAAGAAGGTTCTGGTGCTGCTGGTCGCCGGATCGCTGCTGAGCGGGGTCGCCGCTTATGCCGCGATCGCGCGGACGCCCGCCGCGGCGAAGGTTCAAACGACGCGCTGATCCACGCGCGCGAGGAGTGTCGATACGATGGAAGCCGTGACGAATGTTTCCGGCCGCGCCTATCCGTGGGGCCAGAAGAACGTCGATACCGATGTCATCATCCCGGCCCATTGGCTGAAGACGATCACCCGCGCCGGCCTCGGGCGCGGCGCGTTCGAAACGGTGCGCGCGGTGCCGGGCAATGTGTTCGACGATCCCGATTACGCCGGCAGCCCGATCCTGATCGCGGGCGACAATTTCGGCTGCGGATCGAGCCGCGAGCATGCCGCATGGGCGCTGGGCGACCTAGGCATCAAGGCGGTGATCGCGCCGAGCTTCTCCGACATCTTCTCCGGCAACGCCTTCAAGAATGGCATCGTCACCGTGGCGCTGCCGCAGGAAGCGGTGGACCGGCTGCTGGAGGTGGCGAAGACCGATCCGGTCACGATCGACCTCGAGAGCATGACGGTGACGACGCCGTTCCAGGATCGCTTGCAATTCTCGCTCGATCCGTTCCGCCGCGAGTGCCTGATGCACGGGCTGGACGAAATCGGCCTGACACTGGAGCGCGATGACGCAATCGCGCGCTACGAGGGCGAGATCGATGCGAGCCGCCCGTGGGTGAGCCGGCGCGCGGCGTGAGGCTGTAGCGGGACGTCGGCGATTGGTGGATTACCGACTGACAGTTTGCGCGAGCGCGACCATTCTTAGCGGTCGCCTCCAAACGATCAATTCAGGCCCCACATGGTAGCGCACTTGCGCGCAAGCTCCTTCATGAAGTTGTCTAGCGCAGCGAGACGACGATCTATCTCTGATTCAGGAACATCATTCCAGATGGAGTGATCGTAGTTTTCCCGCAGCGGCTTAAGATCATCACCAGCTTGAAAGCGCTCAGAAATGTAGAGCGTTTCGAGCAAGTCTGTCGGTCGATCGCGCTCGCTCGTTTTCGCGATAGCATACTTCACAAGGTATTCGGACATAATACCTTCGTTTGATGTGCTGACCATCGTCGCTCCCTTTCTGTCCGGAACATGGGGAACACTGGCCTGCCCGTCCAGAGCGGCGGCAACTTTTAAACGTCATTAACTGCTCGCGAATGGCGGTAGGTGAGGCGAAACCGGCCACACCAAAATCCCGAACCCCATCCTAACCCGGCACCATCGCCACCCGTGTCTCCTCGACATGCCGGCGATGTTCGCGCCACACGATATACAGGCCGGACGCGATGATGATCGGCGCGCCCAGCCATGTCGCGGGCGTCGGCAGGCGATCGAATAGCAATGCGCCCAGCAGCGTGGCCCAGATCAGCGACGTATAGTCCATCGGCACGACCAGGCTCACCGCACCGAGGTGGAGCGCGCGCGTCATTGCGATCTGCGCCAGCCCGCCGATCAGCCCGATCGCGAGCAGCGTCGCCCATACCTGCGGCGCATGGGCCTGTGCGGTGAAGACATAGACGATCCCCAGGGGCGCGAGCGACAGGAAGGAGAACCAGAAGACGGTGGTCAGCCCCGTCTCCGTCCGTCCGATCGTGCGCAGCAGGATCGAGACGCTGGCGGCCAGCACCGCGGCTCCCAGCCCGGTCGCGACGCCGAGCGGCGGGATATGGCCGCTGCCCGGCTGGGTGACGATCAGCACGCCGATGAACCCCGCCAGCACCGCCAGCCAGCGCCGCCATCCGGTCGGCTCGTGCAGCACCAGCGCGCCGAGGATCGTGGCGAAGATCGGCATGGAGAAACCGATCGTGGTCGATTCCGCCAGCGGCAGCAGCATGACGGTGGCGAAGTTGAGCGTCATCGAGGCCAGCCCCATCGCGCAGCGCAGCACATGCGCGCCGATCCGCTTCGTGCGGAGCGAGGGGAGGCCCGGCCCGTGCGCGACGATCGCCAGCACCAGCAGGGTCGCCCCGAACTGCCGCCAGAACATGATCTCGCCCAGCGTCGCGCCCCAGCCCTCGGCCAGCTTGATCGCGGCGTTCATCACCCCGAACAGGGCGGCGGAGCACAATCGCAGCGTCACCGCGCGCAGCACATGCGATCCGTGTTGCCCCGTTTCCCCCGCCATGCCCGGTCAGTGCAGCACCGGAGGCGGGGCGGCAAGTCCACAGGTGACGAACGCCGCATCGCGCGGTAAGCGCGCTCGCTATGATCAAGCACGCCCTTTCCGTCACGCGCGATGCGGATTTCGCGCAATGGTATCAGACCGTCATCACCGAAGCGGACATGGCCGAGGAATCCGGCGTGCGCGGCTGCATGGTGATCCGCCCGTGGGGCTATGGCATCTGGGAGCGCATCCAGCGGCTGCTCGACGACAAGATCAAGCAGCTCGGCTATGACAATTGCTATTTCCCGCTGTTCATCCCGCTCTCCTATTTCGAGAAGGAGGCGGAGCATGTCGACGGGTTCGCCAAGGAGATGGCGGTCGTCACCCATCATCGCCTGATCGGCGACGGCAAGGGCGGGCTGGTGCCCGATCCCGAGGCGAAGCTGGAGGAGCCGCTCGTCGTGCGCCCGACCAGCGAGACGGTGATCGGCACTGCCTTCGCCCGCTGGGTGCAATCGTGGCGCGACCTGCCGGTGCAGATTAACCAATGGGCCAATGTCGTCCGCTGGGAGATGCGCACCCGCATGTTCCTGCGCACGGCGGAGTTTCTCTGGCAGGAGGGGCATAGCGCCCATGCCTCCGCCGAGGAGGCGCGCACGCGCACGCTGGAGGCGCTGGAGATCTACCGCAGCTTCGCGGAGGATTGCGTCGCGCTGCCGGTGATCGCGGGCGAGAAGCCGGAGAACGAGCGCTTCCCCGGCGCGGTCGCCACCTGGTCGATCGAGGCGATGATGCAGGACGGCAAGGCGCTGCAGGCCGGCACGTCGCATTTCCTCGGCACCAATTTCGCCCAGGCGCAGAACATCCGCTTCCAGAATGCGGACGGCGAGCTGGAATATGCCAATACGATAAGCTGGGGCATGTCGACCCGGATGATCGGCGGCCTCATCATGACGCACGGCGACGACGACGGCCTGCGCGTGCCGCCCCGCATCGCGCCGTGGCAGGTCGTGATCGTGCCGATGCTGCGCGATCAGCCGGAGGATGCGGCGATCGTCGATTATTGCCGTGCGCTGCAAGGCGAATTGAACCGGCTCTCCGCCTTCGGCGAGCCGGTGCGCGCTTTCCTCGATCTCAAGCCCGCCAAGGCCGCCAACAAGCGCTGGGGCTGGGTGAAGAAGGGCGCGCCGATCGTGATCGAGGTCGGCGGGCGCGACGTGGCGGGGGGCAATGTCTCCGTCCTGCGCCGCGACCGGCTGTATCGCGAGGACGGCAAGCTCGACAGCCGCATCCTCGCGCAGGCCGACTTCCTTGGCGAGGCGGCGGGCACGCTGGAGGAGATCCAGATCGCGCTCCACAGCGAGGCGAAGGCGCGGCTCCAGGCCAATATCGTCCGGGTCGACGACTGGGCGGGGTTGGAGGCGATGTTCGCCGAATCCGCGGAACGGCCCGGCTGGGCGGACGTGGCATGGTCCCGCCCGACGGGCGATGCGCTGGACAAGGTGGTGGAGCGTCTGAAGGCGCTGAAGCTCACCATCCGCAACGCGCCGATGGAACAGGGCGCGATCGGCGGCCCGTGCCTCTTCACTGGCGAGCCCGCGGTGGAGCGGGTGCTGATCGGGCGGGCCTATTGATGGCGGCGGTGTGGAAGCAGGCGTTCACGCTCGAACAGCTCACCGCGCTCGGCGCGCACGCGCTGCCCGGCCTAGTCGGGATCGAATTCACCGGGCACGGCGACGACTGGATGCGTGCGCGGATGCCGGTCGATGCGCGCACGCACCAGCCGTTCGGGCGGCTCCACGGCGGCGCCTCGGTGGTGCTGGCGGAGACGGTTGCCTCCGTCGCCGGATCGATGGCGGTGCCGGCGGACAAGGTGACGGTGGGGCTGGAGATCAACGCCAATCACATGCGCCCCGCCATGTCCGGCCATGTCCATGCCACCGCGACGGCCGAGATGCTCGGCCGCTCGACGCAGGTATGGACGATCCGCATCGAGGATGACGCCGGCAAGCTCATCTGCCTTTCCCGCATGACCGCGGCGGTGATCGACCGCCGGTAAACCGCACAGGACCAAGCCCCATGACCACGACGATCCGCGCAGCCGACCTGATCGATAGCGTCGCCGACGCGCTGCAGTTCATCAGCTATTACCATCCGATGGATTACATCCGCGCGCTGGGCGTGGCCTATGAGGCGGAACAGTCGCCGGCGGCGAAGGACGCGATCGCGCAGATCCTCACCAACAGCCGCATGTGCGCGGAGGGGCATCGCCCGATCTGCCAGGACACCGGCATCGTCAACGTCTTCGTCAAATGGG
>JASGGR010000124.1:0-9505 GCA_047602705.1 Sphingomonas bacterium | reverse complement strand
CAAGGGCGGCGGCAGCGAGAACAAGTCCAAGTTCAAGATGATGAACCCGTCCGACTCGATCGTGGACTGGGTGCTGGAGATGCTGCCGCAGATGGGCGCTGGCTGGTGCCCGCCGGGGATGCTGGGCATCGGCATCGGCGGCACGGCGGAGCATTGTGTGCTGCTCGCCAAGAAGTCGCTGATGGAGCAGATCGACATGGCGACGCTGAAGGCGCGCGGCCCCAGGAACGATATCGAGGCGCTGCGGATCGAGATTTTCGACAAGGTCAACGCGCTCGGCATCGGCGCGCAGGGGCTGGGCGGGCTGGCCACGATCCTCGACGTGAAGATCATGGACGCGCCGTGTCACGCAGCGGGCAAGCCGGTGGCGATGATCCCGAACTGCGCCGCGACGCGCCACGCGCATTTCACGCTCGACGGCTCCGGCCCGGCGTATCTGGAGGCGCCGAAGCTGGAGGAATGGCCAGACGTGAACTGGACGCCGGACAAGGCCGCGATCCGCGTCGATCTCGACGCTCTGACGCCGGAGGTGGTGCAGAGCTGGAAGCAGGGCGATCGCCTGCTGCTGAACGGCAAGATGCTCACCGGCCGCGACGCCGCGCACAAGCGCATCAAGGACATGCTCGACAAGGGCGAGCCGCTGCCGGTCGAGTTCAAGGGCCGCGTGATCTATTATGTCGGCCCGGTCGATCCGGTCGGCGAGGAGGTCGTCGGCCCCGCCGGCCCGACCACCGCGACGCGGATGGACAAGTTCACCCGCATGATGCTGGAGCAGGGCCTGCTCGCAATGGTCGGCAAGGCGGAGCGCGGGCCGATGGCGGTCGAGGCGATCAAGGATCACAGGAGCGCCTATCTGATGGCGGTGGGCGGTGCCGCCTATCTCGTCGCGCGCGCGATCAAGGGCAGCAAGGTCGTCGGCTTCGAGGATCTCGGCATGGAGGCGATCTACGAGTTCGAGGTGCAGGATTTCCCCGTCACCGTCGCCGTGGACAGCGAGGGCAACAATGTCCACCAACTCGCGCCGCTCGTGTGGAAGGAAAAGATCGCGAAGGAGCATCTGCTCGTCGGCGCATGAGGCGCGGCATCGGTCGCTGCGGCATGGAGCCGGAGTGACCGATGTTTAATGGACCCGGCTACGCCCGCAGCTCGTTTTCTCTGCCTCAACTGGAGGCAGGCTTATGTTCAGATCGGGCATGTTCGCCGCGCTGGCGCTGATCGTCTCGGCGCCGGCCTGGGCGGCGCAGGCGAAGGACGCGAAGGAAGCCAGCGTTCCCTTCGTCAATCACCACAATATCGACGATTTCCGCGCGGACGGCGATCAGGCCGTCTATCTGCGCGTCAACGGTTTCGACTGGTATCATGCGACGCTGATGGGGCCGTGCACCTCCTTGCCCTTCGCGGAGCGGATCGGCGTGGAGACGCAAGGGACCGATACGCTCGATCGCTACGCCACATTGCTCGTCGGCGATCAGCGGTGCCAGTTGTCGTCGCTGGTGAAGAGCGGCCCGCCGCCCGCGAAGCATAAGAAGGGATGAGCGAGCGTCCATCCCGCTTGCTCCCGCCGCCATAAATAATGTTATGCTGTCCGCCGAACCCGAACGAAGGAGAGGCGGCTTGGATTACGAACAGATTCTGTACGCGGCGAAGGACGGGATCGCGACGATCACGCTCCACCGGCCGGACAAGCTCAACGCCTTCACCGCGCGGATGATGGCGGAGCTGATCCATGCCTTCGATCGCGTCGATGCCGATGATGACGTGCGCGCGGTGATCGTCACCGGCGCGGGCCGGGCCTTCTGCGCCGGCGCGGACCTGTCGGGCGGCGCGAAAACCTTCGACTATGAGAAGCGGGGCGACGAATCGCCCGTCGGCCCCGATGGCGAGCTGCGCTATTCGAGCGAAAGCGCGCGCGACGGCGGCGGGCGGGTGACGCTCAGGATCTTCGAATGCCTGAAGCCGGTGATCGCCGCGATCAACGGCCCGGCGGTGGGCATCGGCGCGACCATGACCTTGCCGATGGATATCCGCATCGCCAGCGACGCGGCGCGGATCGGCTTCGTCTTCGCGCGGCGCGGGATCGTGCCGGAAGCGGCGTCGAGCTATTTCCTGCCGCGCGTGGTGGGGATCAGCCAGGCGCTGGAATGGTGCTATTCGGGCCGCGTGTTCGATGCGGCGGAGGCGCAGCGCGGCGGACTGGTGAAGGAAGTCGTTTCCGGCGAGCGGCTGATCGCCCGCGCGACGGAGCTTGCGCGGGAGATCGCGGACAACACCGCCCCCGTCTCCGTCGCGCTGACGCGGCAGATGCTGTGGCGCGGGCTGGGCTATTCGCACCCGATGGACGCGCATAAGGTGGACAGCCGCGCGATCCTGTCGCGCGGCCGCTCCGGCGATGCGAAGGAGGGGGTCACGTCCTTCCTCGAAAAGCGCGCGCCCGCTTATCCCGACCGCGTTTCGAAGGACATGCCGGACTTCGTGCCGTGGTGGGAGGAACAGCGGTATAGCTGATCCATTATCCTCTCCACATGGTGACGGACGACAAGAGACTGGCGGCGGAGGCCGCGGTGGCCGAGGTGCGCGAAGGGATGCTCGTCGGGCTGGGCACCGGCAGCACGGCGGCCTTCGCGGTCGCGGCCCTCGCCCGGCGTATCGCGAGCGGATTGAAGGTGGAGGCGGTGGCGACCAGCGAGGCCACCGCCCAGGCCGCGCTCGCGGCCGGCGTCGTGGTGCGCGATTTCAGCGCGATCGCTTCGCTCGACCTTGCGATCGACGGCGCGGACGAGATCGATTCGCGCCTGTTCGCGATCAAGGGCGCGGGCGGCGCGATGCTGCGTGAGAAAGCGGTCGCTTCAGCCGCGCGCCGGATGGTGGTGATCGCGGACGGATCGAAACGCGTCCCGGCGATCGGCGCCGCCAAGCTGCCGGTCGAGGTGCTGCCCTTCGCCCGCGCCTCGGTGATCGCCGCGCTGGCGCGGCTGGGCGCGGCGGTGACGATGCGGGCAGGTTATGTGACGGACAACGGCAATATCGTCGCGGATTGCCGTTTCCCCGCCATGCCGGACCCTCGCGCGCTGGCGGCGGAGATCGCCGCGATTCCGGGCGCTTTGGGGCATGGCCTGTTCCTCGATGAGGTCGATGCCGCCTATATTGCCGCCGACGGTGTCGTTACGCGGCTGGAACGCGACGGTTCGAGCGACTAAGGGGACCGGGAATCGGCAACCGCGCGCGCCACTGGTGCGTTCGCTCAATATCCGGAACGAGGCCCTTTTGATGACCGACACCACCAGCCTTCATGAGGACGGCAGCCCCGAGCGGCTGGCGATCGACACGATCCGCACGCTTTCGATGGATGCGGTGCAGAAGGCCAATTCGGGCCACCCCGGCACGCCGATGGCGCTTGCGCCCGTGGGCTGGGCCTTGTGGACGAAATTCCTCCGTTACGATCCCGCGACGCCCGACTGGCCGAATCGCGACCGTTTCGTGCTGTCGGTCGGCCATGCCTCGATGCTGCTCTATTCGCTGCTCTATCTCGCGGGGGTGAAGGAGATCGACCGCAACGGCAAGCCGACCGGCCAGCCCGCCGTCAGCCTCGCCGATATCGAGGCGTTCCGCCAGCTCGGCTCGAAGACGCCAGGCCATCCCGAATATCGCCACACCACCGGCGTCGAGACGACGACCGGCCCGCTCGGGCAGGGCTGCGGCAATTCGGTCGGCATGGCGATCGCCGAGCGCTGGCTCGCCGCGCGCTACAACAAGCCGGGCTTCACCCTGTTCGACCATGACGTCTATGCCCTGTGCGGCGACGGCGACATGATGGAGGGCGTCTCGGCCGAGGCGGCGAGCCTCGCGGGGCACCTCAGGCTGTCGAACCTGTGCTGGATTTACGACGCCAACCAGATCTCGATCGAGGGCAACACCGATCTCGCCTTCGACGAGGACGTCGGCAAGCGCTTCCAGGCCTATGGCTGGAACGTCATCCATGTCGACGACGCCAACGACATCGCCGCGTTGACCGCCGCGTTTGAGGCGTTCCGCAAGACCGGGGACCGCCCGACGCTGATCGTCGTCCATTCGGTGATCGGCTGGGGTTCCCCGCGCGCCGGCAGCGAGAAGGCGCATGGCGAGCCGCTCGGCGTGGAGAATGTGGCCAAGACCAAGGAAGCCTATGGCTGGCCGGCGAAGGACTTCTATGTCCCGGACGGCGTGCAGGCGGCGTTCGAGCAGGCGGTCGCCGGGCGCGGCCGCCCGCTGCGCGAGGAATGGCAGGCGACGCTGGCGAAATATGAAGAGGTAGAGCCGGAGCTTTACGAGGAGCTTGACCTGCTGCTCGCCGGCAAGCTGCCCGACGGCTGGGACGCCGACATCCCGACCTTCGACGCGGACGAGAAAGGCCTCGCCAGCCGCGACGCGGGCGGCAAGGTGCTCAACGCCATCGCCAGGCGCGTACCGTGGCTGATCGGCGGCTCGGCCGATCTCGCGCCCTCCACCAAGACCGACATCAAGGGCGCGGCATCGTTCGAGCCGGGCAATTACGGCGGCGCGAACTTCCACTTCGGCGTGCGCGAACATGCGATGGGCGCGGTGGTCAACGGCATGACGCTGTCGCACCTGCGCGGTTATGGCAGCACCTTCCTCGTGTTTCTCGATTACATGCGCCCGCCGGTGCGCCTCTCCGCGCTGATGGAGCTGGGCAGCATCTGGATATACACGCATGATTCGATCGGCGTTGGCGAGGACGGGCCGACCCACCAGCCGATCGAGCATCTGACGATGATGCGCGCGACGCCGGGGCTGGACATGATCCGGCCCGCCGACGCGAACGAGGTGGCGGAGGCATGGCGCGTCACCGTCCGCGACGGGACGCATCCGACCGCGCTGGTGCTGTCGCGTCAGGCGCTGCCGACGCTCGATCGCGGCAAATACGCCAGCGCCGCCGGGCTGGACCGGGGCGCCTATGTCCTGGCCGACAGCCCCGATCCGCAGGTGATCCTGATGGCGAGCGGCTCGGAAGTGTCGCTCGCGGTCGGCGCCTATGAGCAGTTGAAGGCGGAAGGGATCGCCGCGCGCGTCGTGTCGATGCCGTCCTGGTATCGCTTCGAGCTGCAGGACGCCGCCTATAAGGAAAGCGTCCTGCCGGCGAAGGTGACGGCGCGCGTCGCGATCGAGATGGCGGGCGAGCTTGGCTGGGATCGCTATGTCGGGTCGAAGGGGCGGACGATCACCATGTCCACCTTCGGCGCGTCCGCCCCGGCGGCGAAGCTGGCCGACAAATACGGCTTCACCGTCGCCAATGCGGTGAAGGTTGCGAAGGAAGCGATGCAGGGCTGAACCCGGCCTTGCGCCGCGCGGCCGTGGGCCAATATCGGAAATCTGACGTTCGGACATGGAGTGAAAGCAATGGGACACCTCAACGACCTTGAACGCCACGGTCAGGCGGTGTGGCTCGACTTCGTGGATCGGAAGTTCCTGAACGAGGGCGGCCTGACGAAGCTGGTGGAGGAGGATGGCGTGACCGGCGTCACCTCCAACCCGTCGATCTTCGAGAAGGCGATGGGCCATGGCGACGCCTATGACGCGAGCCTCGCCGCGTTCGACAAGGCCAACCCGGGCGCGTCGGCGATGGCGCGCTACGAGCATCTGGCGGTGCAGGACATCCAGAACGCCGCCGACACACTCCGCCCGGTATACGACCGGCTGAACGCGAAGGACGGCTATGTCAGCCTGGAAGTCTCGCCCAAGCTGGCCGAGGACACCGACGGCACGATCGCCGAGGCCGCGCGGCTGTGGAAGGCGGTGGATCGCCCCAACCTGATGATAAAGATCCCCGGAACGCCGGAGGGCGTGCCCGCCATCGCCGCGTCGATCGCGGCGGGGATCAACGTCAACGTCACCCTGCTGTTCTCGATCGAGGCCTACAAGTCCGTCGCGCTCGCTTATGTCGAGGGGCTGGAGCAGCGCGTGGCGCAGGGCCAGCCGATCGACCGCATCGCCAGCGTGGCGAGCTTCTTCGTCAGCCGCATCGACAGCAAGATCGACGACAAGATCGATGCCGGCGTCGGCGGTGACGAGGCCAAGGCGCTGAAGGGCAAGGTGGCGATCGCCAACGCGAAGCTCGCCTACGCCTGGTATCAGGAACTGATCGCCTCCGATCGCTGGAAGGCGCTGGCGGCAAAGGGCGCGATGCCGCAGCGCCTGCTGTGGGCCTCCACCGGCACCAAGAACCCGGATTATCCGGACACGCTCTATATAGATACGCTGATCGGCCCGGACACGGTGAACACCGTGCCGCCCAAGACGCTCGACGCCTTCCGCGAGCGCGGCACGGTGGCCGAGACGCTGACGCAGGACGTGGACGGCGCGCGCAAGGTGCTGGCGGATGCCGAACGGCTCGGCCTCGATCTGGATGGCGTGACGGCGATCCTGGTGCAGGAAGGGGTCCACGCCTTCATCAAGTCTTTCGATGACCTGCTCGGGGCGATCGCGGCGAAGCATCCCGCCGTCGCCTGACGCGCCACGGGAACGATCGCCCGCCCCGGCGATTGATGCAGGGCGGGAGCGGACGGACAGAAGGATTGCGGATGAAGATCGGGATCGTCGGCCTCGGCCGGATGGGCGGGAATATCGCGCGGCGGCTGATGCGGGGCGGCCATGATTGCGTGGTCTGGGATCGCAACGCCGATGCGGTGACCGAGCTTGCCGGGGAGGGCGCGATCGCCGCCTCCTCGCTGGACGACATGAAGGCGAAGCTCGCCGAGCGGGCGATCTGGTGGATCATGCTTCCCGCCGGCGATCCGACCGAGCAGACGATCGCGGAGATCGGCGCGAAGGCGGTTCCCGGCGAGATCGTGATCGACGGCGGCAACACCTATTGGAAGGACGATATCCGCCGCGCGAAATCGCTGGCGGACAGGGGCGTGCATTATGTCGATGTCGGCACCTCCGGCGGCGTGTGGGGGCTGGAGCGCGGCTATTGCATGATGATCGGCGGGCCGGAGGAGGCGATCAATCACCTCGACCCGATTTTCGAGACGCTCGCCCCCGGCCTGGGCAATGCCCCGCGCACCCCGGATCGCGACGACAAGGACGGGCGCGCCGAAAAGGGCTATATCCATGCCGGCCCCGTCGGCGCGGGCCATTTCGTCAAGATGGTCCACAACGGCATCGAATATGGGCTGATGCAGGCCTATGCCGAGGGCTTCGACGTGCTGTTCGGCCGCGGCGCGCCGCACTTGCCGGAGGACGAGCGCTTCGATTTCAACATGGCCGATATCGCCGAG
This sequence comes from Sphingomonas bacterium, assembly GCA_047602705.1. Taxonomy (GTDB): domain Bacteria; phylum Pseudomonadota; class Alphaproteobacteria; order Sphingomonadales; family Sphingomonadaceae; genus Sphingomonas. Next base: position 2,231 of record JASGGR010000124.1, on the reverse strand, counting down.
GTGTGGCGGCGCGGCTCGGTGATCTCGTCGTGGCTGCTCGACCTGACGGCGGCCGCGCTGGCGAAGGACCACACGCTCTCGAACTTCTCCGGCAATGTGGCGGATTCGGGCGAGGGCCGCTGGACGATCGACGCCGCGATGGAGCAGGCGACCCCGGTCGCGGTGCTTACCACCGCCCTGTTCGCGCGCTATCGCAGCCGGATCGAGCATATGTATGGCGACAAATTGCTCTCCGCGATGCGCTATGGCTTCGGGGGGCACGTCGAGATTCCGCAATGACGCTCGTGGTCTGCGACGTCGACGGCACTCTGGTCGACAGGCAGAAACGGCTGACCGACGCGACGCTGGCGGCGGTGGAGCGGTTGCGGGCGCGCGGGTTCGGCTTCACCATCATCAGCGCGCGGCCCGTCTCGGGGATGATGGCGCTGGCGGAGCGGCTGGAACTGGACGCGCCGATGGGGGCGTTCAACGGCGGCATCGTCTTCCGCCGCGACGGCGCGATCGAGGCGCATCACACGATCCCGCCGGAGGTGGCGCGCGGCGTGTTCGATGCCGCGCGCGAGGCGGCGGTCGATCGCTGGGTGTTCGCGGACGATCTCTGGTATGCCTCCACCGACCGGGGCGAGCATGTCGCGCATGAACGGGTGGCGAGCGCGCAAGAGCCGATCGTGCGCGAGGGCTTCGCAGACTTGCTGGACCGAGCCGACAAGATCACCTTCGTCAGCGACGATCTCGCCGTCCTCGGCGGACTGGCGGAACGTGTGAAGCCCTTCGCCGGGCGCGCCACGATCGTGCAGTCTCAGGTCTATTATCTCGACATCACCGCGCAAGCCGCCAACAAGGGCGACGGTATCGCCGCGCTGGCGCAGGCGATCGGCGTGCCGCTCCACAAGACGATCGCGATCGGCGATCAGGCCAACGACCTGGCGATGTTCGCGCGCGCCGGCCGCTCGATCGCGATGGGCAATGCCACGGACGCGGTGAAGGCGCAGGCCGGCGACGTCACCACCTCCAACGATATGGATGGCGTCGCGCACGCCATCGACAATCTGATTCTCGGGAGAATGATGTGAAGCAGCTGATCGCCTTCGATCTTGACGGCACGCTGGCGGAGAGCAAGCAGGCGATCCGCCCGGAGATGGGCGAGGCGCTGGCCGATCTGCTCGGCGTGGCGCATGTCGCGGTGATCTCCGGCGGGGACTGGCCGCAGTTCGACAAGCAGGTCGCCTCGCGCCTGCCCGATCGCGCCGACTGCGCGAAACTGTGGCTGATGCCGACCACCGGCACCAAGCTCTACACCTTCCGCGACGGGCAGTGGAGCGCCGTCTACGCCGAATTGTTCTCCGATGCGGAGAAGACGAAGATCATTGAAGCCTTCCACGCCAGCCTCGCCGCGACCGGCTTCGTGCCGGAGCAGACATGGGGCGAGCGGATCGAGGATCGGGGCAGCCAGATCACCTTCTCGGCGCTCGGCCAGCAGGCGCCGCTGGAGGCGAAGGAGAAATGGGACCCCGATTTCGCCAAGCGCCGCGTGATCCAGGCCGATCTGCGGCAGCGCCTGCCGGGCCTTGCGATCAACATGGGCGGCGCGACCTCGATCGACATCACGCGCGAGGGCGTGGACAAGGCCTATGGCCTCAAGCGGCTTCGCGACGAAAGCGGCATCGCGCTGGATGCGATGATGTTCGTCGGCGACGCGATCTTTCCCGGCGGCAACGACTATCCGGCGAAGCAATTGGGGCTGGATACCGTGCGCGTGCGCGATCCGGAGGATACGCTGAGCGTGATCGCGACAGTGGTGGCCTGCCAGAAATAGGGCGGCTTACCGCCCCTCCGCCACGATCGCCTCCGCCCGCTCGCGCAGCCGCTCCACCGCCGCCGCGTGGATGCCGGGGGTGGAAACGATCACGCCAAAGGCGCGCGGATCGGGCTTGTTGAAGGTGAGCGGCGCGCCGAAGGCGTCGCTCGTCGCCGCCCCGGCCTCCGCGGCGATCAGCGTGGCGGCGGCAATGTCCCACTCATTGCCCCAGCGCAGGGTGGCGACCAGATCGGCGCGGTCGTCGGCCACCATCGCCATGCGCAGCGCGATCGAATTGGGCTTTTCCACCGCCACCAGATCGCGATCGGCCTTGGGAAGCGCATCGGACGGCACGCGCGCGCCGGGGAAGATGTCGCGGCCGCCGGCATGGATGCGGGCGCCGTTCAGCCGCGCGCCAAGCCCTTCGCCGGCA
>JASGGR010000123.1:0-9595 GCA_047602705.1 Sphingomonas bacterium | reverse complement strand
GGGTGTCTTCCAGCTCGGCGCCGGTTTCCTGATCGACGACGCGCATCGACAGGCGAACCTTGCCGCGCGGATCGATCTCCAGCACCTTGACCTTAACCTCTTGGCCTTCCTTCAGGACATCGGACACCTTCTCGACCCGCTCGTTGCGGATTTCGGAGACGTGGACGAGGCCGTCCTTGCCGCCCATGAAATTCACGAACGCGCCGAAATCGACGAGGTTGACGACCTTGCCGTTGTAGATCTTGCCGACTTCGGCTTCCTCGACGATGCCCTTGATCCAGTTCATCGCCGCCTCGATCTGCGCGCCGTCCGACGAGCTGATCTTGATGACGCCCTCGTCGTCGATATCGACCTTCGCGCCGGTGGTGGCGACGATCTCGCGGATCACCTTGCCGCCGGTGCCGATCACGTCGCGGATCTTCGACTTGTCGATCTGCATCGTCTCGATGCGCGGGGCATGGGCGGAAAGCTCGGTGCGGGTCTCGCCCAGCGCCTTGTTCATCTCGCCCAGGATGTGCGCGCGGCCTTCCTTGGCCTGCGCCAGCGCGGCCTCGAAGATCTCCCTGGTGATGCCGGCGATCTTGATGTCCATCTGCATCGTGGTGATGCCTTCGGACGTGCCGGCCACCTTGAAGTCCATGTCGCCGAGGTGATCCTCGTCGCCCAGGATGTCGGACAGGATCGCGAAATCCTTGCCCTCCAGGATCAGGCCCATCGCGATGCCCGACACCGGGCGCTTCAGCGGCACGCCGGCGTCCATCAGGCTCAGCGAGCCGCCGCACACCGTCGCCATCGAGGAGGAGCCGTTCGACTCCGTGATGTCGCTGGTGACGCGGATCGTGTAGGGGAACTCCTCCTTCGTCGGCAGCACCGGGTGCAGCGCACGCCACGCCAGCTTGCCGTGGCCGACCTCGCGGCGCCCCGGCGCGCCGAAGCGGCCAACCTCGCCGACCGAATAGGGCGGGAAGTTATAGTGCAGCATGAAATGCTGGTAGGAGAGGCCGTTCAGCCCGTCGATCATCTGCTCCGCGTCGCGGGTGCCGAGCGTGGTGGTGGCGATCGTCTGCGTCTCGCCGCGCGTGAACAGGGCGGAGCCATGCGCGCGCGGCAGGAAGTGCACCTCCGCCTCGATCGGGCGGACCTGCGTGGTGGTGCGGCCGTCGATGCGGCGGCCGTCCTTCAGGATCGCGGTGCGGACGATATCCGCCTCCAGCTTCTTCACCAGCTTGGCGGCGACGAGCTGCTCCTGCGCGGGCTTGTCGGCCATGGCGGCCTTCGCCTTCGCGCGCGCCTCGCCCAGCGCGGTCTGGCGCGCCTGCTTGTCGGTGAGCTTGTAGGCGGCGGTGATGTCCTTGCCGATCAGCTTCTTCAGCTCGGCCTTCACGGCCTTCTGACCGTCGTTGGCGGGAAGCTCCCACGGCTCCTTCGCGGCCTTCTCGGCGAGGTCGATGATCGCGTCGACGACCTGCTGGCAGCCCTTGTGCGCGAACAGCACCGCGCCGAGCATCACCTCTTCCGAAAGCTCCTTGGCTTCGGATTCGACCATCATCACCGCGTCATGCGTGGCGGCGACGACCAGATCGAGCTCGCCCTCGGCCACTTCGGCGTCGGACGGGTTGAGCTGATACTCGCCGTCCTTGTAGCCGACGCGCGCCGCGCCGATCGGGCCCATGAACGGCACGCCGGAGATGGTGAGCGCGGCGGACGCGGCGACCATCGCCACGATGTCCGGCTCGTTCTCGCCGTCATAGGAGAGCACCTGCGCGATGCAGTTGATCTCGTTGTAGAAGCCTTCCGGGAACAGCGGGCGGACCGGGCGGTCGATCAGGCGGCTGACGAGCGTCTCACGCTCGGTCGCGCCGCGCTCGCGCTTGAAGAAGCCACCCGGGATGCGCCCGGCGGAGGAGAACTTTTCCTGATAGTGAACGGTGAGCGGGAAGAAATCCTGCCCTTCCTTCACATTCCTGGCGGCGGTGACGGCGCACAGCACGACCGTTTCGCCGAGCGTCGCGATCACCGCGCCGTCGGCCTGACGGGCAACCTTGCCCGTTTCGAGCGTGAGGGTCTTTCCGCCCCACTCGATGCTTACCTTCTGGGTATTGAACATTGCGTTTCCTTTGGACCGGACGCCCTATGCGTCCGGGGCCTCATTTGCAGGCTGTCCGGCCTGCGCGGTGTAGGGCGAGGGTTCGCCCGTGCCCTTCCGCCGGATTGCGGAGGGGCGGATAAGCGAAGGGCGCCGCGAGGGCGCCCTTCGTGTCACTTGCGAAGACCGAGCTTCGCGATGAGAGCGAGGTAGCGATCCCCGTCCTTCTTGCGGAGATAGTCCAGCAGCGAACGCCGCTTGTTGACCATCATCAGCAGGCCGCGGCGGGAGTGATTGTCCTTCGCGTGGCCCTTGAAATGCTCGGTCAGGTTGCGGATGCGCTCCGTGAGGATCGCGACCTGCACCTCGGGGGAGCCGGTGTCGCCATCCTGGCGGGCGTGCTCCTTGATGAGTTCCTGACGGCGCTCGGCGGTAATCGACATGAATTCAGTCCTTCGACATCACGATCACAGATTGAAGCCGCGGACGACGCGGACCTGCTGGTCCGCCACATCGACCAGCGCCACCGGCACATCGTCCAGCAACGCAAGGCACAAGCCATCCCCGGCAACGACCCCGGCCAGAACCCGCCCCTGACGGAGCGCCCCTGCCTGGTCGGGAGAGAGGGAGAGAGCCGGGATGTCGTCCAGCGCCACCCTCAGTGGCAGGAGAGATTGTTCAAGCGCGCGCCTTTGGCCCAGTTCGGCCAGTTTGTCCAGCGATATCGCGTGATCGAGGCCGAACGGCCCCGCCTTGACGCGCCTCAGGTAAGCAACGTGGCCCAATGTGCCAAGGGCTTGGGCGATATCGCGCGCGAGGGAGCGGATATAGGTGCCCTTCGAGACATTGGCGGTGAGGGTGATCTCCTCCAGCGGCCCCTCCGGCGAAGGATGGGGGGCGAGGGCGTGGATCGTCACGTCGCGGCTAGCCAGCGTCACTTCCTCCCCCGCGCGGGCGAGGTCATAGGCGCGCTGGCCGTCCACCTTCAGCGCGGAATAAGCGGGCGGCACCTGCGCGATCGGGCCGGTGAAGCGCGGCAGCACCGCCTCCAGCTCCGCGCGGGTCGGGCGCGCGTCGCTGGTGGCGATCACCGGGCCTTCGGCGTCCAGCGTATCCGTCTCCTCGCCGAAGCGGATCGTGAAGTCATAGGTCTTGTCGCTGTCGAGCATCCGGCCGGCGAGCTTGGTCGCCTCGCCCAGCGCGATCGGCAGCACGCCGGAGGCGAGCGGGTCGAGCGTGCCCCCATGCCCCACCTTCGCCTTGCCGTAGCCGCCCGCGCGCAGCGCGCGCTTCACCGCGCTCACCGCCTGCGTGGAACCGAGGCCGAGCGGCTTGTCGAGGATCAGCCAGCCGTTCACCCGAACAGGTTCGCGAAGCCGAGGAAAAAGCGCACCAGCGCGTCCGCCGGCGGGCCGACGATATGTTGCACCACATTGGCGCCGGGGACGATCATCGGCAGCACCACGAGCAGCAGTATCAGCAAGGGAAAGCCGAACGGTGCCAGCCGCGCCCATTGCAGGGCAAGCGGACGCGGCAGCACGCCCTCCACCACATGGCCGCCGTCGAAGGGCGGGATCGGCAACAGGTTGAACACCGCCAGGAAGACGTTGATCATCAGGAAGTTGATGAGGTTGTTCCACAGGAAGCCGGTCAGCCCCTGCGGCGGGCCGCTGCCCAGGAACTGACCCGCGATCACCCCGATCGCGACGGCGGTGACGGCGGCGAGTAGCAGGTTCATCGCCGGCCCCGCCAGCGCAACCGCCACCATGCCCCAGCGCGGATTGCGCATCCGCCGCGCATCCACCGGCACCGGCTTCGCCCAGCCGAACACCGGCGCCTTGGCGATGGCGAGCACCAGAGGCAGGATCACCGTGCCGACCGGATCGACATGGCGCAGCGGGTTGAAGCTCAGGCGGCGCTGTTCGCTTGCGGTCTGGTCGCCCATGGCGCGCGCCATCAGGCCATGCGCGACCTCATGGAAGACGATCGCGAACACCAGCGGGATGATCCACACCGCTGCGGCGTAAAGAACGTTGTCGGGGTTCATGGCGCGTGATCTAGGGATGAAGCGGGCGGTTGGATAGGGGAGGGCTTATTGAAGCGCGCCTTCCATCGCCTCCACGAAATGCCGCCGGCACAAGGCGACATAGCGATCGTTGCCGCCGATCTCGGTCTGGCGGCCGTGCGCCACTGCATGACCCTGCGCATCGACGCGCAGGTTCATCGTCGCCTTGCGTCCGCATTCGCAGACCGACTTGATCTCGATCAGCGCGTCGGCCAGCGCCAGCAGCCGGGCGGAGCCTTCGAACAGGGCGCCCTGGAAATCGGTGCGCAGGCCATAGGTCAGCACCGGGATTCCATGCGTATCGGCCAGAAACGCGAGCTGATCGACCTGCGCCGTGGTGAGGAACTGCGCCTCGTCCACCAGCACGCAGGCGAGGGGCGTGGACGCATGGCGCTCCAGCGTCAGCCGGGCGATATCGGTCGTCGTGTCGAACATCGTTGCCGGCGCGGCGAGGCCGATCCGCGAGGAGATCGTCCCCGCCGCGAAGCGATCGTCCACGGCCGCCGTGAACAGCATCGTCGCCATGCCGCGCTCGCGATAGTTGAAATCGGCCTGCAGCAAGTTGGTCGATTTGCCCGCGTTCATCGAGGCATAATAGAAATAGAGCTTCGCCATCCCGGCGCTCAATCGAGATCGCGCGCGACGCCGGGCGCGCGGAGCAGCGCGTCGATATGGCTGCCCTCGTCGAAGCTTTCGTCGGCGATGAACTTCAGCTTGGCCGCATATTTCATGTTCACCCGCCGCGCGACCTCGCGCTGGAGGAAGGCGGTATTGGTGCGCAGCGCCTTCAGCACCACCTCCTCGTCCTTGCCGAGCAGGGGCTTCACGAACACGGTGGCGTGGCGCAGGTCCGGCGACATGCGCACCTCGGTGATCGAGACGAGGTGCGAGGCGAGCGTGTCGTCATGCACGTCGCCGCGCTGCAGGATTTCGGACAGCACATGCCGCACCTGCTCGCCCACCCTCAGGGTGCGGACCGAACGGTCTCCGGCAGTGTCATTCGCTCGCGCCATCTTTGCTCTCGGTATAGAAGGTCAGGCGGTTGCCCGCCGGATCGGCGATGGTGATCTCCAGCGATCCCCATGGCGCCCGTTGCGGCTCGCCCGGCCGCGCATTGCCGAACTGCTTCGCGCGCAGCCCGGCGACATAGCCGGTGACGTCATCGACCGGGATGCGCAGTGCCGCGCCGGGGCAGCCATCGCCATAATGTTCGGACAGGTGCAGCACGCAATCGCCCTTGCGCACGCCCATGTAGAGCGGAAGCCCCGGCTCGAACCGATGCTCGAACATCAGCTCGAAGCCGAGGAAATCCAGATAGAACGCCTTCGCCCGCGCCTCGTCGAAGCTGCGCAGGATCGGGGTGGGCGCGCCGAACATGGCGAGCGGGCCGCCGTTACAGCGTCCGCTCGCGCAGCTCGACCTCGAAGGTTTCGAGGAAGTCGCCCGGCTTGATGTCCGTGAAGTTCTGGCTGAACGTCACGCCGCATTCCAGGCCCGCGCGCACCTCCGCCACATCGTCCTTGAAGCGGCGCAGCGAGGCGATCTCGCCATTGTAGATGATGACGTCGTTGCGCGTGATGCGCGCCTTGAGCGCCTTGCGGATGACGCCTTCGGTGACGAGCAGACCGGCCGCCTTGCCGTGCTTGCCGGCGGAGAAGACCTCGCGGATTTCCGCGCGGCCGACCACCGTCTCGAAAGCCTCGGGGCCAAGCTCGCCCGCCATGCCGGCGCGGATCTCGTCGATCAGGTCATAGATGACGTCATAATATTTCAACGCCACATGATGCCGCTCGGCGATCTCGCGCGCCTTCGCATTGGGGCGGACGTGGAAGCCGATGATCGGCGCGCCGGAGGCGGCCGCGACGTTCACGTCGCTTTCCGTGATGCCGCCGACGCCCGAATGCAGGATGCGCACCTTGATATCGTCGGTCGACAGCTTGTTGAGGCTGGCGACGATCGCTTCCACCGTGCCTTGCGTATCGGCCTTGATGACCAAGGGGTATTCGATCGCCTGATTGGCCTTCAGCGCGGAGAACATGCTCTCCAAGCTTGCCGGCGCGGCGGTGGTGCGCTTCTGCGTCAGCACGCTCTGGCGATATTCCGCCACCTCGCGGGCGCGGGATTCGTTCTCCACCACCTGCAACTGGTCGCCTGCCGACGGCGTGCCGGAAATGCCCAGCACCTCGACCGGCATGGACGGCTCCGCCTTCTTGAGCTGGCGGCCCTTGTCGTCCACCAGCGCACGGACCTTGCCGCTTTCCGCGCCGACGACGAACACGTCGCCCACCTTGAGCGTGCCGCGCGTGACCAGCACGGTCGCGACCGGGCCGCGGCCCTTGTCCAGCTTGGCCTCGAGCACGATGCCCTCGGCATCGCGGTCCGGGTTGGCCTTCAGCTCCATCAGCTCGGCTTGGAGCTGGATCTTCTCGATCAGCTGGTCGAGGCCGGTCTTCTTGAGCGCGGAGACCTCCACGTCCTGAACGTCGCCGCCCATCTCCTCGACGACCACCTCATGCTCGAGCAGGCGCTCGCGCACGCGCTGGGCATTGGCCTCGTGCTTGTCGATCTTGTTGATCGCCACGATCATCGGCTTGCCGGCGGCCTTGGTGTGGTTGATCGCCTCGATCGTCTGCGGCATCAGCCCGTCGTCCGCGGCGACCACCAGCACCACGATGTCCGTGACATCCGCGCCGCGCGCGCGCATCGCGGTGAAGGCTTCGTGGCCCGGCGTGTCGAGGAAGGTGATCTTCGACTTGTCCTTCAGCGTCACCTGATAGGCGCCGATATGCTGGGTGATGCCGCCGGCCTCGCCCTTCACCACATCGGTGCCGCGCAACGCGTCGAGCAGGCTGGTCTTGCCGTGATCGACATGGCCCATGATCGTCACCACCGGCGGACGCGGCTTGAGATCCGTCTCATTGTCCGGCGCGGTATCGCCCTGGAGATCGATGTCCGAATCCGAGACGCGCACGATATTGTGGCCGAATTCGGTGACGAGCAGTTCGGCGGTATCCTGATCGATCGTCTGGTTGACGGTGACGGGCATGCCCATCTTGAACAGCGCCTTCACCAGATCCGCGCCCTTTTCGGCCATGCGGTTGGCGAGTTCCTGCACGGTGATCGCTTCCGGCACCTGCACGTCGCGATATTGCTTCGCCTGCGGCTCGCGCGGGCCGCCGAACTGCGAGCGGCGCTCCTTCTCACGCGCGCGCTTCAACGCGGCGAGGCTGCGGGCGCGGGCGCCCTCCTCGCTCAGCGCGCGATTGACCGTGAGCTTGCCGCCGCGCCGCTCGTCACCCTTGCGGTCGCGCTGCTGCGGGCGCGCCGGAGGCGCGTTGCGCGGCGTCGCCTGACCCGAAGGCAGGCTGCGCTGCTGCTGTCCGCCGCCCGACGGGGCAGGAGCGGATGAAGCGGATGTGGCGGGCTTTGCCGTCGGCTCGGGCTTCGGCTGCGGCTTCGGAATCTCCGGGCGCACGACCGGCGAGAAGCGGCGCGGAGCCGGCATCGCGGGATCGCGCGCCAGTTCCAGCACCGGCGGAGCCGGAGGCGGGGGAGGCGGTGCGGCGGGCGCAGGTTTGGCCGCGACGGGCGTCGGGGCCACAGGCGCGGGCGACGGCTCGGCGGCCTTCGGTGCTTCCGGTTCCGGCGTGGGTTCGGGCGTTGCTGCGGGAGCCGGCTCGGGCTTCGGCTCCGGCGCGGGTTGCGCGGCGGCCTTGGCTTCCGCCTCGCGCTTTTCCTCGGCGCGACGGGCTTCTTCCTCGGCGGCGCGCTGACGCTCCGCTTCCTCGCGGCGGCGCTGTTCCTCCAGCGCCTGCATCCGCTGCTCCTCGGCCTCGCGCAACAGGCGGGCCTGCCGCTCCTGCGGCGTTTCACCGGCCGGCGCGCGCTGCGGCGCGGCCGGGCGCTGCGGCTCCGGCGCCTGCTGGACGGGCGGGGGAGGCGGCGCTGCCTGAGTCGTCTGCTCGGGCGCGCCCGCCCCGGCGGGTCCGAGCACGCGGCGGCGCTTCACTTCCACCACCACCGTGTTCGAACGGCCGTGGCTGAAGCTCTGCTTCACCTTGCCGGTCTCGACCGTGCGCTTCAGCCCCAGAGGCGCGCGCATGCCAAGTTTCGGCTTGTCGTTGTCGGTCTCGCTCACTCAAATTCCTCGTGCGTCGTCACGGCCGGTTGCCCGGATCGTCGTCCGGGCGTCGATGCGCCTTGCGAGGCCGTTTCGCAAGGCATCGGATTCAGATCAGGGCCGATAAAGTGCAACCAGCGATCGAGCGCTTCGCCCAGTCGCTCGGCCGCAAGGCGGTCGGTGACGCCGATATGTACCACATTTTCGCGGCCCAGCGCCATCGACAATATGGGGCGTGAAAGCGGCAACGCCAACCCCTTGAGATCGCTTCCTTCGCGGTTCCGGCCGACTCGCCATGCCTGCGCCAGCTTCCCGCGCCCGTCGTCGCCCGCGTCGGCGGCGTGATAGAGGGCGTGGAGCTTGCCTTCGCGCGCGGCGGCGGCGATCCGTCGGCGCCGGTCAGCAATGTGCCGGCGCGCGCCTCCAGCCCCAGCCGGTCCAGCGCGTTGCGCTCCAGCGCGGCCGCGACCAGCGTGGGAAGGTCTTCGGGAATCGTGAAATCATTGGTCTTGAACGCCCGCGCCAGCGCGCCGCGCAGCTTGCCCTTCGGCCCGGCGGCGGCTTCCAGCTCCGCACGCGTCACGCCGATCCACGCGCCGCGCCCCGGCGCCTTGGCGCGCACGTCGGGCAGCACGCGACCGTCCGGCGACAGCGCCAACCGGACGAGCGTGTCGCGCGGTCCGTGCTCTCGGCCGAGGATGCAAGTGCGGGTGGGAGCCGTTACGGTCTCATTGCGAGGGTGCCGCATGAGCGTCTCCCTCGGGTTTGCGGTCGGCGATCAGGATGCCGGCCGCGCCGTAATTCTCCGGCGACACTTCCTCGATCACGACCTGCACCGCCGCCGGGCTCTTGCCCAGCCGCGCCACGAGCGAGGCGGTGACATCGGCCACCAGCCCCGCCTTCTGCTCCCTCGTCGCGGAGCCTGCCAGTCGGATCGAGACGAAGGGCATCAGGCCTCGGACGCCTCCGGCGCTTCGCTGGCCTGATCCTCATCCTCGAACCAGTGCGCGCGGGCGGCCATGATGATCTCGTTGCCCTGCTCGTCGGAGAGGCCGTATTCGGCGAGCACGCCGCCCTTGTTCTCGGCCTTGCGCGGCGCATCCTCGTTGCGGCGGCGCGGCTCGGCGCGGCGCTTCTCGACCAATTCGTCGGTGGCGAGATCGGCGAGATCGTCCAGCGTCCTGATCCCTGCCTTGCCGAGCGTGACGAGCATCGCCTCGGTCAGATAGGGCAGCTCGGCCAGCGCATCCTCGACGCCCAGAGCACGGCGCTCCTCACGCGCGGCGGCCTCGCGGCGCTCCAGCGCTTCCTGCGCGCGGCTCTG
>JASGGR010000122.1:0-9706 GCA_047602705.1 Sphingomonas bacterium | reverse complement strand
GTGAACCGCGCCGGCGTCGGGCTGTCGAGATCGAGCACTGCCTCGATCCTGCCGGCGATCGCGATCGGCACCACCAGCTCGGAGGCGGAGGCGGCGTCGCAGGCGATGTGACCGGGAAAGGCGTGGACGTCCGCCACCAGCTGCGTCTCTCCCGTCGCCGCCGCCGTGCCGCAGACCCCCGATCCAAGCGCGATGCGGATGCAGGCGGCGCGCCCCTGGAACGGCCCGAGCACCAGCTCGCCGCCCATCACGCGATAGAAGCCCGCCCAGTTGAGATCGGGCACCAGTTCCCACAGCAGGGCCGCGACATTGGCCATGTTGGCGATCGGGTCCGGCTCGCCGCGCGTCACGCGTCAATCGCGCCGATCAGGTCGCGATACAGCTCCGCCTTGCTGCCGGCGGCAATGTCGAACTGGTACATGGCGGCGATGTAGGCGCCGGCACCGGCCAGGTCGGCGGCGGATAACCCGATCCTTACCATTCGGAATAAGCCCGCCGCATGTATCACGACGCCGCACTCGCCGCCGCCGCCCGCGCCGATCCGCGCCCCGCCTCGGCGGTGTCGCACGGCGTCGGCATCGCCGGGCTGGCCGGGCTGATCTGCTGGATCGCGCTCGCGCGGGCCTATGGCATGGACGGCCCCATGCGCGCTGGTCAACGTGCTGGCCTGCGGCGTGCCGATGGTCCTGTGGTCGCTGCTGGTGGACAAGGTGCATCGCAATCCCTCCACCGGGATCGACTGGAACATCCGCCGCCCGCTGCGCGAGACGATCGACATCAGCCTGGTGAAGCTGACCGGCCTGTGGGCGACATGGGCGGGGATCGCGCTGATCTACGCCACGGGACGCTTCTACTGGGAGGGCAATTTCCAGTTCGCCATGTGGTGCTTCGAACGCGCCGCGCCCTTCGTGTTCGCGCTCTCCATCCCTTATGTGCTCTGGCTGGACCGCCGGCTGATCGCGCCGCGCGACGGGGCGTGGGCGCTGGGCCAGTGGCTGCTGGGACAGGGCGAGGCGGACAGGGAGGCGATCTTCAGCCACCTGCGCGCATGGGCGGTGAAGGGCTTCTTCCTCGCCTTCATGCTGGCGATCGTGCCGCCGGGCTTCGGGGACTTCATCCGGGCGGACAATTCCGCCCTGCTCCACGATCCGGTCGCGCTGGCGAACTGGCTCATCACCTTCATGTTCGTGCTGGACGTGGCCTTCGCGACCGTCGGCTATCTGCTGACGATGCGTCCGCTCGACGCGCATATCCGCAGCGCCAATCCCTATGCGGCGGCATGGTCGGCGGCGCTGATCTGCTACCCGCCGTTCATCCTGATGGATGCTAACGGGCCGCTCGACTACCATCCGGGGACGGCGGAATGGACCTATTGGCTCGCCGGCCATCCGATCGCGCTGGCGGCGATGGGCGCGGTGCTGGTGGCGCTGACCGCGATCTACGCCTGGTCGACGATGGCGTTCGGGATGCGCTTCTCCAACCTCACCAATCGCGGCATCCTGACGCACGGGCCTTATGGCTGGTCGCGCCACCCCGCCTATCTGTCGAAGAACCTGTTCTGGTGGCTCTCCACCCTGCCCCTGCTCTCCACCGGCAGCATGGTGGACGCGGCGCGCGCGACGCTGCTGCTCGGCGCGGTGAGCGGCGTCTATTACTGGCGCGCGAAGACGGAAGAGCGGCATCTGTCCGCCGATCCCGATTACCGGGTATATAGCGAATGGATGGCGCGCAGCGGCGCGGTGCCGCGCGCCTTCGCGTGGATGACGGGGAAGCGGCCCTAGAAGCTCGCCTCCGCATACACCCGAGACACGTCGCCGTTCCATGCGCCGTGATAGCGTTCCAGCAGCACCTCGGCCGGCACCTTGCCGGTGCGCACGATCTCGCGCAGCGGATCGAGGAAGCCCGTCTCATTGTCGCCCGAGCGGTTGAAGCGGGCGCGCGCGCCGAGGCCCGCGCCGGCGATATCCAGCACCTCCCCCGCGATGTCGCGCAGGGTGCGGCCGCCGGGGATCGGGGCGGAGAGGCCGAGCTTCGGGGCGGCGTTGCGCAACGCCTCGCGCTCCTCCATCGTCCAGTGCTTCACCACGTCCCACGCCGCGTCCAGCGCGCCCTGATCGTAGAGCAGGCCGACCCACAGCGCCGGCAGCGCGCAGATCCGGCTCCACGGCCCGCCGTCCGCCCCGCGCATCTCCAGGAAGGTCTTGAGGCGCACCTCGGGGAAAGCGGTGGAGAGATGGTCGTTCCAGTCCTCCAGCGTCGGCTTCTCGCCGGGGAGGACGGATAGCTCGCCCTTCAGGAAATCGCGGAACGACAGGCCCGCCGCGTCGATATACCTGCCCTCGCGATAGACGAAATACATCGGCACATCGAGCATATACTCGGCATAGCGCTCATAGCCGAAACCGTCCTCGAACACGAAGGGCAGCATCCCCGTGCGCGCCGGATCGGTGTCCGACCAGATGTGGCTGCGATAGGAGAGATAGCCGTTGGGCTTGCCTTCGGTGAACGGCGAATTGGCGAACAGGGCGGTCGCCAGCGGCTGGAGCGCGAGGCCGACGCGGAACTTCTGCGCCATGTCCGCCTCGCTGGCATAATCGAGGTTCACCTGGATCGTGCAGGTGCGCAGCATCATGTCCAGCCCCATCGAGCCGACGCGCGGCATGTGGCGGAGCATGATGGCGTAGCGGCCCTTGGGCATGATCGGCAGTTCGGCGCGCGTCTTGTCCGGCCACATGCCGAGACCGAGGAAGCCGATGCCGAGCTTCTCGCCCGCCGCCTTCACCTGCTCCAGATGACGGCCGGTTTCGCAGCATGTCTCGTGCAGATTGTCGAGCGGCGCGCCGGACAGCTCGAACTGCCCCGCCGGCTCCAGGCTGACAGACCCGTCCGCGCCGGTGAGCGCGATCAGGTTGCCACCTTCCTCCACCGGCTGCCAGCCATGTTGCTGAAGCTCGATCAGCAGCGCGCGGATGCCCGCCGGCTCGTCCCACGAAGGCGCGTGATGATCGTCCAGCGCATAGACGAATTTCTCATGCTCGGTGCCGATTCGCCAGCGCTCGCGCGGCTTTTCGCCACGGGCGAAACTGGCGATGAGCTGCTCGCGCGACTCGATGACCGGCGAGTTGCGTTCCGAAACGGTCTTTGTCGTCATCAGCGCGCCTTACGCGGGGATGAACGGCTCCGCTAGAGGCTCTGTTTCGCGCGCGCGTGGCCGATCGTGTGGACCGTCAGGAACTGGCACGCGAAAAGCAGCAGCTTCGAGGCGAGCGGGAAGATGCCGATGAAGGCCGGCCATGCGGCGGTGAAGGCGAGCGCGAAGACCAGATTCAGCGCCGCCGTCGCCAGCATCAGCGCCGCCCAGACGAAGCCGAACAGGGTCATCAGGTCGCCGATCCGCGCGAAATCCTCCGGCGAGACATAGCGGTTCATCCAGCCCCGGCGCAGCATTGCCACGCCGATCACCGCATAGATGATGCTGGGCTTCACCATCACGAAACGCGCGTCGCCGCTATACAGCACCGCCCCGGCGGAGAGCAGGATCAGCGCGGGGCTCACCCATTGCAGCGCCGGCACCTGCTTGTGCCGATACGCCTCCCACGCCACCACCGCGCACCCCACGCCCGCGCCCGCGATCGTGGCGGGGACCAGCGGCACATGCGCCGCCAGCAGGATCGCGAAGACGATCACGCCGAGCGAATCGAGCAGCAGGGGGACGAGCGCGTAGAACAGCGGCTTGAGCATTGGGACTTCCGATCTATGTTCTCACCGTAAACATCGCACTGCGCCGATGAGCCGCCGGAGTCAATCAAAAAGTTATCGGCGTAAACATAACGCGCCTCACGCGTGCAAGCGTCAGCGCCAGTCCCCCGCGCCGGCCATCCACACCGACACCGCCGCCGCCGCCGCCGTGTCCGCGCGCAGGATGCGCGGGCCGAGCGCGATCGGCACCGCCGCCGAGGTCGCGCGGATCAGGGCGCGCTCCTCATCGTCGAAGCCGCCTTCCGGCCCGATCAGGATCGCCGCCGGGCCGGGCTTCATCGCCTCGAGCATCGGCGTGCCGCCCTGCTCGTCCGCGAAATAGAGCGTGCGGCCTTCGGGCCAGCCGCGCAGCAGGGCGGCAAGCTTCACCGGCTCCGCCACTTCCGGCAGCGCGGTGCGGCCGCATTGTTCCGCCGCCTCGATCATATGCGCGCGCAGGCGATCGGTGTTGGGCTTGTCCACCACCGTGCGGCGCGTGACCACGGGCACGAAGCGCGCCACGCCAAGCTCGCACGCTTTCTCCGCCATCCAGTCCACCCGCCCCTTCTTGAGCGGGGCGGCGAGCAGCCACAGGTCCGGCACCGACTCGCGCGGACGGAGCAGCTCGCGCACGTCGAGCGTCACGTCGCGTTTCCCCGCGCCTTCCACCACCGCGAGCCATTCGCCGGTCGCGTCGTCGAACAGCTTGACCGGATCGCCCGCCTTCAACCGCATCACCGAGGCGAGGTAATGCGCGCCCGGCCCGTCGATCCGCCGCGCGCCGGGGGCCAGAGGCTCCGGCACGTAGAGCCGCGGGGTGGAGCGCGGCGGCCAGGCGGGGGTGGCGATCATCGTTCGCGGTCCTTTCGTCCGATCATCCTTCGCCCGAGCATGAACAGGAGGAAGCCGGCCAGCGCAACGGCGATCACCACGCCGGAGATCATCCCCGCCACCCGCAGGATGGCGTAGAACAGGGCCTCGACGAACCGGCCGATCGCAACCGAAAGATGGATCAGCGGACGCGCTTCCAGCTTTGCGACCTGCACCCCAGCCGGCCGAACAGGCAGCCGGTGGCGACCAGCGTGTCGCGGTCGGCAAGCTCCAGCGTGCCGTCGAACGTCTTGTCGATATCGGGCACATAGACCTGCCCGTGCCACATGCCGTCCTCGTCGCGCTGGAAATCGTGGAGCAGCTCGGTGCCGACCAGCTCGTCCGTGCCGCCACGCGCGGCGTCCTCGCGGGCCTTTGCGCTCGCCGAGACGACGCGGCCGCACAGGCTCCCCTGCCCGCACGGCGCGACACGGATGCGCACGCTGTCCGCCGCGTTGCGCCACACGCCCGCGAAGGACGGCGCGCGCTGCGCCGCCACGGGCGCGGCGAGCGACAGCATGGCAAGGAAAGCCGCGACGGGCTTCACGGTGATGCGCACACGATACTCCCTGACTCGTCCCTCTTGTCCTAGACTGCCAACGCCCTGTGGCGGAAGCGTGGCGAGGCGGATAGGGAGCATGACGTGACAGACGCACCCGATATCGTTCCCGACAGCCAGCATCGCGGCATCGTCGCCGCGCTTCCCCCGCGCCTGCGCAATTTCGCGTTGCTCGCGCGGCTCGACCGGCCGATCGGCGTGTGGCTGCTGTTCTGGCCCGGCGCATGGAGCGTGGCGCTGGCCGGCGGCGTGGCGGAGCGCTGGCGGCTGATCGCATGGCTGCTGATAGGCAGCATCGCGATGCGCAGCGCGGGCTGCGTCTACAACGACATCGTGGACCGCAAGCTGGACGCCAGCGTCGCGCGCACCCGTTCGCGGCCGCTCGCCAGCGGGGCGGTGTCGCTGAAGGCGGCATGGACATGGCTTGGCCTGTTGAGCCTGATCGGGCTGGTCGTGCTGCTGCAACTGCGCCGCGACACCGCCGTCATCGCGCTCGCCAGCCTCGCGCTGGTCGCGGCCTATCCGTTCATGAAGAAGATCACCTGGTGGCCGCAGGCGTGGCTCGGCCTGGTCTTCTCATGGGCGGCGCTGGTCGGGTGGAACGAGACATGGGGCTGGATCGCGCTGCCGGGGCTGCTGCTCTATGCCGGGTCGATCTTCTGGGTGATCGGATACGACACCATCTACGCGCTGCAGGATCGCGAGGACGATGCGCTGGTCGGCATCCGCTCCTCCGCCCGCGCGATGGGGGCGAGGGTCGTGCCGGGGGTCACGGCCTGCTACGCCGCCGCGCTGCTTCTCTGGGGCGGCGCGTTCTGGCTGGTGCGCCCCGATCCGCTGGCGCTGCTGGCGCTGCTGCCGATGGCGGGGCATCTCCTCTGGCAGGTCGCGACCCTCGACCCGGACGACAATGACGGCGCGCTGGCCCGCTTCCGCGCGAACCGCCTCGCCGGGCTGCTGATGTTCCTCGCCTGCGCCGTGGTGGGCACGCGGCTCTAGATCCTGCACCCTTTCGCCCGCGCCAGCCCGCGCAGGAAGCCGCGCCGCGCGAGGCCGGCATAGACCGCCGCCTGCATCTTGCGCTGGGCGGAGGCCGCGCCGCTCACCTCGCGCACCAGCCCGCGGAACGGGATCACCGAATCGACCACGGCCTCGCCTGCCACCTTGGCGATCTTGCCCGCCGAATTGCCGGACACCGCCGTCGCCGTGCCGAAATCCGGCCCCAGCTCGGCATTGAGCGCCCGCAGGCTTGCGCCGATCTGCGCGCAATTGCCCGCGCCCTGCATCGAATAGGGCGCCTGCGCCGCGCGCTGGAGCACGGGCGGCACCTTCTTGTTATCGATCCCCACGTCGTGCACCGGCCGGGCGGCGATCTTCCCGGCCTCCGACAAGGTGGAATCGGGCTTGTCTGGAGCCTGCTGCACTTCCTGTGCGGCCAGCATGGCGGGCGCCAGCCCGGCGATTGCGATCATCACCGCAGGCACGGCGGATATGCGCATATTCCTTGTCTCCCCGATCGTTCCACTATCCGACAACGCAGGCCCGCGCACTATGATCCCGCGCGCAGTCCTTGTAGCGGACTCTTGCAAAACCGGCCGTGGCGGCGCATCGCGCCTCCACGCATTCGATTGAATCGGGAAGAACGATGGCTCAATTCACCTTGCCCGCGAACAGCAAGATCAAGGGCGGACGGAAAATCCCCTCGCCCCAGCCCGGCGGCAAGATGCGGAATTTCAGGATTTATCGCTACGATCCCGATTCGGGCGAGAACCCGCGCTACGACACGTTCGAGGTGAACCTCGACGAATGCGGCCCGATGGTGCTGGACGCGCTCATCAAGATCAAGTCGGAGCAGGATTCCACCCTCACCTTCCGCCGTTCGTGCCGGGAAGGCATCTGCGGCTCCTGCTCGATGAACATCGACGGGAAGAACGGGCTGGCCTGCACCACCGCGATCGAGGACATGAAGGGCGAGGTGAAGATCACGCCGCTCCCCGCGATGGACGTCATCAAGGACCTCGTCCCCGATTTCACGCATTTCTATGCGCAATATGCCTCGATCAAGCCGTGGCTCCAGACGGTGACGCCGCCGCCCGCCGGCAAGGAGCGGCTCCAGTCGCCGGAGGACCGCAACAAGCTCGACGGCCTCTATGAGTGCATCCTGTGCGCCTGCTGCTCCACCTCCTGCCCGAGCTACTGGTGGAACAGCGACAAGTTCCTGGGTCCGGCGATCCTGCTCCAGGCCTATCGCTGGCTGGCCGACAGCCGCGACGAGATGACCGGCGAGCGGCTCGATGCGCTGGAAGATCCCTTCCGCCTCTATCGCTGCCACACGATCATGAACTGCGCCAACGCCTGCCCGAAGGGCCTGTCCCCCGCCAAGGCGATCGCCGAGATCAAGAAGATGGAAGCCGAGCGGATCGTCTGATCCCCGCGCGGCCCATCCGATGACCGAAGCGAAGCCAGAGTTTCTCTACGAGGAGCATCCCGATCATCCCGGCTGGATGAAATGGGGGTTCAAGGACGCGACGCGCTACAACGCTTTCCTGGGCGACATGATCGTCCGGCGCGAAAGCGGGCGCGCATTGGTGCGGATGATGCCGCAGCGGCAGCATTCGAACCTCGCCAATGTCGTCCATGGCGGGGCGATGCTGGGCTTCATCGATGTGTCGCTGTTCGCCGCCGCGCGCGCCTTCGGGCTGATCGAGGCGGGAACGGCGGTGACGCTTGATCTCAACACCCATTTCACCGGCGGCGGCCGCATCGGCGAGCCGCTGGAGGCGCAGGTGGAGCTGGTGCGCGAAACCGGGCGGATGCTGTTCCTGCGCGGACTGGTCGTGCAGGGCGCGGACGTGGCGGCGGAGTTTTCCGGCACCATCCGCAAGCCCTCCCCTCCCCGCCGCTGACGCCCGCGGGCCGGCGGCAAGAGACGGAATATCATGGGCAAGGTCCTCTCCGCTTACGAAGCACTGATCGCCGCCGGCGAATTGCGCCCGGATGCCGAGCAGGCGGCCGCCGCCGCGCGGCTGGATGCGCTCGCCGCCGAGCTGGAGCATCCGCGCAAGACCGGCCTGTTCCGCCGCCGCGCCGTGCCGCCGAAGGGGCTTTACCTGTGGGGCGACGTCGGGCGCGGCAAGTCCATGCTGATGGACCTGTTCTTCGCCAACGTGGCGGTGGAGCGGAAGCGCCGCGTGCATTTCGCGGAATTCATGCTGGAGGTGCACGGCCGCATCGCGATCGAGCGGCGCAAGGAACAGGGCGATCCGATCGTCCCCGTCGCCAATGCGCTGGCGGAGGAGGCGCAACTGCTCGCCTTCGACGAGATGATGGTGACGAACTCGCCCGACGCGATGATCCTCTCCCGCCTGTTCACCGCGCTGATCGAATCGGGCGTTACGGTGGTGACCACCTCCAACCGCGCCCCGGCCGATCTCTACAAGAACGGCCTGAACCGTGAGCATTTCCTGCCCTTCATCGCGCTGATCGAGCAGCGGCTGGACGTGCTGGCGCTGAACGGCCCGGTCGATTACCGCCGCGACCGGCTGGGGCAGCAGGACACATGGCTCGTCCCCAACGGGCCGAAGGCGACCGCCGAGCTTTCCGCCGCCTTCTTCCGCCTCACCGATTATCCGCCGGAGGATCGCGATCACGTGCCCTCGGAGGACCTGATCGTGCAGGGCCGGGAACTGCATGTGCCCAAGGCGCTGAAGGGCGTGGCGGTGTTCAGCTTCAAGCGGCTGTGTGCGGAGGCGCGGGGCAGCGCCGATTACCTCGCCATCGCAAGGCGTTACCACACCATAATTCTTGTCGGCATCCCCGTGCTGGGGCCGGAGAACCGCAACGAGGCCGCGCGCTTCGTCAATCTGATCGACGCGCTTTACGAGCATAAGGTGAAGCTGCTCGCGGCGGCGGACGCGGAGCCGGACCAGCTTTACCCCAAGGGCGACGGCCGCTTCGAATTCCAGCGCACCGTAAGCCGGCTGGAGGAAATGCGCTCCGAGGAATATCTCGCCGCCGGCCACGGCGCCTGAGCCTGTCCGACGCATCCGCCCGGCGGGCGGAGAGGTTTCATTCAGGCGGCAGTCAGCAAGGACATCGGCCGCCCACAATCGTTATTGATATTGCAAAACACTTGCAATAAAATCCTCGCCCTTCGCGTTTTAGCGGGTTGCCCCCTGCGGCGGATAGGCGTAGGCGACCTTTCCATTCACGCCGCAACCACTGACGGAAAGGGAATGGCATGGCCCGCAAGAAGATCGCGCTGATCGGCGCCGGAAATATCGGCGGCACGCTCGCGCATTTGGCGGCCCTCAAGGGCCTTGGCGATATCGTCCTGTTCGACGTGGTGGAGGGCGTGCCGCAGGGCAAGGCGCTCGACCTGTCGCAGTGCGGCCCGGTCGAGGGCTTCGACGCGAAGATCACCGGCACCAACGATTACAAGGATATCGCGGGCGCGGACGTCATCATCGTCACCGCCGGCGTCGCCCGCAAGCCGGGCATGAGCCGCGACGACCTGCTCGGCATCAACCTCAAGGTCAT
>JASGGR010000121.1:0-9747 GCA_047602705.1 Sphingomonas bacterium | reverse complement strand
CATTCCGCGCCCGCCGCCGCCCGCCAGTGCTTTCACCATGAGTTGCCCGCCCGCCGGCAGCGCGTCGAAACAGGCGAGCGCCTCTTCCACCGTCACGGCGCCATCGCTGCCCGCCAGCACCGGGATGCCGCACCCGGCCGCAGCCGCGCGCGCCGCGACCTTGTCGCCCAGCCGCGCCAGTGTTTCGGGCGAAGGGCCGACGAAGATCAGCCCCGCCGCCGCGCAGGCCGATGCGAAAGCGGCGGATTCGCTGAGGAAGCCGTAACCGGGATGGACGGCATCGCATCCGCTGCGCAGCGCCGCCGCGACCAGCGCGTCCGCGTCGAGATATGCGCCCGCCCCCACACCGGGAATTTCCACCGCATGATCCCCACGCGCCGCATGCAGCGAATCCGCGTCGTCCGCCGGATAGACCGCGACGGTGGACACCCCCATCAATGCCGCGCTCCGCATGATGCGGATCGCGATCTCACCGCGGTTGGCGATCAGCAGGCGCCGGATGGTCATGCCGTTTCGCGCGCCATCGTGTCATGAAGGTCGCGCAGCACGCGCAGCACCGGCTTGCCCGCCTTGGCCATGTCGCCCTTCCGGGTCATGCGGCCGGCAGCGATCATCGCGTCGCGATGCGCGGCGGCGGCATCGAGGTCCGCCTGGCTCGCGCCGGCATAGATCAACCGGGCGCCGGGAAGCGCGGCGGCCTGATCGGCGACCAGCTCAAAATCCGCATCGCCGGAATTGTCCGCGAAACTCACCTCGCCGGCGCGGATGCGCGCGGCCCAATGCGTGGTGGTCCCGTCCGGCGGCACGGCCGTGAAGGTTTCGGACAGCGTGAAATCCGCCTCCGCCAGCCTGTCGCGATGTTCCGCGACCAATGCGGCCAGAATCTCCTTTATGCGCGCGATCCAGGCCGGGCTGGCGAATTGCAACCGCTGCTGATGATCCTGTGCCATGGCCTCTCCTGAATGTTGCTGGCGTTCGCCCGCACATTTGGGTAATTAGTTACCGATGGTTGGCGGCTTTGTGATACGGTGTCAAGCCGCAGGGGCAGGCCGGATGGAAAGGCGCAATCGCAGCGTGATACGTCCGGCGAGGGAAAACGGGCCATGATAGACCTCGACGATCCGCGCTCGATCAAATTGATCCGGGAAGCGCACGAAATCATCCGCGAGACGGGCACGTTCGAATTGCCGATGCGCCAGTTGGCCTCCCGCGCGCAGGTCAGCCTGCGCACCCTGTATGACCTGTTCCATTCCAAATCCGGGGTGATCACCGCGATCCTGCGCAGCGACCAGTCGCGATTCGCCAGCCTCGTGAAGCAGGCGAAATCCGAAAATCCGATCGAGCGCCTGTTCGATCGCGTGGCTCTCGCGATGCGATTCTATTCGCGCGACCAGCCGTTTTACCGCGCGCTGTTCCGCGCCACGCAGGGATTTTCCGACACCGAGGAAATGGAGCCGGCCAGAGAGGTGCTGCCGATCTACACCATCCTCTGCCGCAAGGCGATCGAAGCCGGCTGCATCAGGCCGGAGATCGCGCCCGAATCCCTCGCGGAAGCGCTGACCGACCTTTTCGCGGCCAATCTGCGCAACTGGGCCTTGAACGATTTCGACATCATGCTGGCGGGCAATCGCATCTGCTTCGGCGATGCGATCGCGCTGGCCGGGGTGGCGACCGACGAGTGGCTGCCGTCGATCCGCGGCCGGGCGCTGGATTTCCAGCGTTCGGTGCAGGCGCTGGAGGAAGCGGAGAAGCGGCGCATCGCGAACGATGCGCCACCGCTTTCCGCGCAACCCGGCCGATAAAGCGCTCCGCCGGATTCAGAGCACCCGGAAATTCGTTCCGTGCACCTGATCGTAGGTTTTCTTCAGCAATTCCCGATCATTCTGCTTGAAGTCCGGCTTGCGGCCGAGAAACGTCTCGCGGCCCAGCAGGCGCGGCAGTTCCGGGTTCTTGCCGGCAAACCATTCCTCGCCGAGATGATCGTAATTCTCGATCGGATGCATGCCGATGCGCGTATAGGTCATGTGCAGGACGACGCGTTCACCCGGTAGCTGGCGCGGATAATTGCCGTGCCAGACCGATCCGTCCCATAGCGCGATCGATCCCTTCGGCGCGACAATCGGCTGCGCGCCCGCCGGAATATCGGCGCGATCCTGCGCCGAGGGATGACGCTTGAGCTTGTGCGTGCCGGGCACGACCAGTGTGGCGCCCGATTCGAGGGTGAAGCCATCGGTGACGAAACATGCGGTCGCCATGATTTCCCATTCCGGAAAGGGCGCGGGAAACCAGCTATTGTCTGCGTGCAGCCCGAGCGATCCCTTGCCCTGACGGCGGCGGGAGCCGGACAGTTGCGAGAACACGAATCCCTTGCCCAGCAGCACCTCCACCAATGTCAGCAATCGTGGGATGGAGATCGCCTCCGCAAAGACCGGATCTTCGCCGAGGATCGTGAACCGGGTCGGCGCCGGCTCGTGCGGTTCCGCCGGCACCACGCGAATGATCGCCTCGCGCACCGCATCGGCCATCGCGGCGGCTTGCTCGTCATGCAGGACGGTGAACCCCTTCTCCCGCAATTCCCGGACATTCTCCTCCAGCCCGAGCGCGGCGATCCGCTCGTCCAGCCCCGCTTCCTTGCCGGAAGCCATGGTTGCCGTTTCCATCCTCGTCTCCTCTGTTTGGTAATTTGTTACCATCCTCGAAACGGTCCGGCAACCCGAATGCGAAAGCCTCGCCGCCAGCCGGTGCCGGGCGAGGTTGACAAAGGTGTGTAACAGGTTATCCGTATCACTGGTAGCGCGTTACCGAACAGCGCGCGGCCTGCGGAATGGCGACCGTTGAGAGCGGCGCGTTCGCGATAACGAAGACGACCGTGCGGCCATGAGCCGGCGGCACAACATGGGAGAGGAACGATGCCCAGGAAGCTCCTGCTGTCTTCTGCTGCCGGATTGGCCCTTGCATTCTCCGCCGGGACCGCCGCCGCCCAGCAGGCCGCCGCGCCCCCTGCCGCGCCGGGCGCCGATGCGGATGCCGGGCTTGGCACGATCATCGTGACGGCGCGGCGCGTGGAGGAAAACCTGCAGCGGGTGCCCGCCACCGTGACGGTCGTCGATGCGGAGCAGCTTCGCCGGAACAACATCACGGCGGTGTCGGATCTCCAGACCGTCACGCCCTCGCTCAGCATCGCATCCTATTTCAACGATCTGAACGCGCGCTTCGCTGTGCGCGGCCTGACGGCGGGCGTCACCTCCTATTTCGCGGAGGCCCCCTGCTGCGGCGGCGTCGCCAGCGCGCCGTTCATGGACATCGCCTCCGTGCAGGTGCTGAACGGGCCGCAGGGCACCCTGTTCGGCCGGTCGAGCGCGGCGGGCGCGGTGCTCATCACGCCGCAGAAGCCGGAGCTGGACCATTATGGCGGGCTGGTCGACGCCACCGTCGGCGATCATGGCCGGATGCAGTTCACCGGCGTGGTCAACATCCCGGTGATCGCGGACCACCTCGCCATCCGCATCGCGGCGAACGCCAACCATATCAACGGCTACACGAAACAGTTCAACACGAGCCAGCGGCTCGATAGCGTGAACAACCAGCAATACCGCCTCGGCGTGGAGTTCCGTGCCGGCGGGTTCGAGAACACGCTGTTCGCGTCCTATCTGAACGTCGATCAATCGGCGACCGGCATGGTGCTCGCCGCCTATAATCCGAACTATGCCTTTCCGGGCACGGCGATAAAGGCGGCGTTCCAGGCGGAAATGGCGCGGCAGGCAGCCGGCGGCGATGCGGCGCGCATCACCTATCCTTCCTATGACGGGCAGGACGCCTATGCCAAGGTACACCACGGCAGCATCGTGAACATCACGCAATATGACGCGGGCATGGCCGGGCCGGTCAAGATCGATGTGAAGAACATCTTCTCCTACGATTCCTACACGTCGAACGCGGCCGGCACCTATGACGGCATCGGCGGGATCGCGGAGGAAGGCGCGTTCGCCAATGCGCTCTACAGCACCATCGGCTCGAACAACCAGTCCGGCACGCGGCTTGTGGCGAGGCTGGGGCCGCCGATGAAGACCTGGACCGAGGAATTGCAGGTCCATGCCGATGCGTGGGACGGTCTGCTGAAGTTCAACCTCGGCGGCTTCTACCAGAAGCAGACCGCGCCGCGGAACTATGAGGGCACCACCAATGTCTACAAGCTGTTCAGCAACCCGGCCGGCTATTCGAACGCGGTAGGCTTCATCGATCATTCCGCCGCCGATGAATGGGCATGGTATACCCAGGCGACACTGGACCTATCAAAGGTCGGGGTCCACGGCCTGAGCCTGACGGCGGGCTATCGCTATAGCTGGGACAACACCACCCTCACCACGCTGAACCCGGTGAAGGACCCCGTCACCGGCGTATTCTCTCCCGGCTCCACCGCCACGACGACCCGGACCAAGGACAAGGGATATAATTACACCTTCTCGGTGCAGGAACAGTTCACGCCCGATTTCATGGTCTATGGCACCGCCTCGCGCGCCTATGTCCCGGGCGGGGTCAATTCGCTGGGCCAGGCGGCGACGAGCCTTCCCAGCTATTCCCCGACCTATGACGCCGAAACCGTGACGTCGCAGGAGATCGGCTTCAAGGCGCAGTTCATGGTCGGCGGCATCGCGGCCCGGATCAACGGCGATATCTACAACAACAATTTCGACAATATCACCGAGCAGCTCACCGGGCTTATCGGGGGCACCAGCGTCCGGTATCTGGCGAACATCGCCGGCGCCAAGCTGCGCGGGTTGGAACTGGCCGGAACGCTGATCTTCAGCAAGCAGTGGAACGTCAGCTTCGGCTATTCGTACAATCACGCGAAATACACGAAATGGACGGGATCGGACCCGTTCAACATCGCCAAGCCCGGCGATGCCGTTTGCGTGCCCTCCTCGCCGGCGGGGCTGTGCTATCTCGACCTGACGAACAACCCCTTCCCCTATATGCCGGAAAACCAGGGGCATGCGACGATCGTCTACAGCCCGCCGATCCCCGAAAGCATCGGCCAGATGAACCTGTCCGCGACCATCTACGCACAGGGCCGCCAATATTTCGAAGCGACGGCCGCGCGCGATCTCCAGCTCTATCCCGGTGGGCTGGATGGCATATCGCAAAAGCCCTATGCGACGATCAACCTGCGCGCCGAGCTGAAGGACATCGGCGAATCCGGCTGGAATGCGGCGGTGTTCATCAACAACCTGACCGACAAGCTCTATGCCTCGGGCAAGGTGCCGCAGCTCGAGACATTGGGCTTCGCCGCCGCCAATTACGCGCCGCCGCGCATGGCGGGGCTGCAGGTCTGGAAGAAGTTCTGATCGGGCGCGCCCGGTGACGGCGCCCGTTAAGCTGCCGGGGGCGGCACAGGACAGGGGGCGGGACGGCGTCTACGCCCGCCCCCTGTTATGGATGCTCGCGCTCGCTTATGCCTGCAACTTCATGGATCGCAGCGTCATCGCGACGCTGGCGCAGGCGATCAAGACGGATCTGCTCCTGTCGGACGGCCAGCTCGGCCTGTTGCAGGGCTTCGCCTTCGTCGTTCTCTATTGCCTGATGGGCCTGCCGATGGCGTGGCTGGCGGAGCGCCGGAACAGGATCTCGCTCATCTCCATCTGCCTGGTCATATGGTCGGGCATGACGATGGTGTGCGGGCTGGCGCAGAATTTCGTCCACCTGCTGCTCGCCCGGATCGGCGTCGGAGTCGGTGAGGCGGGGTGCAATCCCTGTTCCCATTCGATGATCGCCGATACGTTCGATGCCGGACAGCGATCCCGCGCGCTCTCGATCTACCAACTCGGCGCGACGGCGGGCACGATGCTCGGCGCGATCCTCGCCGGGCAGGTGGCGCAGCATTTCGGCTGGCGGGCGGCGTTCGTCGCGGTGGGCATCCCCGGCATCGTCGTGGCGCTCGCCATGAAGCTGACCATGAAAGACCCGCCCCGCCGGCCGGACACCACCACCGGCGCGACGCAGGCGCTCGCCGATCCCCTCCCGGTGCTGAAATGGCTGCTCGGGAACCGCGCGATCGTTCACCTCGAGCTGGGGTTCACGCTGGCTTCCTTCGCTTATGGAGCGATCAGCGGCTTCAACCAGCCCTATTTCATCCGCGCCTTCGGGCTGACGGTCGGCGAGATCGGCCTGATCTTCGGCATCAGCAGCGGGCTGGCCAGCGCGACGTGCCTGATCGTCAGCGGCTGGCTGACCGATCGGTGCGCGGCGCGGGGAAACCTCTGGTATGCGCGGCTGGCGATCATCGGCATGCTCTGCGCGCTGCCCGCCATCTTCGCCGCCTATACGGTGGGCGACTGGCGGATCGCCGCGATCCTGACCTTCGTGTCGGGCTTCTTCATGAACTGGTTCATCATCCCGTCGCTCAGCCTGTTCCACAAGCTGCTCGGCGTGCGCAGGGTGGCGACGGGGATGACGCTGCTGTTGATGTTCCAGAACTTCCTCGGCCTCGGCGCGGGACCGTTCGCGGCCGGCCTGGTGATCGACGCCGCGACCCGCTCGCTATTCGCCTCGACCGGCCATGGCGCGTTCGCCGCGCAATGCCCCGGCGGACAGGCCATCGCGGGCGCGGGCGCGGACATGGTCCAGGCCTGCCATGCCGCGCTGCTCGGCGGCACCCGCGTCGGGCTGCTCGCCGCCATCGCCATATTGGTCTGGGCCTGCCTGCATTATTTCATCGCCGGCCGCCTCGTCGCGCGCATCGCGCCCGATCATCCATTCGGCCGGCGACCCCGATATGACACAGGAGAGAAAGCATGAATGCGATTCAGCCCGCGCCGGACATGGCTGCCGCCGTCTCGCCGGAACTTCGGGAAAAGCTGGATGCGCTGGACTTGTGGGGCAATGTCCGCGAGCTGACGGATAACGGCTATACGGTCATCCAGGACCCGGCGGCCCATGCGCTGACCGGCCGGGTGCGCGAGGCGATCCTGCGGCTCGCCGGGGAATCCGAAGGGCGCAACGCAGGCCGCCGCGCCGGCCTGCTGCTGGGGCGCGACCCGGTCTTTCCGCAGGCCGTGGTGGTGCCGAGACTGCTCGCGCTGGTCGAGTTCCTGCTCGGGCGCGGCGCGCTGCTGAGCCAGTTGATCGGCACCGTCCGGCGCGAGGATGCGACCGGCCTCGCCCTCCACGCCGACAATAGCTGGTTCCCGGCGCCCTTCCCGCAATGGGAGATCATGTGCACCGCCTGCTGGGTGACGGACGAGTTCACGCTGGACAATGGCGCGACCCTCGTCATCCCCGGCACGCACAAGCACAAGAGCCATCCGCCGCGCGATATCCGCAGGTCGCTGGCGGGCGCGATCCCGATCGAGGCGCCGGCCGGATCGATCGCATTGTGGGACGGATCGGTGTGGCACGGCAGCTATCCGCGCAGGAATCCGGGCGAGCGGGTGGTGATGCACATGACCTATACGCGGATCGGGATGCAGCCGATCGACGATTACGGCCATCTCGACGACGCCTGGCTGGCGGACAAGGACCCGCAGCTCAGAAACCTGCTGGGGCGCGACCTGTTCTTCCATTCCACCACGGAGAAGAACGGATCGACCGACGCGGACCTGTTGGCCAACACCTACCGGCTGGTGCACGGGCCGGACGGATATTGACCCCGCCGATGGAGGAGCAACCGCCCATGGCCCGGTTCGCGATCGGCGGCGTGCTGCCGGTCGCGCGCATCGGCTTCGGCGCGTTGCGGATCACCGGCCCGCATCTGTGGGGCGAGCCGCGGGATGTGCCCGCGATGCTGGCGCTGCTACGGCGCGCGATCGCACTCGGCGTGACGCTGATCGACACGGCGGACAGCTATGGCCCCGAAACGAGCGAGGCGCTGATCCGGCGCGCGCTCCATCCCTATCCGGCCGATCTCGTGATCGCCACCAAGGCCGGGCTGGCGCGCCCCGCTCCCGATGAATGGATACCGTTGGGGCGCCCGGAATATCTCATCCAGCAGGCCCGGCTGAGCGCGCGGCGGCTGGGCGTAGAGCGCATCGCCCTGTGGCAATTGCACCGCGTCGATCCCAAGGTCCCCGCCGACGAGCAATTCGACGCGATCCGCTTCCTGATCGAGACCGGCGTGATCGCTTATGCCGGCCTGAGCGAGGTCGATGTCGCCACGGTCGATGCGGCGCGGCGATATTTCCCGGTCGCGACGGTGCAGAACCTCTATAATCCGATGGACCGGCGCAGCGAGGCGCTGCTCGATTATTGCGGGACGCACGGCATCGGCTTCATCCCCTTCTATCCGCTGGGGCGTGGCAAGCTGGCCGGCGGGAGCGAAGCGGCGGGCGCGCTGGAGGTGGTGGCGCGGGCGCGGGGCGTGCCGGCCACGCAGGTCGCGCTCGCATGGCTGCTCCGCCGCTCGCCCAATATCCTCGTCATCCCCGGAACCTCGTCGATCGCGCACCTCGAACAGAATATGGCGGCGGCGCGCCTGCGCCTGACGGACGAGGAATTCGCCGCGATCGACGCCTGGGGACGTGCCCTTCCGCCGGCCGCCTATCGCTGATCCGCGCCCGATCAATTCGGCTTGCCGGTTGCGCGCGCTTCGGCGAATAGAGCGCCCGGCCGCATCCGTTGCCCGGCGGTGGAGATTTCAGTTCAGCCTATGCCCGACCATGATGATCCCCGCGCGATCAAGCTGATCGAGGAGGCGCGTCAGATCATTCGCGAAACCGGCACGTTCGAGCTGCCGATGCGCCAGCTCGCGGCGCGCGCGCAGGTGAGCCTGCGCACGCCATATGAGCTGTTCCGATCCAAATCCGGGATCATCGCCGCCATCCTGCGCAGCGACCAGTCCGCATTCCGCGGCGTGGCGCGGCAGCTCAATTCGGAAAATCCGCTCGAGAACCTGTTCGACCGCGTGATGGCGGGCATGGAACTCTATGCGCACGAGCAGCCCTTCTACCGCGCGCTGTTCCGCGCGACGCAGGGCTATTCGGGCGGCGGCGAGACCGAGCCGGCGCGCGAGACGTTGCAGGCCTATGTGATATTGTGCCGCCGCGTGGCCGACGCGGGCTATATCCGGCCCGAGATCGCCCCGGAGGCGCTGGCCGAGGCCCTGACCGATCTGTTCGCCGCCAATCTGCGCAACTGGGCGCTGAGCGATTTCGACATCATGCTGGCGGGCAACCGCATCTGCTTCGGCCATGCCATCACATTGGCCGGAGTCGTGAACGACGCATGGGTCGCCGCGATGCGCGCCCGCGCCCTCGATTTCCAGCGCGCGGCACAGGCGCTGGAAGAGGCCGAAGCCGCCCGCCTCGCCGGCAAGCAGGGCGCGCCGTCCGCGTGAATCCGCCCTGCCGGCGGTTGCCACGGCCTTTCTCGCATCCTATACGGTAATAAGTTACCTATCCAGAACGCCGCGGCACGAACCGGGCGTCCGCATGAGGGAGAGCGATGGCGAACGCATCCGCAAAGCCTGCGTCGGGCACGCACGCCTATCAGCCGCTACAGGGCATTTCGCTCGTCATCCTCAACATGAGCATCGCCGCGCGTTACTGCGGACGCCTGTTCGCCGCGTTCGGCGCGGACGTGGTCCAGCCCGTTCCTGAAGCGGGGGCGGACAGGCTGCTCGGCTATGGCGGCTTGGCGGGAGAGGCCTTCGGGCGCTGGCTGGATCAGGGCAAGCGCCTCGTCGCCCGCAGCGATGCCGAGGCCGCCGCCGTCCGGTTGGCCGGCCCGTCGGGCGCGCTGATCGTCGTGGCGGAG
>JASGGR010000013.1:0-31147 GCA_047602705.1 Sphingomonas bacterium | reverse complement strand
CGGCACGCCGGTCGCGGCCTATCCCGTCACCGGGCCGCTGGACGTGCTGACGCCGGAGGGGGGCGCGATGCGCGAGGATCTGGCGGAAGCGGTCGCGGCCGCGCTGGCGCTCGATCCGCGCGCCTGCGCCGAAACCGGCGCGCGCCATGGCTGGCGGGCGAGCGCGGAGCAGTTTCTGGCCGCCCTCGCGCCGCTTCCCGTGCCTCTCGCGGCGTGATGGGTTGCCCTTGGGCGTCTGTCGCACTAAGTCTGGGTGGACGCGGCCGCTCCGGTAAGGGGCGGCCCTATTTGTTTCCGACGGAGTTACCCCGTGGCCCAGCCGCTCATGCCCCATGCGACCGCTTCCTGGCTGGTCGACAACACCGCGCTCAGCTTCGAGCAGATCGCCGATTTCTGCGGCCTGCACATCCTTGAGGTGCAGGCGATCGCCGACGACACCGCCGCCACCAAGCTCACCGGCCGCGATCCGGTGCGCGCGCACGAGCTGACGATGGAGGAGATCGAGAAGGGCCAGGCCGATCCCGATTACCGCCTGAAGATGACCAAGGGGCCGGAGCAGGTGCGCCGCACCAAGGGCCCGCGCTACACCCCGGTCTCCAAGCGGCAGGACAAGCCGGACGGCATCGCCTGGATCATCCGCAACCATCCGGAAATCTCGGATGGTACGATCTCCAACCTGATCGGCACCACGCGCACCACGATCGCGGCGATTCGCGAGCGTTCGCACTGGAACATCGCCAATATCGTGCCGAAGGACCCGGTCACGCTCGGCCTCACCACCCAGCGCGAGCTGGATGCGGCGGTGGCCAAGGCCGCCAAGGCGAGCGGTGCGGAGCAGGCGCCGTCCGACAACCGGCTCGAGGGCGATCGCGAGGCGCTGATCGAGCAGCTCCGCGCAGAGCGCCAGCAGGCCGCGCGCGACGCGGAGGATCACGCCGGCGGCGATGCGTTCGAGAATCCGTTCCGGGATTGAGACAATGGCTCCGGCTTGATGCCGGGGCTGGCGCACAGGGACTCACCAGCCGCAGCGCTTGCGGCCGACAGACTCCGATGCGGCCTCATCGCGTCCTTGTGTCGTCGCAATCCCCGTCATCGGGGGCGGGAACTTCCCTTGCGTTTCCTCCGACAAGCTCGGGGCGAACGGGCTTCGGCAAGGGGGCGTATTCGGAATCCTGATACGACAGGCCCGCTCGCCTACATGCGGCGATGCTTCCCGCCGTAGCGGCGTCCGATATAATCGCCCAGCCGGTTCATCTCATTGGCCGCCGCCATCGCGCCTTCCATGCAGCACGGCAGGGGATCATGCGCATGATCGACCGCGCGCGCCTCCACCTTCTCGCGCAATTCCTCGATATCGGCGCGCGACAGCAGGTTCTTTTCGCGCAGCAGGCACAGCAGACTTTGCAGGATCACCAGGCTTTTGTCGCCGGAGTTCGCTTCGCCGAATTCGATCCTGTCCATCGCACCTCTCTCCTGTTTATGGATAAGAGGATATGCCTGTTACGCAAAAAGGCAAGATAGCGACCTAATCTTTCAAGCCGCCCCCGAGCGAGCGATACAATTCCACGAGGTTGCTCGCCCGCGCGAGCCGGGTGGTCTGCAATTGCTGGCGCGCGGCATAAGCGGTGCGCTGCGCATCCAGCGCGGTGAGGAACGAATCGATGCCCGCGCGATAGCGCGCGTCGGACAGTTTCGCCGCCACCTGTGCCGCCTCCACCCGTGCGGTTTGCGCCGCGATCTGCTCCCCGATCGTGCCGCGCGTGGCCAGCGCGTCGGCCACCTCGCGGAAGGCGCTTTGCACCGCTTTCTCATAGGTCGCCACGGCCGCCTGCCGGGTCGCCTTGGCATAAGCGAGGTTGCCCGCGTTGCGCCCGCCGTCGAACAGCGGCAGGGCGACGGTCGGCGCGGCATTGTAGACGTAGCTGCCGCTGGAGAAGAGGCCGGAAAGCGCGGTGGAGATGGTGCCGAAGGCCGCGGTCAGCGAGATTTTCGGGAAGAAGGCCGCGCGCGCCGCGCCGATATTGGCGTTGGCCGCGATGAGCTGATGTTCCGCCTGCAACACATCCGGCCGGGCGAGCAGCACGGTCGAGGAAAGATCGGCCGGCAGCGCATCCAGCGTCACCCGTCCATCGTCCAGCCCGGCAGGGAGCTGGTCCTGCGGGATGGCGGTGCCCGCCAGCAGGTTGAGTGCGTTGATATCCTGCGCGATTCGGGTGTTGAGCGCCGCGATGTCGTTGCGCGCGCCCTGATAGTTTGTCTCCGCCTGCCGCGCTGCCAGCTCGGAGGCGACGCCGATGCGGAATTGCGCGCGCGTCAGCTCCAGCGTCTGCTGGAACGCCTTGAGCGTTTCCTGCGCCAGCGCGAGCTGATCCCGATCGGAAGCGAGCGTGAGCCAGGCGGTCGCGATTTCCGCGATCAGGCTGATGCGGGTGGCGCGCTGCGCCTCCTCGCTGGCGAAATATTGCTCCTGCGCGGCCCGGTTGAGGTTGCGGATGCGGCCGAAGAGATCCAGCTCGAACGAGGCAAGGCCCAGATTCGCCGAATAGATTTCGGCATCCGGCCCGGCGCCCGCGCCGGTGGTGTTGTTGGTGAAGGTCGCACCCGCGCTCGCGTTGGTCGAGGGGAGCAGGTCCGCGCGCTGGACGCGATATTGCGCGCGCGCCTGGAGCACGTTGGCGGCGGCGACGCGCAGGTCGCGATTGTTCGCCAGCCCTGCCTCGATCACCTGCCGCAGGCGCGCGTCGGTGAAGAAATCATGCCAGCCGACGCCGGAAATGTCCGGCGCGTCGGTGGCGGCGGCCGGATAGGGCCAGCCGCGCGGCAATTCCGCCGGCACCTCGCCGGCCGGGCGGATATATTTGGGCGCCATATTGCACGCCGAAAGCGCGGTCGCCCCGGCGAGGATCATCAGGTTGCGGAAACGGCGGGTCACGCGGAAACTCCCTGCGGCGCGTCTTTCGGCTCGGCGGCGGGATCGTCGCCATGGCCGAACATGCGGAGCACGACGACGAAGAACATCGGCACGAAAAAGATCGCCAGCACCGTCGCGGAGAGCATGCCGCCCACCACCGCGCGGCCGATCGCATTCTGCCCGCCGGCGCCCGCGCCGGTGGAGATGGCCAGCGGCATCACGCCGAAGATGAAGGCGAAGCTGGTCATCAGGATCGGGCGCAGGCGCAGGCGCGCCGCCTCGATCGCGGCGTCGAACGGACGCAGCCCCTCCGCGATCCGCTCCTCCGCGAACTCGACGATCAGGATCGCGTTCTTCGCCGACACGCCGATCGTGGTGATGAGGCCGACCTGGAGATAGATGTCGTTGTTCAGCCCCGTCAGCGTCGCCGCCAGCAGCGCGCCGAGAATGCCCAGCGGCACCACCAGGATCACCGAGATCGGCACCGACCAGCTCTCATAGAGGGCGGCAAGGCACAGGAAGACGATCAGCAGCGACAGCGCATAGAGCGCTGGCGCCTGCCCGCCGGACAATTTCTCCTCATAGGAAAGCCCGGTCCATTCGAGCGCGGTCCCCGGCGGCAGCTTCGCCTGCATCTCCTCTATCGCCTTCATCGCGGTGCCGGTGCTGACGCCCGGCCCCGCGCCGCCCTGAATCTCCATCGCGGACTGGCCGTTGTAGCGCGTGAGCTGCACCGGCCCGCTGATCCATTCCTGCGTGGAGAAGGCGGAGAAGGGCGCCATCTGGTTGTTGGCGCCGCGCACGTAGAAGCTGCCGATATCCTCGGGCCGCATGCGATAGGGTTCGTCGGCCTGGATGTAGACGCGCTTCACCCGCCCGCGATCGATGAAATCGTTGATATAGGCCCCGCCCCATGCGGCGGAGATGGCGGAATTGATCGATTCGAGATCGAGGCCCAGGGCGCGCGCCTTGTCCTGATCGATATTCACCTTCAATTGCGGCGCGTCGTCGAGGTTCATCGGGCGCGCCTGCGCGATGCGCTTGTCCTGCATCGCCATGCCGAGCAGCATGTTGCGCGCCTGCACCAGCTTTTCATGACCGATATTGCCGACGTCGACCAATTGCATGTCGAACCCGGTGGCGTTGCCCAGCTCCGTCACGGCCGGCGGCACCAGCGCGAAGATCATCCCGTCCTTATATTGGGAGAAAGCGCCCATCGCGCGCGCGGCCACCGCCTGCGCCTTGTTCTTCGCGCCGGGCCGCTCATCCCATGGCTTCAGGCTGATGAACGACAGGCCGGCATTCTGGCCCTGGCCGGCGAAGCTGAAGCCGTTGATGGTGAACACCGACTCCACCGCCGGATCGCTCAGGAAATGGCTGCGGATCAGTTCCAGCCCCTTTTCGGTGCGCGAGCTGGTCGCGCCCGAGGGGCCTTGAACCATAGCGATCAGCGAACCCTGATCCTCATCCGGCAGGAAGGCGGTCGGCAGGCGCCAGAACAGGAAGCCCATGCCGAGCACGATCAGCAGGTAGACGACCAGCGAGCGCTTCCAGCCGCGCATGGTGCCGCGCACGCCATCCTCATAGCGCCCGCGCCCGCGATCGAACATGTCGTTGAACCAGCGGAAGAAGCGCGCCAAAGGCCCGTCGCCGTCATGCTTCGCGGGATCATGCGGCTTCAGGATCGTCGCGCACAGCGCCGGGGTCAGGATCAGCGCCACCAGCACCGACAGCACCATCGCGGAAACGATGGTGATCGAGAACTGGCGGTAGATCACGCCGGTCGATCCGCCGAAGAAGGCCATCGGCAGGAACACCGCCGACAGCACCAGCCCGATGCCGACCAGCGCGCCGCTGATCTCGTCCATCGACTTGCGCGCGGCATCGCGCGGGCTGAGTCCTTCGGTGACGATCAGCCGCTCGACATTCTCCACCACCACGATCGCGTCGTCCACCAGCAGGCCGATCGCCAGCACCGTGCCGAACAGGGTGAGCGTGTTGATCGTGAACCCGGCCACCGCCATCACCGCGAAGGTGCCGAGCAGCACCACCGGCACCGCGATCGTCGGGATCAGCGTCGCGCGCCAGTTCTGGAGGAACAGGAACATCACGAGGAAGACGAGCACGACCGCCTCGAACAGCGTCTCCACCACCTGCTTCACGGACAGCCGCACGAAGGGCGTGGTGTCGTAGGGGTAGGCGACCTTCACGTCCGCCGGCAGGTTCTTCGCGATCTCCGCGACGCGCGCCTTCACCGCTTCCACGGTGGCGAGCGCATTGGCGCCCGACGCGAGCCGCACGCCGAAGCCCGATGCGGGCTGGCCGTTGAAGCGCGTGTCGAAGCCGTAATTCTCCGCGCCCAGCTCCGTCCGCGCCACGTCGGAAAGGCGGACGACCGATCCGTCCGAGCCGTTCTTGAGGCGGATCTGGCCGAACTGCTCCGGCGTCTGCAGGCGCGACTGGACGGAGACGGTGGCGTTGAGCATCTGCTCCTTCGGCGCGGGCTGCGCGCCGATCTGCCCGGCGGAAACCTGCGCGTTCTGCGCCTGCACCGCGCTCATCACGTCCGCGATGGTGAGCTGATAGGCGTTGAGCTTCACCGGATCGACCCAGATGCGCATCGCATATTGCGCGCCGAACACCTGGAGCTCGCCCACGCCGTTCACGCGGCTGATCGGGTCCTGCAGCCGCGACACCACCATGTCGGCAAGGTCGGTGGCGCTGTGCGCGCCGCCTTCGGAATAGAGGCCGACGATGATGAGGAAGTTGGCCGCCGATTTCTGCACCTGCAGGCCCTGCTGCTGCACCTCGCGCGGGAGGAGCGGGGTGGCCGCCTGCAGCTTGTTCTGCACCTGCACCTGCGCGATGTCGGGATTGGTGCCCTGCTCGAACGTCAGCGTGATCGTCAGCATCCCCGCCGAGGAGGACGAGGACGAGAAATAGCGCAGATGGTCGATGCCCTTGAGCTGCTGCTCGATGATCTGGGTGGTGGTGCGTTCCAGCGTCTCCGCATCCGCGCCGGGATACATGGCCGTGATCGACACTGAAGGCGGCGCGATCTCCGGGAATTGCGCGACGGGCAGCGACCGGATCGCAAGCCCGCCCGCCAGCATCATGATGATCGCGATGACCCATGCGAAGATGGGACGGTCGATGAAATAGCGCGACATGGGGCTTACTTCGCCTGCGCCTGAGCCGGGGCCCTGGCCGGCGCGGCATCAGCCTTGGGCGAATAAGGCGTGGCCTTCACCGGCATCCCCGGCCGCAGCATCATGCCGCCTTCGATGATGACGCGATCGCCGTCGTTCAGCCCGCCCGTGACGAGCCAGGAATCGCCAACCGTCCGGTTCGTCTGGATCACGCGGGATTCGACCTTGTCGCCCTTGCCGACCACCATCACCGTGGCGTGGCCGCGCTCGTCGCGGCCCACGGCGCGTTGCAGCACCAGCAGCCCGCGCGCCTGCGTGCCTTCCACAAGCTGGGCGCGGACATACATGCCGGGCAGCAGCAGCCCGTGGGGATTGGCGAAGCGGATGCGGATTGCCTGGCTGCCGGTGGTGGGATCGACCGAGACGTCGGTGAATTTCAGCTCGCCTTCGATCGGATAGGTGCTGCCGTCCTCCAGCTTCAGCCGCACGCGCGCCGCGCCGCCTTCGCGCGCGATCTGCCCGGACATGATCTGCTGGCGCAGCTTCAGCACCTCGGCGCTGGATTGCTGCACGTCGACATAGATCGGATCGAGCCGCTGGATCGTGGCGAGCGGATTGGCCTGCGCCGCCGTCACCAGCGCGCCGGTGGTGAAGTCCGAACGCCCGATCCGTCCGGAGATGGGCGCGCGGATCGTGGTGCGCGTAAGGTCGATCCGGGCGGAGCGCAGCGCGGCTTCCTGCGCGGCGACGTCCGCCTGCGCCTGCTGCGCCTGCGTGACGGCATTCTCGTAGTCCTGCCGCGCGACGGCGTTGATCTTGATGAGCTCGCCATAGCGTTTCGCCAGCGCGGCCGTGGAGGCGATCGCCGCCTTCGCCCGCGCCAGCGCGGCGCGCGCGCTCGCCTCCGCCGCCTGATAGGGCTGCGGATCGATGCGGTAGAGCGGCTGGCCCTGCCGCACCGAATCGCCCTCCTCGAACAGGCGCGCGAGGATCAGGCCGTTCACCTGCGGCCGCACTTCCGAAGTTTCATAGGCCACGGTGCGGCCGGGAAGCTCGGTGGTGAGGGTGACGGGTTGCGAGCGGAGCGTGACGACGCTCACCTGCGCCGGTCCCTGCTGCTGCTGGGGCGCTCCCTGGCCGCAGGCCGAAAGCAACAGGACGGCCGCGAACGCCGGCGCGATTTTCCTCATGAACGTCCCCGATTTTTGTGCTAGAAGTGAGTGATCGATCACTCACACTTTGTTCCCGAATACGCTCTGCCTCGATTCAGAGCAAGCCGAAAGGTTCCGAAGCGGCGTGAATTTTTTGCAGTGCACCACGAGCGACCGCGCGACACGGGCGGAACAGCGGCGCGCGCATATCCTTGAAATCTCGCGCCGCCTGTTCATCGAAAACGGTTTCCACGGCACCGGCGTGGCGCAGATCGCGAGCGCATCGGGCGTGAGGGTGGGACAGATCTACCGCGATTTCGCCTCCAAGGAGGATATCATCGCCGCCATCGCGCTGCACGACCTGTCGCAATTCCTCGACGAAGACGCGCTGGAAGCCGCGATCCGCGTGGGCGACATGGCGACGATCCGGCAGTGGATATTGAGCTTCGTCAGCTATGACGAGGATATCGAAGGCTATCGCCTGATGCCGGAGATCATGGCCGAATCCGCCCGCAATCCCCGGATCGCGCAGGTGCAGGACGAGCTTCACCGCCGCGTGCGCGACGCCCTGCTCGCCGCGCTCGCCGCCTGCGCGCCGGGCGAGGCGCGGGCGGAGGCGCGCGCCACATTGGCCGATCTGGTCAACACCCTTGGCGGCGGCCTGTGCCAGTCGATCGTGATGGCTGCCCAGCATGGTCGCGATTTCCGCCCGCTCTGCACGCAGCTCCGCGCGATCATCGAGCGCGAGCTGGATGCGCTGATCGCGGGCTGATCCCTGTTATTTCGGCATCAGCGCATCGTCGATCTCGCGCGCGCGCACGGCCGCTTCCCGCCCCATGATCCGCGCGAGATAGGCGTCGAACGCATCGCGGCGCGGCAGCGTGCCGAACTGCACGCCCCAGCCGATCTGGCTGCCGACATAGACATCCGCCGCGGTGAAGCGATCGCCCGCGATATAGGGATGCGCCTTCACCGCCTGTTCCAGCGCGTCCACCACATGACCGAGCGTGCCGTAACCGGCCATGCGCTGCTGATCGGCGTTCGGCTCCACGCCCATCGCCTTGTCGGTGGTCGCGGCCTCCACCGGGCCGGCGGCGAAATACATCCAGCGATGATAATCCGCCCGCTCCTCCGCAGTGGGGGCGAGGTTTGCCTGCGGGAAGGCGTCGGCCAGATAGGCGACGATCGCGCCGCATTCCGTCACCACGCGGCCGTGATGGACGATCGCGGGCACCTTGCCCATCGGGTTGATCGCCAGATAGTCCGGCGCCTTCATCGAATCCGCATAGCCCAGCACGACCGTTTCGTAGGGCGCGCCCACCTCCTCCAGCATCCAGCGGGCGATCCGCCCGCGCGACATCGGATTGGTGTAGAAAGTCAGATCGGCCATCCCTTGGCTCCTCTCTCGATTCGTTATGAACAAAAAGAGAACATGTGCCGCGTCAGCCGTCAAGATATTTGTGGAGGAAGGCGATCGACCTTTCCCATGCCAGCGTGGCGGCGGCCTTGTCGTAACGCTCGGCGGAGGTGTCGTTGTTGAAGGCGTGGTCGACGCCCGGATAGGTGAAGGCTTCCACCGTCTTGCCCGCCGCCCTGAGCGCCGCGACCCATGGCTCGCCGGTCTGCGCGACGCGCGTGTCCTTGCCGGCATAATGGAGCAGCATCGGCGCCTCCACCTTCGTCGCCTCGGACGGAGCCGGCGCGGGGCCGTAATAAGCGACCGCCGCATCGATCGCCTTGCCGCCCGCCACCGCCAGCCGGTTGACCAGCGCGCCGCCCCAGCAGAAGCCGATCAGGCCAGCCTTGCCGCCGTCGCGCACCTCCTCCAGCATCGCCAGCCCCTGCGCGATGACCACGTCGTAATCGGCCTTCGCGATCATCTCGCGCGCCTTGTCCTCGTCGGCGGGGGTGCCGCCCCATGGGCCGAGGAAATCGGGCGCGACCACGCGGAAACCGGCCAGGGCGACGCGGCGCGCGACATCGCGGATATGATCGTTCAGTCCGCGATTCTCGTGGATCACCATCACCGTGCCGAGCTTCCCGCGCCCCGCCCTGGGCCGCGCGAGATAGGCGATGGAGGGATGGCCCGCCGCATTGCCCTTCACGACGCGGGTGAGCAGGCGCACATCGTCCGGCGCGGTGAGCGCGGCGACGGCGGGCGACGCGCCGATCCCGGCGATCAGCGCTTCCGCCGCCGCGACAGACCCGGCGAGCGCGGTCATCTCGCGCAGCAGCGTGCGGCGGTCGCGATGCTCATGGGTGAAGGCGTCATACAGGCGGACGGCGCGGTCGCGCAGCGACGGATCGGTCATGGGAACCTCCGAGTCTTCCGCGTTGATGGTAGCAGAGGGATCAGGACTTGTTTGGAAAATGCGTTGTCATGCATTTTCGGGGCGGCACCAGCCCGCTCTCCCACCGCTTCCCAGTCATAATGCCGATGGCAGGCGGGGTGGGGGAGCGGGCTGGCGCCGCGCCATGCGCCTAAGGGCGCATCACGAACACCGTGCGAACCACCACACGCCGTCGCGCGCCTCGCGCACCGTGCGGCCTTCCACCTCAAGCCGGCGAAGGTGGGCGAGCGCCTCGCCGGTCGCCATGCCGATCACTTCCGGACCGATCGGGCGGCGGAACAATTTGGGGAAGCAATCCACCGCGCGGACCGGCCCGTCCGCCATCATGTCCACCAGCGCGTCGAGCCGGTCGCGATGCTCCCTGTCCAATGCGTCCAGCCGCGCGTGGAGGCCGTAGAACGGGTCGCCATGGCCCGGCAGCACCAGCAGGTCTTCCGGCAACTGGCGGAATTTGGCGATCGAATCGAGCCAGTCGCCCAGCGGGTCCTCATTGCTCTGGCTGACGTGGAGCGAGACGTTGGAGCTGATCTTCGGCAGCACCTGATCGCCAGCGATCAGGATGCGGCGGTCGTAATCGACGAGGCAGGCGTGCTCGGGGCTGTGCCCGTTCCCGGTGACGACATGCCAGTCCGCCCCGCCGATCCGCATCGTCTCGCCATCGCGGATGCGGGTGTAGGTGAGCGGCAGGCGCGAGATCATCTTGGCGAAGTTCGACCAGCCGGAGGAGGCGCCGCGCGTGATCTGCGCCTCGTCCCAGCCCGCGCCGCGCCAGAAATCGATCTGCTCCTGCGGCACGTCCGGCCGCGCATCGGCGGAAAGCATCCGCGCCATCAGCCATTCGGTGCGCGTCATCACCAGCGACGCATCGTCGAACCGGCGGGAGAGCCAGCCGGCGAGGCCGATATGATCGGGGTGGAGATGCGTGCCCAGGATGCGGCCGATCCGCGTGCCGGCCAGCGGGCCTTCGAGGATCGTGTTCCACGCCTCGGTCGATCGCGGAGAGGCGGTGCCGGTGT
The DNA here is from genome assembly GCA_047602705.1 of Sphingomonas bacterium. Lineage (GTDB taxonomy): Bacteria > Pseudomonadota > Alphaproteobacteria > Sphingomonadales > Sphingomonadaceae > Sphingomonas. The sequence goes on along the minus strand of JASGGR010000013.1, from coordinate 20,569 downwards.
CGACCGCCAGCGCCTCGCCCTCGCCGTCGTCGAGGATCAGGCCGTTGACGTGCTTCAGCGGCCCGGTCATCGGCACGCGCCACCAGCGTATGCCGTCGGCGAGCGCCAGCAATTCCCCCGGCTGCGGCCCGCGATCGCCGAAGGGGAAGGTGAGGCCGGCGTGGCTGGTGGGGACCAGCCCTTCGTCGCCGATCAGATTGCGCTGGATATTGACTGACATCGCCCGCGACCGTGCCACCGGCCGCGGCGAAGGTCACGCGCTTTTCTCAGGCGTAGGGCGGCCGGTCCAGCCCGCCGGGAGAAAGGGTGAAGATCTCGCACCCGTCTTCCGTGATGCCGATCGAATGTTCGAACTGCGCGGAAAGCGAACGGTCGCGCGTCACCGCCGTCCAGCCGTCGTCCAGCAGCTTCACGTCCGGGCGGCCGATATTTATCATCGGCTCGATCGTGAAGATCATGCCGGGCTTCAGCTCAGGCCCGGTGCCGGGGCGGCCGACATGCACCACCTCCGGCGCGTCGTGGAACAGGCGGCCGAGGCCGTGGCCGCAGAAATCGCGCACCACGCCGTAGCGATGCGCCTCCGCATGATGCTGGATCGCATGGGCGACGTCGCCCATATGGTTGCCGGGCTTCGCCTGTTCGATGCCGAGCATCAGGCATTCATAGGTGACGTCCACCAGCCGCCGCGCCTTCAGCGGCACCTCGCCGATCAGGTACATGCGGCTCGAATCGCCGTGCCAGCCGTCGAGGATCGGGGTGACGTCGACATTGACGATATCGCCCGATTTCAGCGTCTTCTCGCTCGGGATGCCGTGGCAGACGACATGGTTGATCGAGATGCAGGAGCTGTGCGTGTAGCCGCGATAGCCGAGCGTCGCGGGCACGCCGCCCCTGCTCACGATGAAGTCGTGGATCAGCCGGTCGATCTCCGCGGTGGAGACGCCGGGCACCATGTGCGGCACGATCATGTCCAGCGTCTCGGCGGCGAGGCGGCCGGCCTTGTGCATCCCCTCGAACGCATCGCGGCCGTGCAGTTTGATCGCGCCGTCGCGCCCGAGCGGCGCGTCGCTGGTAACGGTGACATATTCGGTCATGCCCCACGATATAGCGTGGCGGAGCGCGATTGGCGAGGCTATGTCGGTCGGGCATGGTTGAGGAACGCATCTGGACCGCCGCCCTCGTCGTCATCGGCGACGAAATCCTTTCCGGCCGCACGCAGGACAAGAATGTCGCGCAGATCGCTTTGTGGCTCAACGTGCAGGGCATCCGCCTTGCCGAGGTCCGCGTGGTGGCGGACCGGGAGGAGGCGATCGTCGAGGCGGTGAACACGCTGCGCGCGCGCAACGATTATCTCTTCACCACCGGCGGCATCGGGCCGACGCACGACGACATCACGGTGGACGCGATCGCCGCCGCGCTGGGCGTGGGCGTGGTCCACCATCCCAGGGCCGTGGCCGTGCTGGAACGCTATTACGCCACGCGCGGCGGGCTTACCGACGCGCGGCTGCGCATGGCGCGCGTGCCTGAGGGGGCGGAGCTGATCGAGAACCGCATGTCCGGCGCGCCGGGCATCCGCATCGGCAACCTGTTCATCATGGCGGGCGTGCCGCACATCACGGCCGGTATGCTCGACGCGCTGACCGGCACGTTGCAGGGCGGCCGCCCGGTGGTGAGCGGCACGCTCGGCTGCTGGGTGGCGGAGAGCGAGGTGGCCGATCTGCTCGGCGAGACGGAGCGCACGCACGATGGCGTGGCGATCGGCAGCTACCCCTTCTTCCGCGAAGGGCGGACGGGAGCGAATTTCGTGATCCGCTCCCCCGATGCGGCGCAGGTGGAGCGCTGCATGGCCGATCTCGCCGCCGTACTGGAGGCGGCGGGGCGCCCGGTGGTGATCGGGGGGATCTGATCCCCCCGAGGTTATGCGTTCAGCCCTTGCGGGTGGCTTCGAACAGGAACCAGGCGCGCTCCTCCGCCTGATCGGTCCATTCGTCGACGATGCCGCTGGTGGCATTGTCCTTCGCTTCCTCGGCGGCGTCCTTCACCGCGCGGAAGCTTTCGACCAGCTTGAGATTGTCGTCGCGCAGCTCGGCCAGCATCGCTTCCGGCGGGACGAAGGCCTGATCGTTGTCCGTGATCGTCTGGTGCCGCGCGACATCGCCGATCGAGCGCAGGGTGGTGTTCCCCGTCTTGCGCACGCGCTCCGCGATCGCATCCGTCACGCCCAGGATCTGCGCGGCCTGCGCATCCATCAGCAGGTGATAGTCGCGGAAATGCGGGCCGGAGACGTGCCAGTGGAAGTTCTTGGTCTTCAGATAGAGCGCGAAGCAATCCGCCAGCGCCGCGTTCAGCGCGTCCGCCACCGACCTGGTTTCGTTGCGCTGCAGGTCGGTCGGGGTTTTCAGCTTGGGATCTGTGGCTGCCATATGTTCCTCCTGTGTGGATTTCGTTGCGATAACGGATCGGTTGGGGATTCGCTCCACAGGAATATCAGATCAGAGCAATCGATTTCAGCGCTATGACTGCCCCGGAAGCGAGCAATATGCCGCCGGCGGTGAGCGCCATCGCGCGGAGAGGAAGCGCGATCCAGCGCGCCTCGCCGATCGCGATCGCGGGCATCGTCACGGCGAGCGCGCCGAGGGTTGCGCCCACGGCCGCCAGCCATGGCAATGCCGACCGCGCGGCCAACGCGACGGCGATGAACTGCATCCCGTCCCCGAAGGCCATGATCGAAAGGCCGAGCAGGCTCGTTCCCGCCGCGCCGAGCTGCCAGCCGGCCAGCCGGTCCGGCGCTTTGCGCCGCCACGATATGCCGAAGCTTGCGAGGATCAGTGCCATCGCCAGCAGCAGGTCGCGCGCTTCGGGCGCAAGCATCGGCGCGATCAGGATTCCGGCCAGCGCGCCCAAGGCGTAATTGGCGGCAAAGGCCGCGACGGCGGCGGCGATCACCACCGACGGGCGAAAGCGATCGGACAGGATCGCGGCCAGCCACGGCGTCCGCCCGCCGAGCTGGCACAGGACGCCCAGCACCAGCGCGGCCATCAGGGCGTCCATCGGACGTTAGGAGAACCGCACCTGGCAGGCGGCGGCGAAGGCATCGGACGTGGCGGCATCCTGCCGGTCGCTACGCACGGCCTCGCCAAGCATCGCCAGCCAGTCCTGCACCAGCGCGCCATGCTCCCCGCGCGCCAGCGCCGATTCGAGCAGATGCGCCACCGTCACCGCCGGCAACATGCCGTTGCAATGCGCGATGCGGCGAATCGCATCCACCTCGCGCGCCAGCGCGGCATCGCCGCCGCGCGCGTTCACGGCATCCACCCGTCGCGCCAGTTCCGCCCGGATTTCCATGACTTCCCGCTCGATCATCATCCGTTCCTCCCGGTTGCGGAAAGGATGCGCCCGCGGAGTAAAAGCGGCGTTAACCGCATGGGGATGCTTGACATGCGGCGTCGTGTCCGCCATGCGCCCGCTTCTGTCAGCGGTGCGTTCGCGTGCCGCTCTTTTCGTTTAGCAGCACAGGAACCGGTCATGGCCAAGCCGACCACCGTCAAGATCAAGCTCGTCAGCTCGGCCGATACGGGCTTCTTCTACGTCACCAAGAAGAATCCGCGCACCAAGACCGAGAAGCTGTCGTTCAACAAGTACGACCCGATCGCGCGCAAGCACGTCGAGTTCAAGGAAGCCAAGATCAAGTGACGATCGCGGCGGCGTGAACGCGCCGCCCGTCATCGTCGCGGGATGCGGTGGAGCCGCGGGCGCAGGGCCGGCGGCTCTTTTCGCGTGTCCGTCTCAAATCCGCGCTTGCCTCAGACCAGCGCGGCTACCGCGTCCATGAAGCGCATCAGGCTGATCGGCTTCGACACATAGGCCGCCGCCCCCGCCGCGCGGATGCGTTCCTCGTCCTCGCGCCCGGCGTAAGCGGTGACCGCCATCACCGGAATCTCCCGCAATTCCTCATCGGCCTTGAGTTGCAGGATCAATTCGTGCCCGGTGACGTGTGGCATCTGGATGTCCATCACGATCAGGTCCGGCGTGAAGGCGCGCGCGCGATCCAGCGCCTCGCGGCCATCGCGCACCGCTTCCGCGGCATATTCATGCGCGCGCAGCAGATCGCAGAACAGCTTCAGATTGAGTTCGTTGTCCTCGACAACGAGCACCCTTTTTGCCACGTCGTGCACCCCTCGACAGACGGTATAGATAGGCAATGCGCGAAGCCGACACAAATGAAGACGCACAGGCGCTGGCGCTGCGGGCGCTGGCATGGACGCTGGCGGAGCCGCATCGCGCCGAGCGGCTGATCGCGCTGACCGGCCTCGCGCCCGACGATCTGCGCGCGCGGATCGGGGAGCCGACGGTGCTGGCGGCCTGCCTCGGCTTCCTTGAAGGGCATGAGCCGGATCTCGTCGCCTGCGCCGGCGCGATCGAGGTGAAGCCCGAACGGCTCGTCGCCGCGCGCCATGCGCTGGAGGCCGCGTGATGCCCCGTCCGCTGCTGATCTGCGATTGCGACGAGGTGCTGCTCCATATGGTCCGCCATTTCGGGGACTGGCTGGGCGAGGCGCATGATATCGATTTCGATCCGCGATCGTGGGAGCTGGGCCGCAACATGCGCCGCCGCTCCACCGGCGAGCCGCCCGCGCCCGCCGAGATGCGCGGCTTCCTCGACGGCTTCTTCCCGGCCGAGATGCACCGCCAGACCCTCGTGCCCCATGCGCGCGAGGCGCTGGCGGCCTTGTCGGCGCAGGCGGATATCGTGATCCTCACCAACCTCGCCGATCATTGCCGTCCGCACCGGATCGAGCAGCTCGCCGCCTTCGGCATCGCGCATCGCGTGGAATGCAATCAGGGCGGCAAGGGCGGGCCGGTCGCGCGGCTCGTGGCGGAACATGGCGATCCCGTCGCGGTGTTCGTCGATGATCTGCCGCACCATCACGCCTCGGTCGCGGAACATGCGCCGCGCGTCCACCGGCTGCACATGGTGTCCGAGCCAGTGCTCGCCCCCGGCGTGCCCGCCGCGCCGCAGGCCCATGCGCGGATCGACGACTGGCTGGCGGCGGAAAGCTGGATTGCGGCGCGTTTCGCCGCCGGGCGCCACGCGGAGGATTGACCGACTCCCGGCGGTCGTGGTGAAGCGTGGCGCATGACTGAGATGATCGATCGCAAGCTGGCCGAACTCGGCCTTTCGCTTCCCGAAGCCGCCGCGCCCGTCGCGGCCTATGTCCCCACCGTGCTCTCGGGCAACCTGCTGCACGTTTCCGGGCAGCTTCCGTTCAGGGACGGCAAGCTGATTACCGGGCGCCTCGGTGAGGATGTCAGCGTCGAGGAAGGGCAGGACGCCGCGCGCCGCTGCGCGCTGATGCTGGTGGCGCAGGTGAAGGCGGCGCTGGGCGATCTGGCGCGGGTGAAGCGGATCGTGAAGCTGGGCGTGTTCGTCAACTCGCACGGCGATTTCACCGCCCAGCCGCAGGTCGCCAATGGCGCGAGCGAGCTGATGGTCGCGCTGTTCGGCGACGCGGGCAAGCATGCGCGCTCCGCCGTGGGCGTGCCGGTGCTGCCGCTCGGCGCGGCGGTGGAAGTGGACGCCGTGATTGAGGTTGGCGGATCGCCGCTGGCCGATTGAGCCGCCCGGAAAGGGTTCCTCGCGGGGGAGCGGGCTTCCGCCGGGTCCCCCGCGCCCCTAGATTGGCATTGATGGCGTCCTCCATTCCCTATCGCCCGCGATGACCAGCGTTTCGGCGCATATGATGGAGGGCGTCTCCGCGATCGCGGCGGCGGACTGGAATGCCTGTGCCGGGACGGCCAATCCCTTCCTCAGCCATGCCTTCCTTTCCGCGCTGGAGGAATCGGGCAGCGTCGGCGGGCGGAGCGGGTGGCAGCCGGTGCCGGTGATCGTGGACGGCCCGGACGGCCGCCCGGCGGGGATCGCGCCCGCTTACGCCAAGAGCCATAGCCAGGGCGAATATGTCTTCGACCATGCCTGGGCCGACGCATGGCAGCGGGCGGGCGGGGATTATTATCCGAAGCTCCAGATTGCGGTGCCCTTCACGCCGGTGCCCGGCCCCCGGCTGCTGCTGCGCGATCCGGCGGCCGCGCCCGCGCTGATCGCCGCGCTGGAGGCGGTGACGGACCGGCACCAGCTTTCCTCCGCCCACGCCACCTTCGTCACGCCCGATCAGGTGCCGTTGTTCGAGGCGGCGGGGTGGCTGATCCGGCAGGGGACGCAATATCACTGGCGCAATCGTGGCTATGCGAGCTTCGACGATTTCCTCGCCACGCTTTCCAGCCGCAAGCGCAAGGCGATCCGCAAGGAGCGTGCGGGCGCGGTGGCGGGGTTGGAGATCCGGCACCTCACCGGCGCGGAGATCGGCCCGCGCGAATGGGACGCCTTCTGGGCCTTCTATCAGGACACCGGCAGCCGCAAATGGGGGCGGCCCTATCTGACGCGGCGCTTCTTCCCGCTGCTGGGCGAGACGATGGGCGACAGGCTGGTGCTGATCCTCGCCGAGCGTGACGGGCAGCCGATCGCGGGCGCGCTCAACCTGATCGGGGCGGATACGCTATACGGCCGCTATTGGGGCTGCGTGGAGGAGGTGCCGTTCCTCCATTTCGAGCTTTGCTATTATCAGGCGATCGACGCCGCCATCGCGCGCGGGCTTTCCACCGTGGAGGCGGGCGCACAGGGCGAGCACAAGCTGGCGCGCGGTTACGAGCCGGTGCCGACATGGTCCGCGCATTACCTGCCCGATCCGGGCTTCCGCCGCGCGGTGGCCGATTTCCTGACCCGCGAGCGCGCCGCGATCGAGGAGGACCGCGCCTTCCTCGCGACGATGACGCCGTTTCGGAAGGGCTAGCTTCCCGCTTTCGCCGCGCGTTGGCTGCGCATGCGCCGGATCATCTCCAGCAATCGGGGCGGGATCAGTTCCTCGTCGCTGACCTGGGGCGCGGGGCGCGTGTGATCGACCTTGAACAAGGTGCTCGATCCATCCGGCGAGCGCCACACCGGCACGAGATCGCTGGCATAGCGCGGATCGTAGGCGGGAGTGCGGATCAGCCATACATAATCGAACGCGTCGCGCGGGAAGCGCGCCATCGAGAAGCCGATCGGCCGCCACCATTCGTGGAGGCACCAGCGCTGCGTGACGATCTGCGACGCATCGTGCGCGAAGCCGCCCGCGACCGCATAGCGCGCGGTGAGCAGTTGCGCGCCGGCCATGGACCATTGATCGTTGGTATAGGCCAGCCGCCGCTCCAGCGCGAGCGCGGGCATATGCTCCAGCCGCGACATCTTCCACACATTGTCGCAGCGGAAGCCGACGAAGCTCACCAGCCTTGCGCCGACGGGCACGTGATCGAGCGCGGCAAGCTCCGTGCGGTAATCCTTCGCGAACTGCCAGTAGCTGATCGTCGTCCCCCCGATCCGCGCCAGGAAGAAGGCGAAGCCCAGCGCCGCCAGCAAGCCGGCGTGGCGCATCGTCATCGCGGGTCGCGGCCGGATCGCGATCACCGCGATCGCGATGACGAAGGGCGCCAGCCGCATGTCGGCATAGGCCGATCCGAACACGATTCGCGGCAGCAGCAGATAGACCGCCAGCAGGAACAGGGCGGAAAGCCCCAGGTGCCGCGAATATTCGATTCGGGGATCGCGCGCGGCCTTCAGCATCACCAGATAGAGGATCGCGACGCCGCCGACATCCCACGCCAGCCAGCGGTCGCGCAGCACCATCAGCAGCCACGCCGCCTTCCAGCGCCAGTTGAACCAGTCGATCGTCTGGCCGGTGACATGGTCGCCCGAGCGCCACAGCACCATCATCAGCATCGGCAGCGACAAGGGCACGCAATGCAGCCCGGCGCGGAACCAGCTTGCGATCCAGTGGCCGGAGCCGGCATCCTTGCGCCGGTCATGCTCGCGGATCATCTCGGCGGAGAAGGCGAGCACGCCCAGCACGCCCCAGCCGAAGGTGTGGCACAGCCAGAGCAGGCACGATGCCGGCACAAAGATCGCCGCGCGCAGGCCGAAGCTCTTCTGCCGCCCCAGCCGCAGCCACAGGGCGAACAGGCACAGGGCAAGCGCCATCGACAGCGCGAAATTCACGAAGCCGAACTGGAAAGGATAGCTATAGGCGAGCGGCAGCGCGAACAGCGCCGTCGGCGGGATGCGCCCGTGCACCTCGCGCGCGATCCACAACAGGCCCGCGACGGTGAGGGCGGGAATCGCCATCACGATCAGCTTCACGCCCAGCTCCAGCCCGAACACCTTGGCGAAGGGGATGATGAGCAGATCGATGCCGAGATTGCCGATCAGCGACCATTTGAAGTCATACCATTGGCGAAGCCACGGCGCGCTATCGAGCGAAAGCTGGACGCGATAGCGCCCCATATGGCCGGGCAGGTCCACCAGCGGGGGGATCGTGGGCCAGATCAGCGGCACGATCGCGACGATCACCGCCGCCGCCACGAACCAGCGCGTCTGCCACCAGCGCAGCGGAACTCCCGGACCCTTCATGCGGCCAGTCCTTACCGGCCATGACTCCCGCTATGCAAGGGACGAACGATGCGCCATGCCCGTATGGCGCCATGCAGATCGACCGGCTGGAGCCAGTCGAAGCGCTCGCCGCGTTCCAGCCGCGCCCACAGGCCCTTGGGGGCGACGGCTTTGTAGAGATCGGTTTCGTTCGCGCCCGGACAGGCGACGAGATAGTCGGCACCGGAACGCAGCAGCCGGATTCTGGCCTCTGGCGGCTGAGCCATGAACGTTGCCATCACATAATGAATCGCGTGGGCGTCGCGGTGATAGCCGGCACCGATCGCGCGGTGATCGGTATGCGCGAGCAGCATCGGCGCCATATCAATCGGCGCGAACAGAGTGGAGATCGGCAGCCGGGCAAGATGCGGCATCTCGTCGATGAAGACGCATGATGGATGCGTCTCGCGGGCAGCGGCAGCGGCAGCGGCCCGGCCGGCCGGTGTCATTGATCCGATCAGCGCGCTGCCAAGAAATCCGGGTGCTAAAGCCACGAATGCGCCGGCACCGGCCGCGATCCGTGTGGAGACGCGGGGCGCGTTGCGCGCACGATCGCGCAACCGCTCCAGCAGCCATGCAGCGCCGGGCAGCGCCAGCGCATTGGCGGTGGCGCCCGCGCGCAACACGAACAGGCACAGGCACAGGGCGGCCAATGCGATCGCGATCAGCATCGACCAGCTGACCCGCGTCTCTCCCCGGCTGGCGCGCCATGCCAGCGCGCCGCCGATCAGCCCGATCACCGGCAGCGTGAGCGTCACCACCGCCATCAGCCCGGTTTGCACCCAGATCGGGCGCCCCTCACCGACGCTGAGATACCAGTAGCGATAGACCAGGGGGTCCAGCGTCGCGAACGGCCCGCGCGTGCAGACCGGGGCGAGCCAGCGGATCGTCGCCACCGCCGCCAGTCCTGCCAGCGCCAGCATCGCGAGCCGAGCGACGGGCGATCGCGGCGCGAGGGCGGTGGCGATCAGGATGCCGCCCGTGCCGACGCCGATCGCGGCCAGCCAGGCGGGCGCGATCGCGTCGCAAGCGGGCGCCAGGGCATTCGGCCCGCGCGTTGCGATATGAAGGAGCAGCAGCGTAACCGGCAGGCTGGCCGCCATCGCGGCGAGTTGCACGCAGCGTTCGGGGATCAGCGCCCATGCCAGCGCCGTGACGCCGAGGATCGCGGCGGTGATCGGCATGCCTTCCAGCGAGATGGCGAGCAATGTCGCCAGCGCCGCTCCTGCGATGGCGCCGGATCGCGCATTCGGCCGGGCGAGCAGCGCGGCGACCGCCGCCAGCGCGAGCGTCACCTGCCAGGCATGATGATCGATCCGCACCGGGCGTATCTGCGACATCAGCGGAATCGGCAAAGGAGTGAGCAGGATGGCGAGCCTTGCCGTGTCGATTCCCGCCACGCGCCGGGTGATGACGCCGACCAGCGCCATGATGGCGAGCAAGGAGAGCAGCGGCACGACCGTCAGCGTGATCCGGGTGGACCATTGCTGACCCACGAGCGGATCGAGCAGCGTCATCCCGGCCGCCAGCGGCAGATCGACCAGCCGCGACCAGTGCATCACGAAATGCCCGCCCCACAGGCGATGCTGCGACACGTCCCACCAGCTCTGCCCGGCCAGCCAGTCCCGCACCTCCGCGAGGCGCATCGCATCGTCCGGGTCCGCGAAATCGAGCTTCGCGATCGGCGTCGCCATGACGAGGATCAATATGGCCGATGCGATCAGCCAGCCGATCAGCAATGTCGGCCACAGCCTTTCGCGCGTGGCCGGATCGTCGCGCTCCACGGGCTTCAGGCCGCCTTCAGCCGACCGGGCACCTGCCGCACGCTGGAAAGCGCGGCCTGCTCGCCCTCATTGCCGCTCTCGTGATATTCGGCGTCCTCGTTGACCGCCCAGATATCGTAGACGCGCGCGCCGGCCTGGATGTTGCGGACGGTGAGCATCGCCGTCATCATCGCGTGATCCTGGTTGTTGTAGCGGTGCATCCCGTTGCGGCCGATGCAATGGAGCGTGGGATAGCGCGCCTCGATCTCCCGGCGCAGCGCATCGACATTGGCGGCATAATCCCCGTCGTAGACGGGATAGGCCTTCTCTTGCCGCACCACCGTGCCGCCCGCCACCTGGCCCGCGTCGCACAGGCCGAGCTGCACCATCTCCCGCGTCGCCAGCGCGACAAGATCCTCGTCGCTGGAGGACCACAGGCCATCGCCCTCGAAGCAGAAATATTCGAGGCCGACGCAAGCGATATCCGCATCGGGCACCATTTCCGGCGACCACGAACGGAAATTCTGCACCCGGCCCACCTTCACCTTCGAATCGTGGATATAGATCCAGTTGTCCGGGAACAGATCGGGCGAGCGGATCATCAGCGCCACGGTCAGGAAATCGCGATATTTCAGGTTCGCCGCTTCCGGCAGCGCCTTGGGCAACGGGTGGAGCCGCGTCGCCAGCTCGCGCATCGGGGCGGAGGAGATGACATGCGCGGCGCTGATCGCCAGCGCCTCGCCCGCCTGATCGGTCGCGGCGACCGTCCAGCGCTGCGTCGCGTCGTTGAAGCTCAATTGCTTCAGCGCATGGCCCATCAGCACGCGATTGCCGTGGCTCCGCACCTTGTCGCGCGCGGCCTCCCACATCATGCCCGGGCCGAGACGCGGGTAGCGGAAGCTCTCCAGCAGCGTCTTCACCGCCATCCCGTCATTAGGGCGCCTGTTGAGGCCCAGGCTGCGCTTCAGCCCGTCCGTCACCGCGCCCCACAGCGACAGGCCCTTGATGCGCTGCGCCGCCCAGTCCGCCGACATTTCGTCGCACGGCATCCCCCATACCTTCTCGGTATAGGTCTTGAAGAAGATCGAATAGAGCTTCCGGCCGAAGGCGTTGATCGTCCAGTCCTCGAAGCTTTTCACGTCGCGGTTGGGGAACAGCTTCGCCTTGGCGAAGCTCGCCATGCACAGGGCGGACCGGATCAGGCCGAGATTGCCCAGCGCCTCGAACGCGCGCAGCGGGTAGCTGTAGAACTTGCCCTCATAATAGATGCGGCTCATGCGCGGGCGTTCGATGAAATCGTCCGGCAGGATCTCGTTCCACAGATCCACGACTTCCTGCGATTTCGAGAAGAAGCGGTGCCCGCCGATGTCGAAGCGAAAGCCCTGATGCTCCACGGTGCGGCTGATCCCGCCGACATAATGGGGATCCTTCTCGATCACGGCGACCGAATAACCCGCCTTGCTGAGCAGATAGGCAGCCGTCAGCCCGGCCGGGCCAGCGCCGATGATGGCGACGTCCACCGCTTGATCGTGCCGCATGTCAGGAGTGTCTCCGCAAATCCCCGTTCGCGGGAAATTGCGGGAGAAGCGCTAAGAGATGGTTAATCGCGCCTAAATTTCCCGCGCCGCCCCCGCGAATGGCAGGGGCCGCGCGTCATGCGCGGATCAGCCGTCCCGCCGCCCCAGCAGGCGCAGCCGCAGCGCGTTGAGCTTGATAAAGCCCGCGGCATCGCGCTGGTCGTAGGCGCCCTGATCGTCCTCGAACGTCACCACCTTCTCGCTGTAGAGCGAGTTGGGCGACTTGCGGCCGACCACGATCACATTGCCCTTGTAGAGCTTCAGCCGCACGGTGCCCGACACCTTCTCCTGGCTGTAATCGATCGCGGCCTGCAGCATCTCGCGTTCCGGCGCGAACCAGAAGCCGTTGTAGATCAGCTCGGCATAGCGCGGGGCCAGCTCGTCCTTCAGATGCGCCGCACCGCGATCGAGCGTGAGCTGCTCGATCCCGCGATGCGCGAGGTGATAGATCGTGCCGCCCGGCGTCTCGTACATGCCGCGCGACTTCATGCCGACGAAGCGGTTCTCGACCAGATCGAGCCGGCCGATGCCGTGCTTGCGGCCAAGCTCGTTGAGCTTCGTCAGCAGCGTGGCAGGCGAGCAGGCCTCGCCGTTCAGCGCCACGCCGTCGCCGCGCTCGAAATCGATCGTGATATATTCGGGCTGGTCCGGCGCATCCTCCGGGTTCACCGTGCGCGAATAGACGTAATCCGGCACCTCCTGCCACGGGTCCTCCAGCACCTTGCCCTCGGAAGAGGTGTGCAGCAGGTTCGCATCGGTGGAGAAGGGCGCTTCGCCGCGCTTGTCCTTGGCGACGGTGATCTGGTGCGCCTCGGCGAACTCGATCAGCCTGGTGCGGCTGGTAAGGTCCCATTCGCGCCACGGCGCGATCACCTTGATATCGGGCGCGAGCGCGTAATAGCCCAGCTCGAAGCGGACCTGATCGTTGCCCTTGCCGGTCGCGCCGTGGCTCACCGCATCCGCGCCGACCATCTTCGCGATCTCGATCTGGCGCTTGGCGATCAGCGGCCGCGCGATCGAGGTTCCGAGCAGATACAGCCCTTCATAGAGGGCATTGGCGCGCATCATCGGGAAGACGTAGTCCTTGACGAACTCCTCGCGCAGATCGTCGATGAAGATATGTTCGGGCTTCACGCCCGCCTGCTCCGCCTTCTTGCGCGCCGGCTCCAGTTCCTCGCCCTGGCCGAGATCGGCGGTGAAGGTGACGACCTCGCAGCCATAGGTCTGCTGAAGCCATTTCAGGATGACGCTGGTATCCAGCCCGCCGGAGTAGGCCAGGACGACGCGGTTGATCTTCTCGCTCATGGCCGCCCCCTATGCGGAGGGAGCGGATTCGCGCAAGGCCCGTTCGCCTTCGAACATGTAATCGCGTGTCACCGGCACGGCGAGGCGGCCCTTGGAAAGCTGCACCTGATAGTTGCACAACCCCCCGTGCCGGAACGCTGCGCCCGCGCCCGCGAGGTAGAAGGTCCACATGCGGTAGAAATCCTCGTCGTAGAGCGCGACGATCGCGTCCTTCGCAGCGACGGTGCGGTCATACCAGTGATCGAGCGTCCATGAATAATGCAGCCGCAGCACCTCGATATCGGTGGGGAACATCCGCAGCCCCTCGTAACCGCGCACGATCTCGGAGAGCGCGGGGTTGTAGCCGCCGGGGAAGATGTATTTCACCGTCCAGTCGTCGGTGACGCCCGGCTCGCCCATGCGGCCGATCGTGTGCAGCAGCATCACGCCGTCCTCGGCCAGCAGGTCACGGCATTTCCTGAAGAAGGTGCGATATTGCGGCGGGCCGACATGCTCGAACATGCCGACCGATACGATGCGGTCGAACGTCCCCGTCACGCGCCGATAGTCGATCAGCTCGAAGCGCACCTTGTCCGCCACGCCGGCTGCCTCGGCGCGTTCGCGGGCGACCTTGAGCTGCTCCTCGGACAAGGTGACGCCCAGCACCTCCACGCCGAAATGCCGGTTGAGGAAAAGCGCCATCCCGCCCCAGCCGCAGCCGATATCGAGCACGCGCATCCCCGGCTTCAGCAGCAGCTTGGCGGCGATATGCGCGAGCTTGTCGTGCTGCGCCTGCTCCAGCCCGTTGGCGGGATCGGTGAAATAGGCGCAGCTATATTGCTTGTCGCGATCGAGGAAGAGATCGTAGAGCCGGCCCGACAGGTCGTAATGGTGCGCGACGTTCTTCTTGGAGCGGCGCTCCATGTTGATGCGGTCGACGCGGTGCTTCACCGATCCGGCGGCGCGGCTGATCCAGCTCGGATCGAGCCTGTCCTGCCCCTCCTCCCATTTGTCGTTCATGGTCAGCAGGTTGACGAGATCGCGGACATCGCCCTGCTCCACGATCAGCCGGCCGTTCATGAAACATTCGCCTGCCCCCAGCGCCGGGTTGCGCGCGATGGCGAGTGCCACGCCCTTGTCGGCGAAGCGGATCGTGACCTCGGGATAGCCGGGTGCGGGCATGCCGAAGGTGGTCGGCGGCGTATTCGGGCGGAGCAGGGTGAGGCGGCCGCGCTTCACCGTGCGCGAAAGGAACAGATCGATCAGCGACATGCGTGGCAGACTAACGCCCTAACCGCCCCGTGACAGCCCCCTTTTGTCGCCTTCAGGCATAGGCGCGCCAGAAGAACACCGCCGCCGTGCCGCCCGTCACCAGCAGGGTCCAGACGCGCACCGCGCCGTGCGGCAGGCGCTTGCCGATATCCGCCCCGATCCAGCCGCCGAGGATCGATCCCGCCAGCATCGGCAGGCAGGCGCTCCATGTGATGAGCCCCGCGACGACGAACACGATCGCCGCCGCTGCATTGGCGATCGCCAGCATCAGGGTGCGCGGCGCGAACATCTCGCGCACGCCATGCCCGGCAAGCAGGCCATAGGTGGCGGTGGTCATCAGCCCGATGCCGCCGCCGAAATAACCGCCATAGACGCCCAGCAGCGCCTGCACGATCATCAAGGCGCGCGGCCCGATCGATACGCGCGCGCGCAGCCAGACGGCGGCCTTCCCCCCGAAGGCGAGCACGACGAAGGCATAGAGCACCAGCCACGGGATGATGAAGTCGAACGCCCGCCCCGGCGTCACCACCAGCAGGGCGCTGCCCACCAGCCCGGCGGCGAAGGTGATCGCGGCGAGCTTGCGGATCGACACGCCGCCCAGCGGCGCAAGCTCGCCACGGAACGCCCATGCGCTGGTCGCCGCGCCGGGCAGCAGCGCGAAATTGGAGGTGGCGTTGGCGACGTTCGCGGGCAGGCCGAGCGCGAGCAGGGCGGGAAGCGTCGCGAAGGTGCCGCCGCCCGCCAGCGCGTTCATCGCGCCGCCGACGAAGCCGGCGCCGGCCGCGAACAGCAGGTCGGCGGGGCCGCTCATTCCGCCCCGGCGCGGATCGCCGCGCCCGCGACGAAGGGCGCGCCCGCCACCAGCAGCAGGCTGGTCGCGGCGAGCAGCTTCAGCCCGCCCGCGCCGCCGTCAATCGCGCCCGCGCCGAAGATCAGCAGCGGGATGGCGAGCGGCAGCATCACCAGCCCGGCGATCGCGCCCGCGCCGCGCAGTCCCGCGACCAATGACCCCGTCGCCACCGCCAGCGCGGCGAGGCCGGGCGTGCCGAGCGCAAGCCCGATCTCCACCGTCAGCAATGTGCGCCCCGGCAGATCGAGCAGCCCGGCGGCGACGATCGCGGCGATCATCAGCGGCGGCGCGAAGGCGAGCCAGTGCGCCGCGATCTTCCCCGCCGCCACGCCCGCCGGCGAAAGGCCGCGCATCGCGAGCTGATCCAGCACGCCGGAATCGAGATCGGGCGCGACCAGCCGTTCGACCGGCAGCAGCGCCGCGAGCAGCGCCGCTGCCCAGATCACCCCGCCGCCGATGCGCGCGAGCAGCGTCTGGTCCGGCCCGACGGCGAAGGGAAAGAGGATCGCGGCGAGCAGGAAGAAGGCGACGATCAATGTCGCGCCGCCGGAGGAATAGGCGCGGCGCAGGTCGCGCAGGATCAGCGCGATCACAGCCGCATCTCCCGCGCGTCCGCCAGCGCGAGCGGCTGGTGCGTCGCGATCAGCGCGATTCCGCCGTGCGCGCGGTGGCTCGCGATCCGTTCCTCCAGCCGTGCCACCGCCGCGCTGTCGAGGCCGTTGGCCGGTTCGTCGAGCAGCCAGATGTCCGCGCCGCTCGCCAGCACGCGGGCGAAGCCGACGCGGCGGCGCTGGCCGGTGGAGAGCAGCCGCACCGGCACGTCCGCCAGCGGGGCCAGCTCCAGCGCCTCCAGCGCGCGCGCCACGCGCGCCGGGGCGTCGGGCTGCGCGTCCAGCCGTGCCCAGAAGGCCAGCGCATCGGCCACGTTGCGCTCGGCGTCCAGCGCCGGGGCCTCGGCGAGCAGCGCGCGGGCGCCTTCATGCGCGACGCTGCCCGCGACGGGGGAGAGCAGTCCGGCGGCGACGCGGATCAGGCTCGATTTGCCGACGCCGTTCGGCCCGCTGACGACCAGGGCCTCGCCCGCGCCGAGCGCGAAGGACAGATGCTCGAACAGGGTCCGCCCGCGCCGCGCGCAGGCGACGGCCTCGAACGCCAGATGCGCGCTCAATCCGTCACCGCCTCTTCCAGCGCGTGCATGTCGTCGTCCGACAGGCCGAAATGATGGCCGATCTCGTGGATGGTGACATGCGCCACCAGATCGTCCAGCCGCACCCCCGTCTCGCACCATTCGGCGAGGATCGCCTGGCGATAGAGGAAGATGCGATCGGGCAGCATGCCGGAATCCATCGAGGATTTCTCCCCGATCGGGCGGCCGTGATACAGGCCGGTCAGGTCCAGCGGATGCTCGATCCCCATGGCGGCGAGCGTCTCGTCGTCGGCATATTCCTCCACCGCCAGCACCACGTCGTCCAGATACGCTCGGAACTGCGCGGGCAGGCGCGCGATCACGCGGCGCGCATGCGCCTCGATCGCGTCCGCCGAGGGCGCTTCCCCCATCGCCTCTTGCCCGTCCATCGGCTTGGCCATACCCGTGTCGGATCAGGAGCGGAAGGGGATGGAGAGATGGTCGAGGCGCTGAGCGAGGCGGAGCGGGCGGATGCGCTCGATGGCCTGCCCGACTGGGATTACGACGATGCGCGCGATGCCATCACGCGCTCGATCGCGTTCACCGACTTCGCGGAGGCCTTCGGCTTCATGGCGCAGGTGGCGCTGATCGCGGAGAAGATGGATCACCACCCCGAATGGACCAATGTGTGGAACCGGGTGGAGATATTGCTCACCACCCATGACGCGGGCGGTCTTTCGGCGCGCGATATCGAGCTGGCCGAGGCGATCGATTCGATCCTGGACGGGTGAGGGCGGCACTGGCCCGCTCCCCACCGCCCTCGTCGTCATGCCGGGTCGAGCCCGGCATGACGGTTGGAGGGAGGAGCCTTACTGGCTCAGCACCACCGTGACGGCGCGGCGGTTCTCGGCCCAGCTCGCCTCGTCGGAGCCGAGCGCGAGCGGACGCTCCTTGCCATAGCTGATCGTGGTGATGCGCGACGCATCGATCCCGCGGCCGGCCAGATAGTTCTTCGCCGCATTGGCGCGGCGATCGCCGAGCGCGAGATTATATTCGCGCGTGCCACGCTCGTCGCAATGGCCCTCGATCGTGATGCGCACATTCGGATAACGCTGCAGCCACTGCACCTGCGTGTCGAGGATGGCGCGCGCGGTATCGTCGATATCATATTGGTCGAGGCCGAAATGCACCGTGTCGCTCTGCACCGACCGCTTGAAATCGGCCGAGGAGCCGGGGACGATCGCATCGCCGACCGGGCCTTGCGGGCCGGTCTGCTGCGGCTGTTCCGGCGCGGGGCCGGGCGCGGGCGGCAGCACGTCCGGATGCTTCTTGGAGCAGGCGGCGGTGGCCGCGAGCGCGGTCGCCATCAGCAGGGTGGTCGTCAGTCTTGCCATCGTGTTTCTCCTGATAAACCTCTTGCCCGCGTGTCAGGGGCGTAACGGTCCCCAGCCCGGATCGGATCCGTCGAGCGGCGTGGGGATGCGGCGCTCGTTCACGCCGGTCAGGTCGACCGACCACAGATCGGCCCTGCCTGCATTGCCCTGGCCCTGACGGAAGAACATCAGCACGCGGCCGTTGGGGGACCAGCTCGGCCCCTCGTCCTGCCACGAATTGGTGAGCAGCTTCTCGCCTGATCCGTTCGGGCTCATGATGCCGATGCGGAAGGCGCCGCCGATCTTGGTGAAGGCGATCAGGTCGCCGCGCGGGGACCATACCGGGGTGGCGTAGCGGCCGCCGCCGAAGCTGATGCGCTGCTGGTTCGATCCGTCCGCGTTCATCACGTAGAGCTGCTGGCTGCCCGAGCGATCGCTTTCGAACACGATGCGCGATCCGTCCGGCGAATAGCTGCCGCCGGTGCTGATGCCGGGCACGTTGGTCAGCCGCTGCGGCGTGCCGCCGGCGGCGGGGACGCGATAGATGTTGGTGTTGCCGCCGATCGACATGGAGAAGACGATCCACTTCCCGTCCGGCGAGAAGCGCGGCGCGAAGGTCTGCCGCTCGGTCGTCGTCACCAGATGCTGGCGGCCGGTGCCGAGGTTGTAGACGTAGATCGCCGGCTTGTCGTTGACGAAGCTCATGTAGACGATCGACTGTTGGTTCGGCGCGAAGCGCGGGGTGAGCACGATCGACTGGCCGTTGGTGAGGAAGCGGTGGTTCGCGCCGTCCTGGTCCATGATCGCCAGCCGCTTCACGCGCCGCGCCTTCGGCCCCGTCTCGGAGACATAGACGACGCGGCTGTCGAAATACGGCCCCTCGCCAGTGAGGCGGGTGTAGACCATGTCGGCGCATTTATGCCCCGCCCGCCGCCAGTCCGCCGGGGGCACGACGAAGCCCTGCCGCATCAGCTCGGTCTGCGCGGACACGTCGTAGAGATAGCAGCCGACCGTCAGCGTGCCGTCGCCGTTGGCGCGCACGAAGCCCTGCACCAAAGCCTGCGCGCCAGATCCGCCCCAATAAGAGAAAGCGGGCTGCGTCACCTCCGGGAACATCACCGTGCGCAATTGCGCGGGGGGCAGCGGGCTGAACAGGCCGGAGCCTTTCAGGTCGTTGGTGACGATATCGGCGAGCTGGCGGCCGAGCGCGTCGGTGGAGCCGGCGGGGGTGTTCATCACCTGCGCCGTCGGCATCGCCGGGATGGCGATCGGCATCGGCGCGGAGATGCCGCCCGTCACCGACACTTCCAGCGGCGGCGGCGCGCCGGGGGCGGGCGTGGCCTGCGGCGGTGCGGCGGTCTGCGCGATCGCGGGGGTGGCGAGCATCAGGGCGGCCAGCACCCCGGCAAGCTCAGCCCGAACGGATGTAAAACGAGTCATCACCGGAGCTTCCACTGATAGTTGATATTATTCCACCCCCCATTTGGCGTGGAATAGAATTGCGGGGGCAGCTTCAGCGGCGAGCAGCCCTTGAACGCCGCGATCCCGAGGTCGATCACGCGGCGGGCGTAGCGCTGGTTCTCGTCGTCGATGCCGGTCTGGTGCACTACCGTGGGCGTCGCGGCGAGCGTGCCGTCGGCGTTGAGGCGCAGGTTCAGCGTGGTGACGATCCGGTTCGCGCCGGGGCCGGGATCGACCTGCCGGTCCGCGCACGGCTGGATCTGCCGCGCGATCGCCTGCACGATCGAGGCGAGCGCGGCGGCGTCGATCTTCGCGGCGCGCGGCGTCTGGCTGGTCGATTTCGTCTCGTCGCTGGTCAGCCCCTTCAGGAAATCCGGGCCGAGCCGGCTGCCGCGCGGGCGCGCCGCCTTCGATTCCGCCGACTTGCCGGTGCCCTGCGCCCTGGAAGGCGGAGTCTTTTCCGGTTTCGCGGCGGCGGCCGTTTCGTGCTTCTTCGGCTCGGATTTGGCGGCGGTCTTCTCGGCGGCCGGAGGCTCCTTCCGCGGTTTCGGCTCCGGCTTGGGTTCCGGCTTCGGGGCGGGGGCAGGTTTCGGCGCAGGTTTCACCGGCGCAGGCTTCGGCTCCGGTTTGGGTGCGGGAACCGGCTTCGGCTCGGGCTTCGGTTCCGGCGCGGCCTCGACCGGCGCGGGCGGGGCGGCGTCCTCCGGCTCGCCCTGATCGGGGGCGACCGATTGCGCGGGCGGGGATTCCGCCTGCGGCGCGGTCGCCTCCAGCCCCACGTCCTTGACGAGGCTCACCTCCACCGGCTGCTGCTGCAGCTTGATCGGATTGGGCGTGGCGAGGAAGCCGACGGACAGCAGGCCGAACAGCACCACATGCCCGGCGACCGCAAGCCCAAGGCCGACTTTCTCCGCCCGATCCACGCTCAATCCTCGCCGACCGTCACCAGCGCAACGCGGTTCAGGCCCGCCCGGTTCAGCTCACCCATCACGCGCATCACGCGCCCGTAATCCAGCGCCTTGTCCGCGCGGAGATAGACCTGCGGAGGCTGGCCGCCGGACGGCGCCTTCGCCGCGATCGCCTCCAGCCGCTGCGGCAGTTGCTGCTCGCTCACCTCTTCCTTGGCGATGAAGATGCGGCCCATCGTGTCGATCGATATCTCGGTCGGCTGCTGTTCCTGGTCCAGCGGCTTGGCGCGGCTGTCCGGCAGGTTCACCGGCACGCCCGCCGTCAGCAACGGGGCCGTCACCATGAAGATGATGAGCAGCACCAGCATCACGTCCACCAGCGGCGTGACGTTGATGTCCGCCATCGGCGCGCGGCGGCTGCCGCTTTTCTGCGAGGGG
>JASGGR010000120.1:0-9980 GCA_047602705.1 Sphingomonas bacterium | reverse complement strand
CCCGCGCCCGCGCCGGCGATCGACGAGGCCCCCGCCGCCGCGCGTCCGGCCGTGCTGATGAAGGTCGCGTCCGCTCCGGCGCGCGCTTCCGCTCCGGCCCCGGCGAAGGAGAAGGACCAGGTGAGGGCGCATGTCGAGGCGCGCGCCCAGCTTGCCGCCGTGACGCCGCCCGCCCCGGTTTCCCGCAAGGCGAAGGCGGTGGCGATGCTCGACAAGTCCCTGCTCAGCGACACCACGCTCGGCGATCTGATGAGCGGCGCGCGCGCCGAGGCACGGCGGTTGCGTTGACCACGCTGGTCGCTCGCCCTGCCCGATCGGTAAAGGCCAGCGAGCGGCGGCACGCGCTGCTCGCGACCCAGCATACGCGTCTGATGATGCTGATGCTGCTGTTCGTGGCGGCGGTGACTCTGGTGATCGGAAGGCTCGCCTGGCTGGCGATCGAGGGCAAGCCGGAACGCGCCACGATCCAGGGCATGGTGCCGCGCGGCGACATCGTGGACCGCAACGGCGAGCCGCTGGCGCGCACCATCGACGCCTGGGCGATCGGCGTCCACCCCGATCGCCTGCTGGGCGACCGGAGCGTGATCGCGCAGAAGCTGGCCGATCTGATGCCGGATATCGGCAACCAGCAATGGTTCTATGCCCAGATCGTGAAGAAGGTGCCCTTCACCTATCTCAACCGCCGCGCCAGCCCGGCGCTGGTGGAGGCGGTGAACGCGATCGGCGAGCCGGGCATCGTGTTCGAGCGGCAGACGCAGCGGCTCTATCCGCAATCCACGCTCGCCGCCCATGCGCTCGGCTTCCTTTCCACCGAGGGCAAGGCGATGAGCGGGATGGAGCGCGCGCTCAACGCCCGGCTCACCGATCCCGCGCAGAGCGGCACGCCCGTCTCCCTTTCGATCGACAGCCGCGTGCAGGCGGCGATGGAGAGCGAGCTGGGCCGCGCGATGGGGGACATGCAGGCCAAGGGCGCGGCCGGCATCGTGATGGATGCGCACACCGGCGAGGTGATCGCCATGGTGTCGCTGCCCTATTTCAACCCCAATCGCGTCGGCATGGCCGGCACGGAGGAACTGCGCAACAACGTCACCCAGTCGGTCTACGAGCTTGGCTCGACCTTCAAGCCGATCGCGATGGCGGCGGCGATCGACTATGGCGTCGTGACCGACATGAGCCGCCGCTTCGATGCCACCGTGCCGTTGAAGGTGGGCCGGTTCACGATCCACGACGATCGCGGGCATGAGCAGAAGCGCTGGCTCAACATACCGGAAACCCTGATCTATTCCTCGAACATCGCCACCGCGCGCATCGCCGATCTGGTGGGGGCGGAGCGGATGCAGGACATATTCCGCAAGCTGGGCTTCGCCCGCCGCCCCGACGTGGAACTGGTGGAGAAGGCGCGGCCGCTCTGGCCGACCTATTGGGCGCGGACCACGGTGATGACCACCGCCTACGGCCACGGCATCGCGGTGACGCCGCTGCACCTGGCGAGCGCCTATGCCGCGATGGTCAACGGCGGGATCTGGCATCCGGCGACATTGCTGAAGGTGCCCGCCGGCACGGAGCCGAAGGGGCATCGCGTGCTCCAGCAAGCGACCAGCGACCGGATGCGGCAGCTTCTTCGCCTCGTCGTGCTCGACGGCACCGGGCGCAGGGGCGACGCGCCGGGCTATCGCATCGGCGGCAAGACGGGCACGGCGGAAGTGGCGCAGCGCGGCGGCTATGCCAAGAACGCCAACGTCTCCACCTTCGCGGCCGCCTTCCCGATGGATGCGCCGCGCTATGTGGTGATCGCGATGATGGATTCGCCCAAGCGCGTGCAGGCCAATTCCTTCCAGACGACCGCCGCCTATACGGTCGCCCCCGTGGTGAGCCGCGTGGTGAGCCGCACCGGCGCGCTGCTGGGCGTGATTCCCGACGATCATCGCGACATCGACCTGAGCGACCTCAATCCCCTGTTGTGGAAGGCGCCGGGCAAGGCAGACGACAAGGGGGGCGCCGAATGAAGCTGGGCCAGCTCACGGGAGGGAGCGAGGCGGCGCAGGTGACCGGCTTCGCGATCGATCACCGCAAGGTCGCGCCCGGCACGATCTTCGGCGCGTTCGAGGGGCAGAAGGTGAACGGCGAGGATTTCATCCCCGCCGCCATCGCCGCCGGCGCGATCGCGGTGGTCGCGCGTCCGCAGGCGCGGGTGGAGGGCGCGGCGCATATCGCCAGCGACGCTCCGCGCGCCACCTTCGCCGCGCTGGCCGCGCAATTCTTCGCGCCCTTCCCGGAAGTCGCGGTGGCCGTCACCGGCACCAACGGCAAGACCTCCACGGTGGAGATGACGCGCCAGCTCTGGCGGATGGCGGGGCATCACGCCGCCTCGATCGGCACGCTCGGCGTCTCCACCGCCGACGATCGCGTGACGACCGGGCTGACCACGCCGGATGTGGTGACGTTCCTCTCCAATGTCGGCGGGCTGGCGCGCGAGGGCGTGACGCACCTCGCCTTCGAAGCCTCCAGCCACGGCCTCAGCCAGTATCGCACCGAGGGGGTGCCGGTGACGGCGGCGGCCTTCACCAATCTGGGCCGCGACCATCTGGATTATCACGGCGACATGGCGGCCTATTTCACCGCCAAGCTGCGCCTGTTCTCGGAGGTGCTGGCCGATGACGGCACGGCGGTGGTGTGGGTGGACGATCCGCAGTCCGAGCGGGTGATCGACCTCGCCCGCGCGCGGCGCAACAAGCTCATCACCGTGGGCGAGCATGGCGACACCCTGCGCCTCGTGTCGCGCGATCCGACCCTGCTGGGGCAGGGGCTGGTGATCGCGGCCGAAGGGCGCGAGCACAAGGTGACGCTGCCGCTGATCGGGGCCTATCAGGCGGCGAACGCGCTGATCGCGGCAGGGCTGGTGATCGCGACCGGCGGCGACGTGGCGAGGACGATCGCCGATCTCGCGCGGCTGCAGCCCGTGCGCGGGCGGCTGGAGCGCGCGGTGATCGCGCCCTCCGGCGCGCCGGTCTATGTCGATTACGCGCATACGGCCGATGCGCTGGAGGCGGCGATCGCGGCGCTGCGCCCGCATGTTTCCGGGCGGCTGATCCTGGTGTTCGGCGCTGGCGGGGACCGCGATCACGGCAAGCGCGAGCCGATGGGGCAGATCGCCGCCGCGCAGGCCGATGTGGCGATCGTCACCGACGACAATCCGCGCGGCGAGGAACCGGCGGCGATCCGCGCCGAGATACTGAAGGGCGCGCCGGGCGCGCTGGAGATCGGGGACCGCCGCGCCGCGATCGCGGAAGCCATCCGCATGGCCGGCGCCGACGATATCGTGCTCATCGCCGGCAAGGGGCATGAGCAGGGGCAGATCGTGCGCGATCTCGTCCTGCCGTTCGATGATGTCACTGTCGCAAGGGAGGTAGCGTGAAGAGGAAGATCAACATCCCCGCCCGTCCGTTCACTCCGGCGGACGGAGAGAAACGCCCGCGCGAGCGCCGCAAGCTGGGGCTGCGCTACGATCTCGTCACCGGCGATGCGGTGAGCGGGCTGCGCTGACGCGCGGCCCCGCGCTTGCTATGGGCCTGCGATGAGCCTCTGGACCTCCGCCGAGATCGCCGCCGCCACCGGGGGCGATGCGTCCGCCGATTTCGCGGCGAGCGGCGTCGCCTTCGACAGCCGGGAGATCGGCGCGGGCGACCTGTTCGTGGCGATGAAGGGCGCGGAGACGGACGGCCATCGCTTCCTCGACGGCGCGTTCGCGCAAGGCGCGGCGGGCGCGCTGGTTTCCGAAGCGATCGCGCATCCGCATGTGCGCGTGGGCGACACGTTCGCCGCGCTGGAGGACATGGGCCGCGCGGCGCGCGCGCGCATGGCGGGCAAGGTGATCGGCGTCACCGGATCGGTCGGCAAGACATCCACCAAGGAGGCGCTGTTCGCCGCCCTCGATCGCGGCGCGCGCGGGGCGGTGCATCGCTCGGTCAAGAGCTACAACAACCATACCGGCGTGCCCCTGAGCCTCGCGCGGATGCCGCGCGAAACGCGCTTCGGCGTGTTCGAGATGGGGATGAGCCACGCGGGCGAGCTGGCGCATCTCACCACCCTCGTCCGCCCGCATATCGCCATCGTCACCGCGATCGCGCCCGCGCATACGGAATTCTTTCCGGACGAAAGCGCGATCGCCGACGCCAAGGGCGAGATCTTCCGCGGGCTGGAGCCGGACGGCGTGGCGATCGTGCCGCACGACAGCCCGCATCGCGACCGGCTGATCGCGGCCGCCGCGCCTCATGCCGCGCGGATCGTCACCTTCGGGCTGGACAAGGCGGCCGACGTCCACCCGATCGAGACGATGCGGCTCGCCAGCGGCACCTTCCTCACCGCCAGGGTGGGCGCGCGCGAGCTGAGCTTCACCGTCGCCCAGCCGGGGCAGCATTGGGTGTCGAACGCGCTGGCGGTGATCGCGGCGGTCGATGCGGCGGGCGGCGACCTGGGGCTGGCCGGCCTCGCGCTCGGCGAGCTTGGCGGGCTTCAGGGACGCGGGCAGAGGTTCACGGCGACGATCGAGGGAGGCGAGGCGCTGGTGATCGACGAAAGCTACAACGCCAATCCGGCATCGATGGCGGCGACGCTGGCGGTGCTGGCGAACGAGCCGGGCCGGCATGTCGCGGTGCTGGGCGAGATGCGCGAACTGGGCGCGGCGAGCGACGCCTATCACGCCGCGCTGGCGGACGAGGTGATCGACGCGCGCGTCGAAACGGCCGTGCTGGTCGGCGAAAGGATGCGACCGCTGGCGGAGGCTCTTGAGGGGCGCGTCGATTTCGTCCATGTGCCCGATGCCGCGACCGCGCTTGATCGCCTGAAACAGGTGATCGCGCCGGGCGATGCGGTGCTCGTCAAGGGATCGAACGGGGTCGGGTTGTCGCGGGTGGTCGCGGCGCTCGCCGGGGGCGTGTTCTAGTGCTGTATCTTCTTGCCGAAAGCCTCGGCTTTCCGGGCATCCTCAACCTGATCCGCTACCTTTCGTTCCGCACCGGCGGCGCGGTGGCGACGGCGCTGTTCATCGGCCTCGTCATCGGGCCGAAGTTCATCGGCTGGCTGCGCGTGCGGCAGGGCAAGGGTCAGCCGATCCGCGCGGACGGGCCGCAGAGCCACCTCGCCAAGCGCGGCACGCCGACGATGGGCGGGCTGATGATCCTGACCAGCCTGTCCCTCGCGATCCTGATCTGGATGGACCTGCGCAATCCCTTCGTCTGGGCGAGCCTGTTCGTGACCCTGGGCTTCGGCGCGATCGGCTTCATGGACGATTACGACAAGGTGACGAAGGCCACCACGGCCGGGATACCGGGGCGCGTGCGCCTGTTGCTGGAGTTCATCATCGCCGGCGTCGCGGCGTGGATCATCAGCCAGGAGAACGGGACGGGGCTGTTCCTGCCGTTCACCAACCGCTTCTATCTCGATCTGGGGCTGTTCTATCCGCTTTTCGCGGCCTTCACGATCGTGTCGTTCGGCAATGCGGTGAACCTGACGGACGGGCTGGACGGCCTTGCCACCATGCCGGTCATCATCGCGGCGGTGGCGTTCATGATTATCGCCTATCTGGCGGGCAACGTGAAATTCGCCGACTATCTCGGCATCCCGCACGTGCCGCGCGCGGGCGATCTGGCGATCTTCTGCGGGGCGATGGTGGGGGCCGGCCTCGCCTTCCTCTGGTATAACGCGCCGCCGGCGGCGGTGTTCATGGGCGATACCGGCAGCCTCGCGCTCGGCGGCGCGCTGGGGACGATCGCGGTGATCGCGCATCACGAGATCGTGCTGGGGATCATCGGCGGCCTGTTCGTGGTGGAGGCGCTTTCGGTCATCATCCAGGTCGCGGTCTACAAGCGCACCGGCAAGCGCGTGTTCCGCATGGCCCCGATCCACCACCATTTCGAGCAGCTCGGCTGGAGCGAGCCGACCGTGGTGATCCGCTTCTGGATCATCGCGCTCGTGCTGGCGCTGGCGGGCCTGTCCACGTTGAAGCTGCGATGATCACATCCTCGCACTGGCGCGGCAGACGTTACGCGGTGCTCGGCCTCGCGCGGACCGGGGCGGCGACCGTGCGCGCGCTCGTCGCGGGCGGCGCGCAGGTCGTGGCGTGGGACGGCGATCCGGCGCGGCGCGAAGGCTTCGAGGGCGTGGAGATCGCGGACCTCGACGGCACCGACCTGTTCGGCTTCGATGCGCTGGTCGTGTCGCCGGGCGTGCCGCTCAACACGCATCCGCTGGCGGCGAAGGCGCGTGCGGCCGGCGTCGCGATCACCGGCGACATCGAATTGTTCGCGGAAGCGCGTGCGGACCTGCCGCCGCACAAGGTGGTCGGCATCACCGGCACCAACGGCAAGTCCACCACCACCGCGCTCGTCGCGCATATCCTGAAGACGGCCGGCGTGCCCGCGCTGATGGGCGGCAACATCGGCCTGCCGATCCTGGCGCAAGCGCCGCTTCCGGCGGGCGGCGTCTATGTGCTGGAGCTTTCGAGCTACCAGATCGACCTGACGCAGAGCCTCGATTGCGACGTGGCGGTGCTGCTGAACGTCACGCCCGACCATCTCGATCGCTATGACGGCTTCGCGGGCTATGCCGCCTCCAAGGCGCGGCTGTTCGCGATGCAGTCGCCAACCCATGAGGCGGTGATCGGGATCGGCGATGCGCCTTCCGCGGATATCGCGCGGTCGCTGTCGGCGCGTGCCGAGCATCTGACGAAGATCGCGCCGGGCGTGTGCCTCGATCAGTCGCGCTGGCCGAGCCTGCAAGGGCCGCACAACGCCCAGAACGCGCTCGCCGCCATCGCCGTCGCAAAGGCGCTCGGCATCGGCGAGGCGGATATCGAGCGCGCGCTGGAGACGTTCGCCGGCCTGCCGCACCGGATGGAGAAGGTGGGCGAGGTGGCCGGCGTCGCCTATGTCGACGACAGCAAGGCGACCAACCCGGAAAGCACCGCGCCCGCGCTCGGCGCCTTCCCGCGCGTCCACTGGATCGTCGGCGGGCGCGCGAAGGGCGACGATCTCGACGCCTGCCGCCCGTATTTCGGCCATGTCGTGCGCGCCTATACAATCGGCGAGGCGGGGCCGCGCTTCGCCGCGATCCTGAAGCAGGCGATGCCGGTGGAGGAAGCGGGCACGCTCGCCGCCGCCGTCTCCGGCGCGGCGAAGGCGGCGCAGCCGGGCGAGGTGGTGCTGCTGTCGCCGGCGGCGGCGTCTTTCGATCAATTCCGCGATTACGAGCATCGCGGCCAGGCGTTTCGCGACGCGGTGGGGGCGTTGGCATGAGCGAGGAACGGGCGGAAATCCTGAACGAGGCGGGCCTGCGCGCGCGGCTGAAGGGCCGTGGCGGGCGCGGCGACCGCTCGCCGCTCGGCACATGGTTCTGGGACACGGACCGGCTGCTGCTGGTGCTGACGCTGGCGCTGATCGCGGTCGGCCTGCTCGCGGTGGCGGCGGCCAGCCCGGCGAGCGCCGTGCGCTATTCCGGCGAGCATGTGAAATTCCCGCCGCTCTATTATTTCTGGCGTCAGGTGATGTGGGTGGCGGTGTCGCTGCCGGTGCTGTTCGTCACCTCCATGCTGCCGGTGAACACCGCGCGGCGGCTGGCCGTGCTGGGGTGCGGCGTGTTCGCGGTCCTGCTGGCGCTCACCCCGCTGATCGGCGTGACGGT
Organism: Sphingomonas bacterium; assembly: GCA_047602705.1. Lineage (GTDB taxonomy): Bacteria > Pseudomonadota > Alphaproteobacteria > Sphingomonadales > Sphingomonadaceae > Sphingomonas. The sequence goes on along the minus strand of JASGGR010000120.1, from coordinate 2,303 downwards.
GAACGGCGCGCGGCGCTGGATCGGCGTGGGCGTGGCGCAGTTCCAGCCATCGGAATTCCTGAAGCCCTGCTTCATCGTCACGGTCGCATGGCTGCTTTCGCTGCGCGCGCGTGACGAGGATCTGCCGGTCACCGCGATCACCTTCGGCCTGACGGCGGCGGTGGCGGGGATGCTGATGCTCCAGCCCGATCTCGGGCAGACGATCATCTTCTGCGCCGTGTGGCTGGCGCTGCTGATGATCGCGGGCACGCCGATGCGCACGATCGCGGGCTTTGTCGCGCTGGCGCCGGCGGGGCTGGTCGCGGCCTATGTGTTCTACGGCAACGCGCGCGCGCGGATCGACGCCTTCCTGTTCCCCGACGCGGAGGGGACGGGCGCGGCCGACCATTACCAGACCAACGCGGCCCACGCCACGCTGACGGCGGGCGGCTGGACGGGCACCGGCCCCGGCGGCGGCACGGTGAAATTCGGGCTTCCCGAAGCGCATACGGATTATATCTATTCCGTCATCGGCGAGGAGTTCGGGTTGATCGCGTGCATGATAATCGCGGTGATGTTTCTGGCGATCGTGGTGCGCGTGTTCATCAAGCTGCTCGACGAACAGGATAATTTCAAGCTGCTCGCGGCCGGGGGCCTTGCCACGCAGTTCGGCGCGCAGGCGCTCGTCTCCATGGCGGTCAACACCGGCCTCGCGCCGTCAAAGGGCATGACCTTGCCGTTCATCAGCTATGGCGGCTCCTCCATGATCGCGCTTTCGATCGGGATGGGGCTGCTGCTCACCTTCACCCGGCGCAACCCGTTCCTGCTGCGCAGCCCCTATGTGACGCGCTGGGGGTCGATGTGACGCGCGCGCGGCATTTCGTCCTCGCGGCGGGCGGCACCGGGGGGCATATGGTCCCGGCCGCCGCGCTGGCGGAAGAATTGATCCGGCGCGGACATCGCGTGGCGCTGGTCTCGGACGAGCGCGGCGTGCGCTTCCCCGGCCTGTTCGAAGGCGTGCAGACGCACATCCTGCCCGCCGGGCGCTTCGCCGGAGGGCCGATGGGCTGGGCGAAGGCGGCGCGCGAGATGTGGCGCGGGCGCGCGATGGCGCGGGAGCTTTACCGCACCTTCCAGCCCGCCGCCGTGGTGGGCTTCGGCGGCTACCCCGCCTTCCCCGCGCTGTCCGCGGCCTTCGCCGACAAGCTCCCGACCGCGATCCACGAGCAGAACGCCGTGCTGGGCCGCGTCAACCGGCTGGTCGCGCGGCGGGTGGACGCCATCGCCACATCCTATGGCGAGACGGAGCGGCTGAAGCCCGCCTTCCTCGGCAAGACGCATTGCGTGGGCAATCCGGTGCGCGACAACGTGCTGGCGTTGCGCGCGAAGCCTTATCCGCTGCTGGAGGAGGACGGCATCTTCCGCGTGCTCGTCACCGGCGGGTCGCAGGGCGCGAGCGTGCTGAGCAAGGTGGTGCCGGACGGCCTCGCGATGCTGCCGGTCGCCTTCCGCCGCCGGTTGCAGGTGACGCATCAGGCGCGGGTGGAGGATATCGACGCCGCGCGCGCCAAATATGCCGAGCTGGACATCGCGGCGGACCTCGCCACCTATCTGCCCGACCTGCCGGAGCATCTCGGCTGGGCGCATGTCGTGATCGCGCGCGCGGGCGCGTCCACCATCGCGGAGCTGACGGCGGCGGGCCGCCCCGCCATCCTCGTGCCCCTGCCGTCGGCCACCGACGACCACCAGACCGCCAATGCGCGGGAGATCACGCGGGCGGGCGGCGCGCGGACGATCCCGCAGAGCCAGTTCACCCCTTCGGAGCTTGCCAAGCAGATGCAGAAGCTGGGCCTCGACCCAGAGGCGCTGGAGAATGCCGCCGGCCGCGCGCGCGCCTGCGGCAAGCCCGATGCGGCGCGCGACCTCGCTGATCTGGTCGAGAGCCTCGACGCGCCGCGCATCTCGCTGCCGGTCGGCCCAGTGGTCGGCAAGGAGGCGCTGGCGTGAAGGGCGTCCCCACCAATATCGGCACGATCCACTTCGTCGGCATCGGCGGCATCGGCATGTCCGGCATCGCGGAGGTGATGAACAACCTCGGCTATCAGGTGCAGGGTTCGGACGTGGCCGAAGGCTATGTGGTGGAGGGCCTGCGCGCGCGCGGCATCCCGGTGGCGATCGGGCACAAGGCCGAGAATCTGGGCGAGGCGGCGGTGGTCGTCATCTCCACCGCGATCAAGCGCGGCAACCCGGAGGTGGAGGCCGCGCTCGAACGCCGCGTGCCGGTGGTGCGCCGCGCCGAGATGCTGGCGGAGCTGATGCGGTTG
>JASGGR010000119.1:0-10024 GCA_047602705.1 Sphingomonas bacterium | reverse complement strand
GTTCGAGGTCACCGGTGGCACCGAGAAGATCGACAAGTTCGTCGAGCTGATGGGCGAGGTCGGCCTGATCGAGGTCGCCCGCACCGGCATCGTCGCCATCTCGCGCGGCCGCGACCCGGCCTGATTTCCCTTGCCGCTCCCAAATGCGGCTCTCCCCAAGATTTCCACGAAAGGATTGATGACATGCGTGTCTATTACGATCGCGACGCCGATCTGAACCTGATCACCGGCAAGAAGATCGCCATCGTCGGCTATGGCTCGCAGGGCCATGCCCATGCGCAGAACCTGCGCGATTCCGGCGTGAAGGACGTCGCGATCGCGCTGCGCGAAGGCTCGGCCACCGCGAAGAAGGCGGAGGCCGCCGGCTTCAAGGTCATGTCGAACAAGGAAGCGGCGAAATGGGCCGATATCCTGATGATCCTCGCGCCGGACGAGCATCAGGCCGCGATCTGGGAGAATGATCTCAAGGGCAACATGCGCCCCGGCAGCGCGATCGCCTTCGCGCATGGCCTGAACGTCCATTTCGGGCTGATCGAGGCGCCGGCCGATATCGACGTCATCATGATCGCGCCCAAGGGCCCGGGCCACACCGTCCGCTCCGAATATGTCCGCGGCGGCGGCGTGCCCTGCCTGATCGCGATCCATCAGGATGCGAGCGGCAACGCGCACGATATCGCGCTTGCCTATGCCTCCGGCGTCGGCGGCGGGCGCTCGGGCATCATCGAGACGAACTTCAAGGAAGAATGCGAGACGGACCTGTTCGGCGAGCAGGCCGTGCTGTGCGGCGGCATCACCCATCTGATCCAGGCCGGGTTCGAGACGCTGGTCGAGGCCGGCTACGCGCCCGAGATGGCCTATTTCGAATGCCTCCACGAAACCAAGCTGATCGTCGACCTGCTGTATGAAGGCGGCATCGCCAACATGCGCTATTCGATCTCGAACACCGCCGAATATGGCGACATCACCACCGGCCCGCGCATCATCACCGACGAGACGAAGAAGGAGATGAAGCGCGTGCTGGCCGATATCCAGTCCGGCCGGTTCGTGAAGAATTTCGTGCTCGACAACCGCGCCGGCCAGCCGGAGCTGAAGGCCGCACGCAAGGCGGCCGCCGCGCATCCGATCGAGCAGGTCGGTGCGAACCTGCGCGCGATGATGCCGTGGATCGGCGCGAACAAGCTGGTGGACAAGGAACGGAACTGATCCTTTCCGCTCCGGCGATGCGGGAGGATAGTAATCCTCCCGTAACCCGAAAAGCGCGACGAACCGTGTTCGATCGGTCGTGCATTCACGCCCATGCCTCACTAGAGGCGTGGGCGTGATTCGTGCGGCGTCCTATCGTACTTCGTCGTACCGGTCCCAGGTCGGCGTGCGCGGGCGCGTCGCCTCGTTGCTGCTTGCGCTCTTCGTGGGCGCGCTCGTCATCCTCGCGCTCATCATGGTCGGCGCGATCAGCAACATGCCGAAATTCGTGGAGATGCGCGCGCTTTCCACCTTCAACGTCTCCTCCTCGCGCGGCGACCAGCAGACCAAGGCGAAGCCGCAGCAGCGCGCGAAGGTGACGCGGCAGGAGAAGCAGGAGCAGCACGCCGCCCCTCCCCCCGCCGCGACCGCCCCGCCGCCGCCGATCACGCTGCCGGGGGTGATGATGCTTTCCCGCGCCGATTATGCCGCGTCGGACATCGGGCGGATCAAGTCCCGCGACCAGACCGCGCAGTCGGACGGCGATCAGGGCGAGAAATCCGCACCCTCCGGCGCGCAGGTCGCGGCGGCCGGCGGCGCGCCGGGCGGGGCGGACCTCTATTACGCCGAATGGTATCGCGAGCCGAGCCGGGCGGAGATGGTGACCTATCTCCCCCATGACGGGCGCACCGGCTGGGGCATCATCGCCTGCCGCACCGCCGAACGCTATCGCGTGGAGGATTGCCGCGAGCTTGGCGAGACGCCCGGATCGGGGATCGCCCGCGCGCTGCGGCAGGCGTCATGGCAATTCCTCGTCCGCCCGCCGCGCATGGGGGACAAGCCCATGATCGGCGTCTGGGTGCGGATCAAGTTCGATCTGGTGCAGGGCGCCGTGAAATAGAAACGCGCCGTTTCGATTAACGGCGCTTTCCCTTCCCGCCTGCTTGTGGTTCAACCTGCGGCACAGGAAAAAGGGAACCGGACGATGCGCCTCGCCCATATCGCCATCATCGCATTTGCCTCCACCGCCGCCATCGCGCAGATGCCGAAGGCGCCGCCGGGATCGCACGATCGGGCGGCCGTCGTCGCGGGCAGCTATACGGTCGATCCGCATCACACGCTGATCGAATGGACGGTCGATCACTTGGGCTTCACGCCCTATTTCGGGCTGTTCGGGGATACGACCGGCACGCTCACGCTCGATCCCGCGCACCCGGATGCGGCGAAGGTGGACGTCACCATCCCGGTGAGCAAGGTGCTGACCGCCAATCCCGCGCTCACCGCCCATCTGCTCCGCGCGCCGCAGGCCGGTGCCAAGCCGGACTTCTTCGGCCCCGACCCGGCCGACGCCCATTTCGTCTCCACCAAGGTCACGGCCAGCGGCGAGACCGCGAAGATCGACGGCAACCTCACGCTCAACGGCGTTACGAAGCCGGTGACGCTCGACGCCCGCTTCCATGGCGCGGGCAAGATGGGCGGCAAGGACAACGTCGGCTTCACCGCCATGGCGACGATTCGCCGCAGCGAGTTCGGCGTCGCCTACGGCATCCCGCTGATCTCCGATGAAGTGAAGCTCAGGATCAGTGCCGCCTTCGTGAAATGATGGCGGAAGAGGAGAATACCGGGGTCGGCCGGATCGAGGCTTTCTCCGATGGCGTGATCGCGATCATCATCACGATCATGGTGCTGGAGCTGAAGGTTCCGGCCACGGAAGGGATCGGCCCCATCCTGTCGATGTGGCATGTCTTCCTCGCTTATGTGCTGAGCTACGTCTATGTCGGCCTCTATTGGGGCAATCATCACCGGCTGCTCGGCCATGCCCGGCGGGTGACGAATGCGCTGGTCTGGGCCAATCTGGCGCTGCTGTTCGGGCTGAGCCTCGTGCCGTTCGGCACCGCCTATCTCGGCGAGCATGAGTTCGGCCCGCTCGCCACCAGGCTCTATCTGGTCACGCTGATCCTGCCGTCGCTCGGCTATGTCTGGCTTCAGCGCGTGATCGCGCGGACGGGCGCGCAGCACGAGGCGGCGCATGCCTATCATCTCCAGACGACGCGCAAGGGCTATTTCGCGATGGTCGTCTATGCGGCGGGTTTCGCGCTCAGCTTCGTCTCGCCGTGGCTGGGGATCGGCTGCGCGGCATTGGTGGCGGTGTTCTGGATCGTGCCGAAAACCCCGCTCGACAGGCTTTTCGCGCATCGGGGCTAGACACGGCCCGCCCCGCGCGGCTACCGCATACGGCAATGACGCTGTCTTTCGGCCTTCTCCTTCGACTTACGCGCCCTTAGGCGCGAACCTCGCCGCGTGGCCGGGCCACGCCGACGCGCCTAAGGGCAAGACCGAAGCAATCCTCCCAAGCCTTCTCGCATAAAGAGAGCCGTCATGCTGCGCGATCCTTCCGTCAAATACCGATCCTTCCCGACCATCGACATCCCCGACCGCACCTGGCCGTCGAAGACCATCACCAGGGCGCCGCGCTGGCTTTCCACCGACATGCGCGACGGCAACCAGGCGCTGATCGACCCGATGGACGCCGAGAAGAAAACGCGCTTCTTCGACCTGCTGGTGAAGATCGGCATGAAGGAGATCGAGGTCGGCTTCCCCAGCGCGGGCGCGACCGAGTTCGACTTCATCTCCGGCCTGATACGGAATGATCGCATCCCCGATGACGTGACGATCCAGGTGCTGACGCAATCGCGCCGCGACCTGATCGAGACGAGCTTCCAGAGCCTGAAGGGCGCGAAGCAGGCGATCGTCCACCTCTACAACGCCGTTTCCCCGACGTGGCGCAAGATCGTGTTCGGCATGTCGCGCGACGAGATCCGCCAGATCGCGATCGACGGCGCGAAGGTGCTGCGCGACGAGGCCGCGAAGCAGCCGGACACGAAGTGGATGTTCGAATACAGCCCGGAAACCTTCTCCACGGCGGAACTCGATTTCTCGGTCGAGGTGTGCGCGGCGGTGATGGACGTGCTGCGCCCGACGCCGGACAATCCGATCATCTTCAACCTGCCCGCCACCGTGGAGTGCGCGACGCCCAACGTCTATGCCGACCAGATCGAATGGTTCGGCCGCAACATCCCGAACCGCGACAGCGTGGTGATCTCGCTCCACACGCACAACGATCGCGGCACCGGCGTGGCGGCGGCGGAACTGGGGCTGATGGCGGGCGCGGATCGCGTGGAGGGCTGCCTGCTGGGCAATGGCGAGCGCACCGGCAATTGCGATCTCGTGACCGTCGCGCTCAACATGTACACGCAGGGCGTCGATCCGAAGCTGGACCTGTCGGACATCGACGAGGTGGTGAAAACGGTGGAATATGCCACCAGCATCACCGTCCACCCGCGCACGCCTTATGCCGGCGACCTCGTGTTCACGGCCTTCTCCGGCAGCCATCAGGATGCGATCAAGAAGGGCTTCGCCGCACAGGCCGCGCGCAACGACGAGCTGTGGGAAGTCCCCTATCTGCCGATCGACCCGGCGGACCTCGGCCGCAGCTATGAGGCGGTGATCCGCGTCAATTCGCAATCCGGCAAGGGCGGCGTCGCCTGGGTGCTGGAGCAGGACAAGGGGCTGAAGCTGCCCAAGCGGATGCAGGCCGATTTCAGCCGCATCGTGCAGGCGCTGGCCGACGAAACCAGCCGCGAGCTGAACGCCGCCGACATCTGGGGCGCGTTCGAGCGCACCTATCTCCCCGCCGACACCGATCGCTTCGTGCTGCGCGATTATGAGGAGACGGGCGCGGCGGGCGACCGGCGCTTCGTGGGCCGCGTGTCGATCGACGGCGAGGAGCGCTCGCTTTCCGGGCGCGGCAACGGCCTGATCTCCGGCGTGATCGCCGCGCTCGCAGAAGGCACCGGCCCGGCGCTGGAGGTGGTGGACTATTCCGAACACGCCATCGGCCATGGCGCGGACGCGCAGGCGGCGACCTATCTCGAATGCCGCGCGGCCGACGGGCGGACGGTGTGGGGCGTCGGCATCGATTCCGACATCGCCACCGCCGGCGTCCGCGCGGTGCTGAGCGCGGCGAACCGGGCATAGGCACCGGCTTTCCCCGTCCGCCCCGGCCTGTCCGGGGGCGGACGGGGAAAGACGACTGGTCGCAAGCGCAACCGCTTGCCCCAGCCCCGCCCGCGCCCTAGGCGGCGTGCATGACGAACCGCTTCCTCGCCGCCGCGCTGGCGCTCGCCCTTCCCTTCCCCGCCCTCGCCCAGCGCGCCGAGCCGCCGCTGCCGGCGAAGGTCGATCCGGCCGTCGCCGCATTGCGCGACGCGGCGCTGAAGGACGACATCGCCTATGACATCGTGGAGAGCCTCACCACCGAGGTCGGCCAGCGGCTGGCGGGCACGGCGGCGGAGGCGCGCGCACGGGCATGGGCGGTGGCGAAGCTCAAGGCGCTCGGCTTCAGCAACGTGCGGATCGAAACCTATCGCATGCCCGTCTGGGTGCGCGGTGAGGAGCGCGCGGAGATCACCGCTCCCTTCCCGCAGAAGCTGGTGCTGACCGCGCTCGGCAATTCCGGCGCAACCCCGGCCGAGGGCCTCACCGCCGAAGTCGCCGTGTTCAGGACCTTCGCGGACTTCATGAACGCGCCTGACAGCGCGATCCGCGGCAGGATCGTCTATGTCGGCAACGCCATGGCCCGCACGCAGGACGGCTCCAGCTATGGCCAGTCGGGCATCGCGCGGTTTGCCGGGCCGGGCATCGCGGCGAAACGCGGGGCGCTGGCGATGGTGATCCGCTCGATCGGCACCGACACGCATCGCACGCCGCACACCGGCGTCACCAATTTCCCCGAAGGCGTGAAGCCGATCCCCGCCGCCGCGCTCGCCGTGCCGGATGCGAAGCTGATCGAGGCGATGGCGGCGCGCGGAAAGCCGCTGACGATGAAGCTGGTGCTCACCCCGCGCCAGACGGGCGAGCAGGAATCGGGCAATGTCATCGCGGAAGTGCCGGGCAGCGATCCCGATGCCGGCATCGTGCTGGTCGGCGGCCATCTCGATAGCTGGGATCTGGCGACCGGCGCGATCGACGATGCGTCGGGCGTCGCGATCACGGCGGCGGCGGCGAAGCGGGTGATGGATTCGGGCAACCGCCCGCGCCGCACCATCCGCGTCGTCTGGTTCGGATCGGAGGAGGTCGGCGGATTCGGCGCGCGCGATTATGCGCGGCGGCATGGCGGCGACCATCATGTGCTCGCCGCCGAAAGCGATCTCGGCGCGGACCGCATCTGGCGCTTCCAGATGAAGCTGCCGGATGCGGCGAAGGACGTGGGCGAGCGCATCGCCAGCGCGGTCGCGCCGCTCGGCATCGTCCATGGCGCGGGCGCGGGCGGAGACGGCGCGGATGTCGGCCCGATCGTGGAAAAAGGCGCGGTCGGCCTCGATTTCAACCAGTCCGCGCTCCACTATTTCGACACGCATCACACCGCCGACGACACGCTCGATCGCGTCGATCCGGAGATGCTGCGGCAGAATGTGGCGGCCTGGACGGCGATGCTCGCGATCGTTGCGAATGCGCCGGAGGAAATCGGCCCGGCAGCACCGAAAATGCGCTGAAACGAGGCTTGCGGCGGCGGCGGATCGTTTCGCTCCGTCAAAATTCCTCATTGACCCACCGAAATGGTTCGGTATTGCGGTGGCTCGCGACGGCGAGGGTCGGCCGCGAAGATTGCTATGCTTGGGAGCATTCGAATGAAGAAGTTTGCCTTTGTTCTTGCTGCCGCCGGCCTGATGTCCGTTGCGGCCTGCTCGAAGTCGGAAGCACCGGTCGAGAACAATGCTGATGCGCTGGCGGAAAACCTCCAGAGCGCTGCTGACAACCTCGACGCGGCTGCCGCCAACGCCACCGACGCGCTGGCGAACGCTGCCGACAACGTTGCGGCTGCGACCGACAACGCTGCTGCTGCGGTCAGCAACGCGCATTGATCTGCCGGCGGGCCGCAAGGCCTGCCGCAACGATGCACGGAAATCGGGACGTCTCCTTGCGGGGGCGTCCCTTTTTCTTTGCCTGCCGCTTTCTTTGCCGGCCCGGCGCGACTGCCCCCTTGCGCGGCGGCGCGGCGCTGCTACTCAAACGCGCGTGGGCCTGTAGCTCAATGGTTAGAGCTGGCCGCTCATAACGGCTAGGTTGCGGGTTCGAGTCCTGCCGGGCCCACCACCCACATATCGCGATCGTCCCGTCCGCTTCGGCCTTGCGCCGGGGCGCGTCGAATCGCGATCGCAACGGGCGTTCCGACATAATATTCGCTATATTTTCGCGATGTCCCCGCGTGAAACCTTCATTAAAACAGATATAAAACAGCAATATAGCTTGCATTGCCAATAAGCTATTTTTTGCTATCCTTCCTGGCGACAATAAATTCCTCAAAGAGAGGTTCAGGATGAGGGCAACTATCGGCATCGCCGTTTCCACGCTGGCGCTGGTCGCCGCGCAATCGGCAAGCGCGCAACAGGCGGATCAGCCGGCGGCGAATTCAACGGCGGCGCAGGTGCAGGACGTGATCGTCACGGCGCAGAAGCGTTCGGAACGGTTGCAGGACGTGCCGATCGCCGTCACCGCCATCACGGCCGAGGCGATCCAGAACCGCCGCACGCTCGATCTCGTCGATCTCTCGAACCAGGCGCCGGGGCTTCAGATCAAGTCCGACGACAATGGCGCGAACCCGCGCATCTTCATCCGCGGGGTCGGCGTCAACGATTTCAACCCGGCCACGAACAGCGCGGTCGGCATCTATGCGGACGGCGTCTATGTCGCCTCCCCGCTGGCGCAGCGGCTCGCCTTCTTCGACCTGCAGCAGGTGGAGGTGCTGCGCGGCCCGCAGGGCACGCTCTACGGCCGCAACACCACCGGCGGCGCGATCAACGTCACCAGCAAGCTGCCGGGCAACACCACGGAAGCCGACATCTCCGCCGAATATGGCCGGTTCAACTCGGTGAACGTGCAGGGCGGCGTCAGCGTGCCGCTGATCGCGGACAAGCTCTCGGTGCGCGTCGCGGGCCTCTACCAGCGCGACGACGGCTATACGCTCAACCGCGTGACCGGCCATTACGGCAACAACACCAACCGCTGGGCGCTGCGCGGCACCGTGCATTTCACGCCGACGGCCAATGTCACCGACAATCTGGTGGTGAGCACGGGCCGTTCCACCGGCGGATCGATCTGGGCCTACAACCGCTCGCTGATCCCGCAGACCGCCGCGGCGACCGGGCCGGACGGCCTGTGCCTGCCGGGCTATTACACCTCCGGCCAATGCACCAACATCCTCGGCTACGCGAACACCAGCAAGAACCTCTATCAGGGCGATTACGCGTTCGAGGGCAAGGACAGGGTGGACCTGTTCACCGTCTCGAACACGCTGACGATCGATCTGGGCGCGGCCTCGATCGTGTCGGTCACCGGCTATCAGCACGCCAACCGCAACGATCAGGAGGATACCGACGCCAGCACGGACGAGGCGCTGACCGCCAGCTATATCGCGCGGCAGAACACGTTCAGCCAGGAATTGCGCGTGCAGTCGAACGGGCACACGCCACTGCGCTATGTGGTCGGCGCTTATTATGCGCACGACTATCTGAACAACAACTCGGCCTATAACGTGCTGCCGGCGTTGCAGGCGGGCGACCCGGAGAATGAGGTGCCGCAGGGCATCGGCCTGTTCAGCTGGCCGCTGATCCAGAAGGTGGACAGCTATGCCGCTTTCGGCCAGCTCGATTTCGACCTGACCGACAAGCTGACGCTGACCGGCGGCCTGCGCTATTCCGCCGACCGCAAGGATTTCCACTACGTCAGCAATGCGGCCGGCCTGCCCGCGCCGATCTTCACCTATGACGGGGCGAAGACGTTCCAGTCCGTCACCGGAAAGGTGGGCGTGCAATATCGCCTGACGCCGAGCGCCAATATCTACGCCAGCTACAATCGCGGGGCGAAGGGCGGCGGCTTCTTCAGCGGGCAGGCGACCGATCCGGCCGATCTCGGCCCGTACAAGGACGAGACGGTCAACGCCTATGAGATCGGCGCCAAGACCGACTGGCTCAACCACACGCTGCGCGCCAACATCTCGGCCTTCTATTACGATTACAAGAACCTGCAGGTCTATACGACCGTCGAGGACGGCCTGATAACCCGCCAGCTCTTCACCAACGCATCGGCCGCGCGCATCTATGGCGGGGAGCTCGAGCTTCAGATGAAGCCCTCGCGCGCGCTCACCGTGTCGCTGAACGCGGCCTATCTGAACGCCACCTATCGCGATTTCAAATCGGCCGATCAGGATTATTCGGGCAACACCCTGCCCTCCGCGCCGAAGGTGAGCGTGCAGGGCGCGGTGGACTGGGAGCGGCCGACGCCGATCGGCACGCTGGTCGCCAACGCCAGCATGTCGTTCCGCAGCAAGGTCTATTTCGACACCTCCAACGCGGAGCGGCTGAGCGATCAGGCCCGCGCCTTCGTCGACGGGCGCTTGGGCATCCGCATCGCGCAGGATCGGATGGAAGTGGGCGTCTGGGGCAAGAACCTGTTCAACGAGGTCAACATCTCGGACATGACGCCGGTGCCCACGCTCGGCTTCGACGTGTTCAGCGTCGCCCCGCCGCGCACCTATGGCCTCTACCTGAAGGCGCGCTACTGACATGACGGAGGCGGCCGGCCGTGAATGGATCGGGCCGCCGCCGACGGCCATCGAAAGCGGGGCGATCCTGTTCGCCGGCGTCGTCGGCGTCATGTTCGCGGGCGTCGGCCCCCTGCTGCTCGGCGCGCTCCACCACGAGGGGCGGCTGAGCGCCGCGCAGATGGGTCAGGCCGGCACGGTGGAGCTGCTCACCATGGGCCTCGCCGCCGGGCTGACCGG
>JASGGR010000118.1:0-10065 GCA_047602705.1 Sphingomonas bacterium | reverse complement strand
CCGACGCGCGACGCCGCATGGCGCCAAAAGCCGCCCGCCGCCGCGCGGTCGCCGATGGAGGCCCGCCGAGCGGCGTCGCTTGCTTGCGCGTAGCTTCAGCTACGCGACTGCGCTGCACTCCTTGTCGGCGGGCCTCCATCGGCGATCACGATCCTCGTTTCAATCGGGTTCAGACCCTCGGGTCACGCGCTTCAGGCCTTGCCCACCACGCTTTCGGGCAGGTCCTTGCCGAACACGCGCTGGTAATATTCCGCCACCAGCGGCCGTTCCGCCTCGTCGCACTTGTTGAGGAACGACAGGCGGAAGGCGAAGCCGATATCCTTGAAGATCAGCGCGTTCTGCGCCCAGGTGATGACGGTGCGCGGGCTCATCACGGTGGAGATATCGCCGTTGATGAAGCCCTTGCGCGTCAGGTCCGCCACGCGGACCATATTCTCCACCACCTTCTTGCCCTCGGGCTTGTCATATTCGCCGGACTTGGCGAGGACGATCTGCGCCTCGGTCGCCGCCGGCAGGTAGTTCAGCGTGACGACGATGTTCCAGCGGTCCATCTGGCCCTGGTTGATCTGCTGCGTGCCGTGATAGAGGCCGCTCGTATCGCCCAGCCCCACGGTGTTCGCGGTGGCGAACAGGCGGAACCAGGGGTTCGGGCGGATCACGCGATTCTGGTCGAGCAGGGTGAGCTTGCCCTCCGTCTCCAGCACGCGCTGGATCACGAACATCACGTCCGGGCGGCCCGCGTCATATTCGTCGAACACCAGAGCGGTCGGCGTCTGGAGCGCCCAGGGGAGCAGGCCCTCGCGGAATTCGGTCACCTGCTGGCCGTCGCGCAGCACGATCGCGTCGCGCCCGACGAGGTCGATGCGGCTGATATGCGCGTCCAGGTTGATGCGGATGCACGGCCATTTGAGGCGCGCCGCCACCTGCTCGATATGGCTGGACTTGCCGGTGCCGTGATAGCCCTGCACCATCACGCGCCGGTTGTAGGCGAAGCCGGCGAGGATCGCGAGCGTGGTGTCGGGATCGAACACATAGGCCGGGTCGAGATCGGGCACGCGCTCGTCCGCCTCGCTGAAGGCGGGACATTCCATGTCGATATCGATCCCGAACGCATCGCGGACGCTGATCGTCCGATCGGGCGCGTCGAGGATCGTCGTCTCGCGGCTGTCGGGCTGGGTGTTCGGAATATCGGTCATGCGCGCCTCGCGAAGTAACGGCATTGCCTTAAGCGCGCTTACGGCGATTGTTCAACCTCTGCCTTGGCCGGCAGGGCGAACAAATCGATGAAGGCGCGCGCCACGCCGCGATCGCCGGCGAAGACCAGCACGCCCTGGGCCTCCGCCTCCTCGATCGGCTGCTTGCCGTAGACGATGTTCGCCAGAGCGCGCGCGGTGGTGGTGAAATGCGCGTCCGCGTCGCCCTCGCCGCGCACGATCGGCAGGTCGCCGCCCGCCAGCCGCGCGACGAAGGATTCCGCGCCGAATGCGAAACCGATCGTCATGGCCGGGGCCGCCCGGGCCTTCGCCACGTCGATCATCGTGCGCAGCGACAGCATCATCGAGGCGGGCGACAGCGCCAGCGTCCGATCGTGATCCGGCGAGCGGGCCGCCCATGCGCCGAGCGCCTTGATCGGCGCCTCCGCCTCATAGCCCCAGGGGGTCAGCTCATAGACCTGCACGTTCGCCGGCGGCGGCAGCCTGCGGCGCGTGAGGATATGGGAATGTTCCAGCCCCTCCAGCCGCTGCGTCAGCACATTGGCGCTGATCCCCGCCAGCGCCGCCTTCAGCTCGCTGAAGCGGCGCGGGCCGAACATCAGCTCCCGCACGATCAGCAGCGCCCAGCGCTCGCCCACCAGCTCCATCGCCAGCGCGGTGCCGCAGGCGTCGTCATACCAGCGCTTCGTCGCTGCCCCGCTTCCTTTGGTCACTTTTAATAACTTCATGGTTGCTTTTTCTAACTTATACGCGCACCCATCGCAAGCAACGATTCGAAATCAGGAGAGATTCCAATGGCGAAGATGATCTTCGTGAACCTGCCCGTGGCCGATGTCGCGAAGGCGACCGCTTTCTACGAGGCGATCGGGATGACGCGGAACCCGATGTTCTCGAACGCACAGGCTTCGGCGATGATCTGGTCCGACACGATCCTGTTCATGCTGCTGGATCACGGCTTTTATTCCACCTTCACCACCAAGCGGATCATCGACGCCAAAAAGGAGAGCGGCGCGCTGATCGCCCTTTCGTTCGATAGCCGCGCGGAAGTCGATGCGATCACCGAGACGGCCATCGCGGCGGGCGGGCGCGAGACGCGCGAGAAGCAGGACATGGGCTTCATGTACGGCCGCGCGTTCGAGGATCTCGACGGCCACACCTTCGAACCGTCGTTCATGGACATGGCGGCGGCGGAACACGCGCTCGCGCCGACCCACGGCTGACATGCCGCACCGATGAAAGGACTGGAGAGATGCCCCGGATTCCACAGATCATCACCTTCGGCTGGGTGCCGGAGTTCGCGCGCGGCTTCGTCCGCGATATCCGCCCGCGCTGGGCGTGCGAGGAGGTCGGCCAGCCCTATGAAGCGGTGCTGATCGCCGATGCCAGGGGGCCGGAGCATCGCCGGCTCCAGCCGTTCGGGCAGGTTCCGGTATATCGCGACGGCGAGGTGGAGATGTTCGAATCCGGCGCGATCGTGCTGCACATCTGCGAGAAGGCCGGGAGGCTGATCCCCGCCGATCCGGCGGCGCGGGCGCGGGCGATCCAGTGGCTGGTCGCCGCGCTCAACTCGATCGAGCCGTGGGTGGCCGCGCTGGCGCTCAACGACAAATTCGAGGCGGACCGGCCATGGTCCGCGATGCGGCACGACAAGGTGGCGGCGGACCTGGACGGCCGGCTCGCCGACCTCGAGAATGCGCTCGGCGACAGGCAATGGCTCGAAGGTGACGAATTCACCGTCGGCGATCTCATGATGGTGTCGGTGCTGCGCGAACTGAACGGCACCGGCACGCTCGATCGCTTCCCGCGCCTCGCGACCTATGTCGCGCGCGGGGAGGCGCGCCCGGCGCACCGCAAGGCGATGGCCGACCATCTCGCCACGTTCGACCAGACCGCCGCAGCCTGAAGGAGCAGGATCATGACGTATTTCCAGGGATTCGTCGTGCCAGTGAAGCACGCAGACCGCGACGCCTATGTCGCCGCAGCCGCCAAGGCAGCGCCGGTGCTCGCCGAATATGGCGCGACCCGCCATGTGGAATGTTGGGGCGAGGACGTAAGGGACGGCACCCACACCGATTTCCGCAAGGCGGTGAACGCCACGGACGACGAGAATGTGGTCTTCTCATGGGTCGAATGGCCCGACCGCACAACCTGCGACAAGGCCGCCGAAGCCATGATGCACGACAAGAGGATGGAGCCGGACGGCCCGATGCCGTTCGACATGCAGCGGATGATCTACGCCGGCTTCGACACGGATTTCGACGAGGGCGGCAAGCACGCCTTCGGCTATGTCGACGGCATCGTCGCCTCGGTGCCGGACGGCAAGCGCGCGGCCTTCGCCGACAATGCCGCCGCGGTCGGCGCGATCTTCCGCGAGCGGGGCGCGACCCGCGTGGTCGACGGCTGGGGCGCGGACGTGCCGGAAGGCAAGGTCACCGATTTCCGGCGCGCGGTGCAGGCTCCGGCGGGCGAGACGGTGATCTTCGGCTGGATCGAATGGCCCGACAAGGCGACGCGCGACGCCGGCATGGCCGCGCTGATGCAGGACAGCCGGATGCGCGAAAACGCGCCGCCGTGGAATGGCCGGCTCGCGATCTTCGGCGGCTTCGCGCCGATTTTCGACACGCGCCGGGGCTGAGGAAAGCGACGGAGAGGAATCATGAACGAGATGCGCACCTGCCTGTGGTTCGATCACGGCGAGGCCCGCAAGGCGGCCGAATTCTATGCCCGCACCTTCCCCGACAGCCATGTGGAGCAGGCGAACAACGCGCCATCGGACTTTCCCGGCGGCAGCGCGGGCAGCGAACTGGTCGTGCTGTTCACCGTGCTCGGCCGGCCCTTCATGGGGCTGAACGGCGGGCCGAACTTCCGGCCGAACGAGGCGGTCAGCTTCGTGGTCTACACCGGGACGCAGGAAGAGACGGATCGCTACTGGAACGCGCTGGTCGCGGACGGCGGGGAGGAAAGCGCCTGCGGCTGGTGCAGGGATCGCTGGGGCTTTTCGTGGCAGATCACCCCGCGCGTGCTGATGGACGCGATGGCCGATCCCGATCGCGCGGCGGCGAAGCGCGTGTTCGAGGCGATGATGACGATGCGCAAGATCGACATCGCGGCTATCGAGCGGGCGCGGAAGGGGCTGACCGAGGCATAGGGACGCGCGGAGGGAGCGGCCCTCTCACGCGAACGCCGGCGCCTGCCGGAGCTGCTGATAGGCCGCGATCACCTTCGCCAGCGTGCTTTCGTGGCTGCGGTCGCCGCCGTTGCGATCGGGGTGGTAGCGCCGCACAAGCTCCGAATAGCGGCGGCGCAGCGCGGTGCGGTCGGCGTCCGGCTCCAGCCCGAGCACCTTCAGGCTCGCGCGATCCTGGCCGGAGAGCGGCTTGCCGTCCGTCCGCTCCGGCGCGTGCTCGCGGCGGAAACGGGCGCTGATCGCGTCGAGCGGATCGGAGAAATCGGCCCAGCGCGGGCCATGGTCCGCTCCGGCGCGCGCGAAGGCCCGCGTCTCGCGCTCCCAGCCGGCGGTCGGGCGCTGGGCGGCGTGGATCTCGTCCGCCGTCATCCCCTCGAAATAATTATAGCCCGCGTTGAACGCGCGGACGTGATCCAGGCAGAACCAGCGAAAGGAAGGCGGCCCGTCGCGATGGTCGCTCGCGCCCTCCAGCGGCGGCGCGCGGAACTCGCCCGGTTCGGCGCAGCCCGGCGCGGCGCACGGGCGATCGCCCGCGATCCGTCCGTGAAAACGCATGTTCGGCCGCTCCTTGCGCTCCACCCTTCGCCTTTCCCGCAAAAAGCCCGTTATATAGGCACGATGACCGATATCGCCACCGGACCCGTCGCACGGGAAATCGCCGCCCGCCTCACCGAGGCGCTCGCCCCCACGAAGCTGGAGGTGGTCAACGAAAGCGCCCACCATCGCGGCCATATGGGGGACGACGGATCGGGCGAGAGCCATTTCCGCGTCGAGATCGAAAGCGCCGCCTTCGCCGGCCAGTCCCGCGTCGCGCGGCAGCGGCTGGTGAACGGCGCGCTGGCCGATCTGCTGCGCGATCATATCCACGCGCTCGCGATCCGCGCCACCGCGCCGGGCGAGGCATGAGGGCCGAGCGCCCCGCCGCGCGCATCCTGCTGGTGGACGGCGCGGGCCGCGTGCTGCTGTTCCGCTTCGACCCCGGCGACGAGCGCCCGCCCTTCTGGTGCACGCCCGGCGGCGCGCTCGATCCGGGCGAGAGCTATGCCGCCGCCGCGCGCCGCGAATTGCTGGAGGAGACCGGCATCCATGCCGATCCGGGGCCGGAGGTGGCGCGGCGCATCGTGGAGTTCCTCACCATCGAGCGCGTGGAGGTCGTGGCCGACGAACGCTGGTTCCGCGTCGACATCGCCGGGGGAGACGTCGATTCGTCCCGCCATACCGCGCTCGAGCGGCGGGTGATGAAGGAATGGCGCTGGTTCGAGCGGAGCGAGATTTCGCGCTGGCCCGAAACCATCTATCCCGAAGACCTCCTCGCGATGCTGGAGAGGACCGATCATGGCGATTCGTGAAACCCCGATCGAGCTGACCCTGCTGCCGGCCACCCACGATCTCGGCGGCTTCAAGGTCCACCGCACGCTGCCGCAGAAGGCGCGGACGATGATCGGCCCGTTCATCTTCTTCGACCAGATGGGGCCGGCGCACCTGCCGCCCGGCGAGGGGATCGACGTCCGCCCGCATCCGCATATCGGGCTGGCCACCGTCACCTATCTGTTCGACGGCGCGATCGAGCATCGCGATTCGCTCGGCAACGACATGCGGATCGCGCCGGGCGCGGTGAATCTGATGACGGCGGGGCGCGGGATCGTCCATTCCGAACGCTCGCCCGCCGACACGCGGCCGGAAGGCCCGGCGCTCTCCGGCATCCAGACGTGGCTCGCGCTGCCGGACGATCGCGAGGAGATGGATGCCGCGTTCGAGCATGTCGGGGAACACGCCCTCCCCGAAATCGCCGACGAAGGCGCGCGGGCGCGCGTGGTGA
Source organism: Sphingomonas bacterium (assembly GCA_047602705.1). Taxonomy (GTDB): domain Bacteria; phylum Pseudomonadota; class Alphaproteobacteria; order Sphingomonadales; family Sphingomonadaceae; genus Sphingomonas. The sequence continues at coordinate 3,845 of JASGGR010000118.1, read as the reverse complement.
TGGGGCGGCTGTGGGGCGAAACCGCGCCGACCACCACTTATGCCGGCACCGTCTACGCCGACATCACGCTGGAAGCTGGCGCCGCGATCCCGATCGATGCCGATGCGGAGGAGCGCGCCATCTATCTCGCCTGGGGCGAGGCGGAGCTGGAGGGCGCGCCGCTGGAGGCGCAGCGCCTCTATGTCCTGCGGCCCGGCATCGCGGCGACCCTGCGCTCGAAGCCGGGATGCCGCGCCATGCTGGCGGGCGGGGACGCTTTCACCACGCCGCGCCATGTGTGGTGGAATTTCGTCAGCTCCTCCCGCGACCGGATCGAGGAGGCGAAGCGCGCATGGAACGCCGGCGACTTCCCTCGCGTGCCGGGTGACGAGAAGGAATGGATACCGATCCCCGGCCAGCCGATGACGCGGAGCGACTGAGGCTCCGGCCGGTCAATGATCGTGATGGTGGTCGTGTTCGTGGTGGTGCCCGTGCAGCGCCTCCAGCACGTCATCGGTTCGCGCGGGATCGCCGATCGCGAGCACCTGCCCGTTGCTCCGGGCATTGAGCGGGTCGCCGTGCCAGTCGCACATCCGCCCCCCCGCCCCCTCGACCACCGGCACCAGCGCGGCGAAATCGTAGAGCTTCAGCCCGGCCTCGCACACCAGATCGAGCTGCCCGGCGGCGACCAGCCCGTAATTATAGCAATCGCCGCCATAGACCGGCCCCTGCCGCGAATGTCCGCCGGACACCACCGAGGCCAAGGCAAGGAAACCCTGCGCCTCCTCGTCGCTGAAATAATGCGGACCGGTAGTGGCGAGCATCGCCCCCTGCAATTCCGCGCAGGGCCGGGTGCGGATCTCACGCCCGTTGAGCGTCGTCTGCCGCCCAGCCGTGCCGAGCCAGCGTTCGCGCTGGACCGGCTGGTCGATGATGCCCAGCACCGGCCAGCCATCCTCCACCAGCGCGATCAGCGTGCCGAAGATCGCGCGTCCGGCGGTGAAGCTGCGCGTGCCGTCGATCGGATCGAGCACCCATTGCCGCCCGGTCACGCCGTCCTTCACGCCATATTCCTCGCCGACGATCCCGTCGCCGGAGCGCTCGGCATCGAGGATGCGGCGCATCGCGGCCTCCGCCTCGCGGTCGGCGAGCGTGACGGGGGAATGATCCGCCTTCAGCTCCACGCCATGCTCGGCGCGGAAATAGGGACGGATCGCGGCGCCCGCCACATCGGCGAGGCGGATCGCGAGATCGATATCGGCTTGGCGGATCGGCATGGCCAGCCGCCTATCGCACCGCGCGGCTTCGCGCTAGGATCGCCGGCATCCCTTCAGGAGAGATTCCATGCGCCTGCTCCCCCTTTCGCTGATCGCCGCCGTCGCGATCGCCGCGCCCGCCGCCGCCACGCTCGCGCCCGGCGCGAAGGCCCCGGATTTCACCACGCGCGGCGCGATCGCCGGCAAGGTGGTGACGATCAGCCTGAAGGAGAAGCTGCGCCACGGGCCGGTCGTGCTTTATTTCTTCCCCGCCGCCTTCACCCCCGGCTGCAACGCGGAGGCGCGCGCCTTCGCCGGGAGCATCGACGCGTTCAAGGCAGCGGGCGCCACGGTGATCGGCATGTCCGCCGACACGGTGGAGGACCTCCAGAAATTCTCCTCCAGCGAATGTGCCGGCAAGTTCGCCGTCGCCAGCGCCGGCCCGCGCGTGGTGGAGGGCTATGACGTGAAGCTCCCGCGCGAGATCAACGGCCGGCAGGTGACGAACCGCACCAGCTATGTCATCGATCGCAAGGGCAATATCGTCTTCGTCCACAGCGAGATGAGCCCGGCGGGGCATATCTCGTCCACGCTGGAGGCGGTCAGGAAACTCGAAGCGCATTGAATCTGGTGACGGCTTCTTAGAATTTTGCCGTTATCGCTCCGGGGCATAACGCGCGCCCGACGATCGGGAACGCGCCCGGAGGGAAGATAACTTGGGGTTCTTTGCGGCACGGCGGGTTCAGGGGGAAGCGATGCCGCTCGGCCTGTTCGAGCGAATCGGTCTGTTCCTGCATCAACATGGCCTCAGCCCCGAGCCGGCGCATTATACGTTCGCCTATCATGTGCTGAGCGATCCTGACGGGGAGCTGGGGCGCGCCGTCGCCGCGATCACGGAAGGCGGCGTGCGGCTGTCGCGCAACGATCTCGAATCGCTTGGCGGAGAGGCGTTCACCGGCCCCCCGGTGCAATTCTTCCCGTCCACGCCGCGCCTGCCGGAAGCTCCGCCGCCGTCCGATGCGGCGGCGCTGATCGCGCGGACCCAGCGTCAGGTGGACGGCTTCGCCGATACAGTGCGCGCGATCCAGGTGGAGACGACCGGATTCGGACGCGACATCGCGGCCAGCGCGGCGGCAATGCACAAGCTTACGCCGGACGAGGGCATCGACGAGATCGCGCGGCTGACCGGCACGATGCTGGAACGCGTCCGCCAGCTCGAGGCGCGGCTGGAAGTCACGACTCGCGAGACGGAGGAGCTGCGCATCGCGCTGGATGCGGCGCACGGCAGCGCGCGCCGCGATCCGCTGACCGAGCTGGCCAACCGCCGCGCCTTCGACGAAGCCTATGCCGCGCTGAAGCCGGATGTGGCGGCGTTCGTCGCGGTATGCGACGTGGATCACTTCAAGCGGATCAATGACGAATTCGGCCATGCGGTGGGCGATCGCGTGCTCAAGACGATCGGCCATACGCTGGCGACCGAATGCGAAGGCCATCTGGTCGCGCGGCTGGGCGGCGAGGAATTCGCCATATTGTTCACCGGCGTCACCCTGGCGGAGGCGCTGGACATGGTGGAGCGCGCGCGGGCCGCGGTGGCCGGGCGGCGATTGCGGCTGCGATCGACCGATGCGTTCATCGGCACGATCACGCTTTCCGCCGGCATCGCCGGCATCCTCGCGAAGGAAGGGCAGGAAAGCGGCATGGCCCGCGCCGACGCCGCGCTCTATGCCGCCAAGAACGATGGGCGGAACCGCGTGAAGATCGCGCCGAAATCTGGCGTATAGCGCCATCATCGCGCGGCATATTTCGCCGCTTCCTGTTGCCTGATTTTCTATCTCACTGATTTTTCTAGATTTTCAAAACTGGCACGCTCCCTGCAATTCTCTTTGCATCGACCGCCGGATCGACCGGCGGCACAGCAAAGGGAAGTCCGACATGACCAATTTCATCTCCGCCCGCCACTATGCGTTCAGCCTCGTCAGCGCGCTGTTCGTCGCCGCCGTGATGGTGAGCGCCGCCGTTCCCGTCACCCCGATCGTCTGATGCGCGGGCGACGCCCCGCCATCCTTTGCGCGACGCGCGGGATGGCGGGCGGGCGGCGGGCCTTGTCGCCGTCCACATGCCCATGCCGGCCTGATCCGGCATCCGGCGCCGCGAAGGATATCCGTCCGCGGCCCCGCGCCTAGCGCCCGACCGGCAAATCCCGGAAGGCCGCGTCCTTGTCCGTCCGCACCTCGCCCGGCAGGCCCAGCACGCGTTCGGCGATGATGTTCTTCAGGATTTCGTCCGTCCCGCCCGCGATGCGCAGGCCCGGCGCGTTCATCACCGCCGACTGGAACAATCCCTTCAGCGGCAGCAGCGCGGGATCGTTCAGGATGCCGAACTGATCCTCCGCCTCCACCGCCGCATTGCCCAGGTCCTGCAGCTGGTTGGCGGCGATGATCTTGCCGATCGAGCTTTCCGGCCCCGGCGTCTGTCCGCGGCTCAGGGCGGTGATCGTGCGCATCCGCGTGTTGCGCAGCCCCTCCGCCTGCACATACCAGTCGGCGAGCCGCTGGCGGAAGGCGGGGTGGCGGTTCAGCGGCCCCGTAGCCGCAACGAGATTACTCGCCA
>JASGGR010000117.1:0-10117 GCA_047602705.1 Sphingomonas bacterium | reverse complement strand
GCGCTGTCGATGCGCGCCGTCACCGGCAAGCCGATCAAGTTCGCCGGCACCGGCGAGAAGATGGACGCGATCGAGCCGTTCCATCCGGAGCGCGTGGCGGGCCGCATACTCGGCATGGGCGACGTGGTGTCGCTGGTCGAGCGCGCGGCGGAGGCGATCCAGCAGGAAGATGCCGAGCGCATGGCCGCCCGGCTCTCCAAGGGCCAGTTCGACATGAACGACCTGCGCGGCCAGCTCGCGCAGATGCGGCGGATGGGCGGGCTGGGCGCGCTGGCCGGCATGATCCCCGGCATGAAGAAGGCGCAACAGGCGATGGCCTCCGGCGCGGTCGACGAGCGCATCCTGCTCCGCATGGACGCGATGATAACATCGATGACGCCGAAGGAGCGCGCCAAGCCGGAGCTGATCAACGCCAAGCGCAAGATCCGTATCGCCAAGGGCAGCGGCACGAACGTGCAGGACGTCAACAAGCTGCTGAAGATGCATCAGGAAATGTCCACCGCGATGAAGCGCATCAAGAAAATGGGCGGGCTCAAGGGGATGATGGCGATGCTCGGCAAGGGTGGCCTCGGCGGGCTGGGCAATGCGCTCGGCGGGCCGGAGCTGGGCGACGTGCTTGGCAAGGCAGGGTCGGGCCTGCCCGGCCTGCCGGGTGGCGCGGGAGGCCTGCCACCGGGATTTCCGAAGTTCAAGAAGTGAATCAATCGAGATAGTTGGAAGGAAGACTTTACAATGGCAATCAGCATTCGCCTGTCGCGTGGCGGCTCCAAGAAGCGTCCTTATTACCGCATCGTCGTGGCCGATGCGCGCAGCCCCCGCGACGGCAAGTTCATCGAGAAGATCGGCAACTACAACCCGCTCCTCAAGAAGGATGACGAGAAGCGCGTGGTGCTGAACGTCGATCGCGCGAAGCACTGGCTGGGCGTTGGCGCGCAGCCGACCGATCGCGTTGCCCGCTTCCTCGACGCCGCCGGCGTGCGTGAGCGCGCGGCCCGCAGCAACCCGAAGAAGGGCGAGCCGGGCGAGAAGGCCAAGGAGCGCGCCGAAGAGCGTGCCGAGAAGCTGAAGGCAGCCGAGGAAGCGCAGAACGAGGCGCAGGAAGTGGTCGCCGCCGAGGTCGAGGCCGCCACCGAGGAGCCGACGCCGGAGGCCGAGCAGGTCGCCGAAGCGACCTCCGAGCAATAAGGTTCGGGAAGGATCGCGGGATTCGCTCGCGATCCTTCCGGTTCCAGCGCGATGAACGACAGGACAGCATCCACCGAACCGCAGGTCGTCCTCGCGGTCGTCACTGGCGCGCATGGCGTGACGGGGGAGGTGCGGCTGAAGGTGTTCGCCGAGGATCTCGGCGCGCATCGCGCGTTCAACGGCGGCACGCTCACCTTGAAGGCGTTGCGTGAAGGGCCGAACGGCGCGATCGCGCGCTTCGCCGAAGTGGGCGACCGCAACCGCGCCGAGGCGCTGCGCGGCACCGAGCTTTCCGTGCCGCGCTCCGCTCTGCCGCCGCTCGGCGAGGGTGAATATTATCATTGCGACCTGATCGGCCTCGCGGCGGTATCCACCGACGGCGAGGAACTGGGCCGCGTCGTGACGGTCGAGAATTTCGGCGCGGGCGACGTGATCGAGATCGAGCGCGCCAACGGCAAGCGCTTCATGGTGCCGATGCGTGCGGACGCCGTGCCCGAATGGGGCGACGGCAGGCTGACGGTGGACAGCGCCTTCGCCGAATAGTATATACAGCGCGTATATACGGAGGCGATCATGGCGAAGGAATATCGCGCCAAGGTGTTCAAGTCGGGCAATTCGGTGGCGCTGCGCCTGCCGAAGGCGCTCGGCATTACGGAAGGCACCGAGATGGTGGTCCGCGAGGAACACGGTCGTTTCGAGTTCGAGCCGGCGTCGGACGAGCCGAAGAAAATCGATCTCACCGGCATCTGGGGTGCGTTGCCTGGCCTGAAGCGGATGCCATTCGATGAAATCGAGCGCGATTGGAGCGCGCTGTCCGATGACGATTGAGCCGCATTTTCTGCTCGACACCAATATCTGCATCTGTCTGCTGGAAGGACGAGGCGGCGATATTGTCCGCCAGCGGATCGAGGCGGCGGCGCGCGGTGCGTTGGTCACGTCTACGATCGTGCAAGCGGAAGTGATGATCGGCGCGGCCGATCGCGATATGATCGGGGCGAGTGGTGCCTTGTTCGCCATGATCCCGCCCTTGCCGTTCGATCAGGCGGCGGCACGGGTCTATGCCACCCTGCCGTTCCGGCGCGGCAATCTGGATCGTCTGATCGCTGCCCACGCCCTCTCGCTCGGCTTGACCCTCATCACCAACAACGAGCGCGATTTCGCCGATATCCCCGGCTTGAGCGTCGAGAACTGGACCCGATGACCTTCGCAGCAACCGTGCTCACGCTCTACCCGGAGATGTTCCCCGGCCCGCTCGGCCTGTCGCTGGCGGGCCGCGCGATGGGGGAGGGGCGCTGGTCGCTCAATGCGGTCAACATCCGCGATTTCGCGACGGACAAGCATCGCTCGGTGGACGACACGCCGGCGGGCGGCGGCGCCGGCATGGTGTTGCGCGCGGACGTGGTGGCGCGAGCGGTGGATCATGTGGCGGACGGCCGTCCGATCCTTGCCATGACACCGCGCGGGGCACCGCTCACCCAGCATCGTGTGCGGGAACTGGCGGCGGGGCCGGGGGCGATCGTGCTGTGCGGCCGGTTCGAGGGATTCGACGAGCGCCTGTTCGAGGCCCGCCCGATCGAGGAGGTCGCGATCGGCGATTACGTGCTTTCCGGCGGGGAAATGGGCGCTCTGGTGCTGCTCGACGCTTGCGTTCGGCTGCTTCCCGGCGTAATGGGCGCGGCTTCCAGCGGGGACGAGGAAAGCTTCGAAAGCGGCCTCCTCGAATATCCGCATTACACCCGACCTTTTGAATGGGAAGGGCGCACGATCCCCGAAGTGCTGCGATCGGGGGATCATGCGAAGATCGCCGCCTGGCGGAAACAACGGGCGGAGGACGACACACGGCTAAGGCGGCCGGACCTTTGGGAACGCCACACCGGCGTTCGGGTCGACCGCCCTCTGGCGCGCGGCGACGATAGGACGTAACGCAAATGAACCTGATCCAGCAACTCGAGGCCGAGCAGATCGAAAAGCTGACCGCGCAGCGCGCGATCCCCGAATTCCGCCCCGGCGACACGCTGAAGGTGGGCGTGAAGGTGGTCGAGGGCGAGCGCACCCGCGTCCAGAATTACGAGGGCGTGTGCATCGCGCGCTCGAACAAGGGCATGGGTTCCAGCTTCACCGTGCGCAAGCTCTCCTTCGGTGAGGGCGTGGAGCGCGTCTTCCCGCTCTATTCGCCGAACATCGATTCGATCGAGGTGGTGCGCAAGGGCGCGGTGCGTCGCGCCAAGCTCTATTACCTGCGCGGCCGCACCGGCAAGGCGGCGCGTATCGCCGAGCGCCGCGACACCCGTCCGACGACGACTGCCGCAGCCGAGTGATCGCTGCCTGCGGGCTGAAATAGAAAAAGGGCGTCGGCGGGAAACTGCCGGCGCCTCTTTTTTGCCCTCAAGGTCGTTCTGTCGGCGATATGAACGAGTGCGCCACGTTTCGTTCACCCCGGCCGCGCGATAACGACCTCCTCACGCAAGAGGAGGCCCGGTTATGAAACTGTTCAAGGTCGCTGCCCTTTCAGCTGCTGCTTTCGCGACGCTCGGCGCGTCGGCCGCGATGGCATATCCGGGCGGTCGTTATCACCATCCGCGCCCGCACAAGATCTGCAAGATCGAGCGGCATCACCATCATGCGGTGAAGGTCTGCCGCTGGGTGCGCTAAGCCCTCACGGAACGCAATGAAGAGGGGGCGGCCGGTCCTGGATCGGCTGCCCCTCTTGTCTTTTCGCGCGCGGCGCGCTTTCCCCGGCGGACCTACGGAGAAAGACCTTGCGCACATGGCTGCCAGCACTCGCCCCGATCCTGATCCTTGCCGCGATGCCCGCCGTGGCTGATCCTGCACCCGCAGCGCCGGCCCAGCGGCTTACGCTGGAGCGCGTCTTCGCCAGCCCCGATCTTTCCGGCCCGCAGCCGCAGGCGCTGCGCCTGTCGCCGGACGGGGCGCTGCTCACGCTGGTCCGCAATCGCGCCGACGAGCGTAGCCGCTATGATCTCTGGGCGATCGACACGCGCACCGGCGCGGAGCGGATGCTGGTCGATTCGCGCAAGGTCGGCAGCGGGGCCGCGTTGTCCGAGGCCGAGAAGATGCAGCGCGAGCGCGATCGCTCCAAGACGGGCAAGACGGGCATCCTCGATTACGACTGGTCGCCGGACGGCCGATCCCTGCTGGTGCCGATCGACGGCGAATTGTTCCTTGCCGATGTCGCGGGCAAGTCACGGCGGATCGAGGGGACGAAGGGCGCGCTCAACCCCGCCATCTCCCCGCGCGGCGGCTTCCTGAGCTTCGTGCGCGACCAGAACCTGTGGGTCCAGCCGCTGACCGGCGGAGCGGCGCGCGCGCTGACCAATGGGGGCGGCGGCACGGTGCATTTCGGCGAGGCGGAGTTCGTCGCGCAGGAGGAGATGGATCGACGCACCGGCTATTGGTGGTCGCCGGACGATGCTTTCCTCGCGGTCGAAAGGTTCGACGAGGCGCCGGTGAAGGTGTTCACCCGCGCGGCGATCGGCGCGTCGGGCACGAGCATCTACCAGCAGCATTATCCCGCCGCCGGCACGCCCAATGCGGCGGTGGAACTATGGGTGATGCGCGCCGACGGCAGCGGGCAGGTGAAGGTCGATCTGGGGAGCGATCCCGATTTCTACCTCGCGCGCGTCGACTGGATGCCGGACGGATCGGCGCTGCTCGTCCAGCGTGAGAGCCGGGACCAGCGCACGCTCGACATGCTGCGCGTCGATCCCGAGACGGGCAAGGCGGCGGTGCTGTTCACCGAGAAGGCGGGCGAGAAAAGCTGGATCAACCTCTCCAGCGCCTATCGCATCCTGCGCGACGGCAGCCTGATATGGCGATCCGAGCGCGACGGCTTCGGGCATCTCTATCGCTTCAAGGATGGAGCGTGGACGCAACTCACCAGGGGCGATTGGGTGGTGACCGGGCTGACCGGCGTGGACGAAGGCGCTGGCCGCATCTTCTTCACCGGCAACAAGGACGGGGTGCTGGAACAGCATCTCTATGCGCTCGACACCGCGAGCGGCGCGATCACCCGGCTGACCGAGGCGGGCTGGTGGAACGCCGCCAGCGCCGATGCGCGGGCGACGCGCTTCATCGTCACCCGCTCCAGCCCGAACCAGCCGCCGCAGACCTATCTCGCGGACGCGAAAGGCGAACGGCTCCGCTGGATCAACGAGAATGCGGTGGCCGGCGCGCATCCCTACGCGCCCTATATGGCGGCGCACCGGCCAACTGAGTTCGGCACGGTGAAGGCGGCCGACGGCACCACGCTTCACTGGGAGATGATAACCCCGCCGTTGGAGCCGGGCCGGAAATATCCCGTGTTCTTCCAGCACTACGGCGGCCCGCATGCGCAGCAGGTGACGCGCGGCCGGGGCGGGGCGATGGCGCAATATCTGGTGCAGCAGGGCTGGATTTTCTTCCAGATCGACAATCGCGGATCGAACAATCGCGGCAAGAAATTCGAGGACGCCATCTGGCACGCGATGGGCAGCGTGGAGGTGGAGGACCAGCTTGCCGGCGCGCATTACCTGCAATCGCTGCCGTTCGTCGATGCGAAGCGCATCGCGATCTACGGCTGGTCCTATGGCGGCTATATGACGCTCAAGATGCTGGAAAGGAATCCGGGCGTCTATGCCGCCGGGGTGTCCGGTGCGCCGGTGACGGACTGGGCGCTCTACGACACGCATTATACCGAGCGCTATATGGGCGATCCCACGCGAGACGCCGCCGCTTATGCCGCATCCAGCGCGCTTCCCGATGCGACGAAGATCCGCGATCCGCTGCTGCTGATGCACGGCATGGCGGACGACAATGTGTTCCTCGACAACACCACGGCGATCGCCGCGCGGCTCCAGGCGGCGGATATGCCGTTCGAGATGATGCTCTATCCGGGCAAGACCCATGCGGCCGTGCGCGACGTGCATCCATGGACGACGATGCTCGATTTCCTCGACCGGACCGTCAAGGGAAAATAGGTGCGCTTCCTCACCACCTTCCACCTCTGGCCGTTCCTAGACACGTTGGTCAGCTATGTAGCGGCCTTCGTGCTGGGAACGCTGATCGGGGCGGAGCGGCAGTATCGCCAGCGCACGGCGGGCCTGCGCACCAACGCGCTGGTCGCGATCGGGGCGGCGGCCTTCACCGATCTGGGGCAACGGCTGGGCGGCGATGTCGAATCGATCCGGGTGATCGCCTATGTCGTGTCGGGGATCGGCTTCCTCGGCGCCGGCGTCATCATGAAGGAGGGAATGAACGTCCGCGGCCTCAATACCGCGGCGACGCTGTGGTGTTCGGCCGCGGTGGGCGCGATCGCGGGCAGCGACATGCTGGCGGAGGCGACCCTGCTGGCGGTGCTGGTGATCGTGGCGAACACATTGCTCCGCCCGATCGTGGACGCGATCAACCGTATCCCGCTGGAGGGGCGCAGCCTTGAGGCCACCTATTCCGTGACGATCACCGGCGATGCGGGAAAGGCGGGGCCGCTCGGCGACCTGCTGGTCGAGCATCTGGAGGCGCAGTTCCTGCCGGTCGCGGAACTGGACGTGGTGGAGCGCGGGGAAGATCGCGCGGATATCGTCGCCACGCTGGTCAGCACCAATGTGCCATCCAAAGAGCTGGACGCCATCGTCGATCACCTCGCCGCCGTTCATGGCATCACGCACGCGACATGGCAGGCGCGCACGCACGATTAGAATAAGGTTGCCGCCGGGCGCGCAATGACTGTAATGCCGCATCGCAGCAAGGAGCGAGTCATGGGTTATCGGGTGGTGGTTGCGGGCGCGACGGGCAATGTCGGGCGCGAGATGGTCAATATCCTGGCGGAGCGTCAGTTCCCGGCGGATGAGATCGCGCTCGTCGCAAGCTCGCGCTCGACCGGCGACCAAATCGAATATGGCGAGACGGGCAAGATGCTCACCGTCAGGAATATCGAGCATTTCGATCCCGCCGGCTGGGATATGGCGCTGTTCGCGATCGGCAGCGAGGCGACCAGGGTCTATGCGCCGAAGTTCGCCGCCGCCGGCTGCACGGTGATCGACAATTCGTCGCTCTACCGCATGGACCCGGACGTGCCGCTGATCGTGCCGGAGGTGAACCCGCACGCCATCGACGGCTATACGCGCAAGAACATCATCGCCAACCCGAACTGCTCCACCGCGCAGATGGTCGTCGCGCTCAAGCCGCTGCATGATGCCGCGACGATCAAGCGGGTCGTCGTCGCGACCTATCAATCGGTGTCCGGCGCGGGCAAGGTCGGCATGGACGAATTGTTCGAGCAGAGCCGCAACATCTTCGTCGGCGATCCGGCCGAGCCGAAGAAGTTCACCAAGCAGATCGCCTTCAACGTCATCCCGCATATCGACAGCTTCCTGGACGACGGCTCCACCAAGGAAGAGTGGAAGATGGTGGTGGAGACGAAGAAGATCCTAGATCCCAAGATCAAGCTGACCGCCACCTGCGTGCGCGTGCCCGTCTTCGTCGGCCATTCGGAAGCGATCAATATCGAGTTCGAGAAGGAAATCTCGGCCGAGGAAGCGCAGAATATCCTGCGTGAGGCGCCCGGTGTGATGCTGGTCGACAAGCGCGAGGACGGCGGATACGTCACGCCGATCGAATGCGTCGGCGATTACGCCACCTTCATCAGCCGCGTGCGCGAGGACCCGACCGTGGAGAACGGCCTTTCGCTGTGGTGCGTCAGCGACAACCTCCGCAAGGGCGCGGCGCTCAACGCGGTGCAGATCGCGGAGCTGCTCGGGCGGCGGCACCTGAAGAAGGCCGCGTGACGATCACCGGCGGCTGCCGTTGCGGCGCGTGCCGCTACGAGCTTGCGCTCGACGCGCTGCCGCCGGTCTATGCCTGCCATTGCCACATCTGCCAGCGCGCGTCGGGCAGCGCGTTCAGCGTACAGGCGCTCGTGCCGGAAAGCAGCCTGAACGTCACCGGCCCGATCGTGACGCATGAGATCACGACGGAGGACCGCACCTCGATCCAGCGCTTCTGCGGCGTCTGCCACGCGCGCGTCTACAACACCAACACGCGCCGGCCGGGGATTGCGGTGGTGCGCGCGGGCACGCTCGACCGTTCCGAGGAGCTGGAGTGCCGCGCGCACATCTTCACCAACTACCGGCAGCGCTGGGTGGCATTGCCCGAAGGCGTGCCGCAATGGCCGGAGATGGCGCCTCCGGCCGAGTTCATCGCCGCGCTGACGCGTTGAGGCGCGCACTCATTCGGAGTGCACCACCTCCATCTTGCCCTTCGGCTTCCTGAGCAGCAGCACCAGCGGCGCGGCGGCGAGGGTGATCCAGCTCATCAGGTAGAAATCGTCGATATAGGCGATCATCCCCGCCTGCTGGTTCACCATCGCATCGGCGAAGGCGAACACGCTGTCGGCCAGCGATCCGAACTGATCGATCTGGCCGACGCTGATCCCCGGCAGTTTATCCTGCGTCACATGCTGGACGAGATCGGAATGGCTCACCTGTATATTGCGCGCCAGCAGCACCGACACCATCGAGATTCCTGCCGACTGGCCGATCGAGCGCATCAGGTTGAGCAGGCTCGCCCCGTCCGTGCGATACCGGTTGTCCAGCGTGGCGAAGGCCAGCGCGTTCATCGGCATGAACACCATGCCCATGCCCAGCCCCTGCAGGAACCCGGAGGTGACGACTGGCCAGTAATTCATCTCCAGGCTGAACCCCGCCATCCATCGCAAGGACAGGGAGAAGATTATAAGCCCGCCCATGATCGTCCAGCGCGTGTCCACGCCGCGCGTCATCAACTTGCCCGCGAGCCACATGGTGAACAGCACGCCCACGCCGCGCGGGGCCATCATCATGCCGGTGTCGATCACCGGATAGTTGAACAATTGCTGGAGCATCGGCGGCAGGAGCGCCATCGGCGCCATGGTGGTGATGCCGATCACGATCATGAAGAACATGCCCGTCACCAGATTGCGGTTGCCGAACAGGTGGCGATCGAACAGCGGCTTCTTCGCGGTGGCGAGGTGGACGACGCCCATCCAGGCGAAGGCTATGGCGATCAGCCCCTCGATCACGATCTCCCAGCTCGAGAACCAGTCCTTGTTCTGCCCGCGGTCGAGCATGAGCTGGAAGGAGGCGACCGCGATGCCGACGAACAGGAAGCCCGCCCAGTCGAACGACCGCTCCGCTTTCGGCCGCGAGGGCAGCAGGAACCACAGGATCGCGAAGGTCAGCGCGCCCACCGGCACGTTGACGTAGAACACCCAGCGCCAGTTATAGCTTTCGGTCAGCCAGCCGCCGATCACCGGCCCCATGATCGGGCCGACCATCACGCCCATACCCCACACGCCCATCGCCCTTGCCGCATTCTCGGGCGGATTGATGTCCAGCATCGAGGTTTGCGACAGCGGATTGATGAAGGCGGCGAAAATCCCCTGGAAGACGCGGAAGACCACCATCTCCTCGAGGCTGACGGCGGTGCCGCACGCCATGGAGGCGAGGATGAAGCCGCCCACCGCGATCAGGAACAGGTTGCGGCTGCCCAGCCGGTCCGAAAGCCAGCCGGTGGAGGGCAGGGCGATCGCGGTGGCGACGATATAGCTCGTCAGCACCCAGGTGATCGTGTCCGCCGTCGCGCCGAGGCTGGTCTCCATGTGCGGCAAGGCGACATTGGCGATCGTGGTGTCGAGGATCTGCATGATCATCGCACCCATCACGCCCACTGTCAGCACGCCGCGATGCTTGACCGGCAAAAGCGGCTTGCTGAACGATTGCGCGTTGCCCGAAGGCGCTGCGGCGGCAGCGGATGCCATCAGCGGCCTTTCGTGTCGATCGTCACATCGGTGGAGAGTCCGGCGATCATCGCTCGCGGCGGGGTGCCGTCGATCGCGATGCGCACGGGCACGCGCTGCGTCACCTTCACCCAGTTGCCGGTCGCGTTCTGCGCCGGGAGG
>JASGGR010000116.1:0-10261 GCA_047602705.1 Sphingomonas bacterium | reverse complement strand
GCGCGCGGGCGAGACGGGGGCGAAGCGCTATGGCGACGATCCCGCGCGCGATCTGGTGGGGCTGGTGGAGCGCGTCTCCTCCTTCCGCTGGCGGCTGATCCTGGACCGGACGAGCGCGCGAACCGGAACGATCGACATCTACGAACTTGTTCCGGTGCCGCCGGAGGTGAAGGGCGCGAAGCCGATGGTGCCGAACAACTGACCGCCCTTGCGCCATCGGTCGCGGCTCATTATCCGCCCCTCTTCGATGCCTGAACCATCGGACCACCGCCCCGCCACCCTGATCCCCGGCGGCGACGTATTCCCGCACCGCCACCTCACCGGGATCGAGGGTCTCCAGCCGCATGAGATCATGTTCCTGCTCGACGAGGCGGAACGCTGGATCGCGCCCGATGCGGGACATAAGGCGCCCGACCAGCGGCTCGCGGGGCTGACGCAGATCAATGCCTTCTTCGAGAACTCCACGCGCACGCTCCTCTCGTTCGAGATCGCGGGCAAGCGTCTGGGCGCGGATGTGGTGAACATGCACGCCGCGCAATCGAGCGTGAAGAAGGGCGAGACGCTGATCGACACCGCCATGACGCTGAACGCGATGCGCGCGGACGTGCTGGTCATCCGGCACATGTCGTCGGGCGCGGTGCGGCTGATCGCGGACAAGGTGGATTGCCCCGTGCTCAACGCGGGCGACGGGCGGCACGAGCATCCCACGCAGGCGCTGCTCGACGCGCTGACGATCCGGCGGAGGCGCGGGAGCATCGCGCACCAGCGCGTCGTGATCTGCGGCGATCTGCTGCACAGCCGGGTCGCGCGCTCCAATATCCTCTCGCTCACCGCGCTGGCGGCGGAGGTGCGGGTCTGCGCGCCGACCACCTTGATGCCGCCCGCGATCGAGCGGATGGGCGTCACCGCCTTCACCGACTTCGACGCGGCGCTTGAGGGCGCGGACGTGGTGATGATGCTCCGCCTCCAGACGGAGCGCATGTCCGGCGGCTATCTCCCCTCCCCGCGCGAATATCGCCTGCGCTACGGCCTCACGCCCGAACGGCTGGCGCGCGCGAAGCCCGATGCGCTGGTGATGCATCCCGGCCCGATGAACCGGGGGATCGAGATCGATTCGGTCGTGGCCGACCATCCGGACCGCTCCGCCATCACCGAGCAGGTGGCGATGGGCGTGGCGGTGCGCATGGCGTGCCTCGACGTGCTGACGCGGCGCGCGCGCGGCGTGGAGGGCTGGGCATGAGCGGCGCCCTCACCTTCCGCAACGCCCGTATCGTCTGCCCCGAAGGCGGCGAGCGGCGCGGCGATCTCCATATCGTCAACGGCACGATCGCCGATGCGCCGGGCGAAGGCGCGGCCGTCATCGATTGCGGCGGGCTGATCCTCGCGCCCGGCATCGTCGATCTCGGCGTGGCGGCGATCGACCGGGCGGCGTTCCGCGCCGGCGGGATCACGCGCGTCGGGCTGATGCCCGATCAGTCGCCGGTGCTCGACGAGCCGGGCATCGTCCAGCGCTCCGCCCTGATCGGCCGGCCGGACCTGTGGATCCACCCGATCGCCGCCGCGACGCGCGGGCTGGCGGGCAAGGAACTGGCGGAGATGGCGATCTGCCAGTCCGCCGGTGCGCGCGCGATCGGCACCGGGCGGGGCTGGATCGCGGATTCGGGCGTGATGCGCCGCGTGCTCGATTATGCGCGCGATCTCGGCCTGACGCTCATCACCCATGCCGAGGATTCCGGGCTGACCGGCGAGGCGGTGGCGACCAGCGGGGAGACGGCGACGCGGCTCGGCCTCCCCTCCGCCCCCGCCGTTGCCGAGGCGCTGGCGATCGCGCGCGACGTGATGCTGGCGGAGGACGCCGATGCGGCGATCCACATCCGCCAGGTGACGACCGCCGCCGGCCTCGATCTGGTGCGCGCGGCGAAGCGCCGGGGCGCGAAGGTGACGTGCGGGATCACCCCCGCGCACCTTCTGCTCTCCGACAATGCGATGAGCGATTTCCGCACCTTCGCCCATCTCTCCCCGCCGCTGCGCGGCGAGGAGGACCGCCGCGCCGCATTGAAGGCGCTGGCGGACGGGACGATCGACGTGCTCTCGTCGGGCCACGATCCGCGCGGGCCGGAGGAGAAAAGGCTGCCCTTCGCCGATTCCAGCCCCGGCGCATCAGGCGCGGAGCCGCTGCTCGCGCTCGCGCTCGGCATGGCGCGCGACGGGGGGATCGCGCTCGACCGGCTGTTCGCGCTGCTGGCGCGCAACCCGGCGCGGGTGCTTGGCGTGGAGGCGGGCGTGCTGACCCCCGGCGCGCCCGGCGACGTGATCCTGATCGACCCGGACATGCCGTGGCTGATCGATTCGGAAGCATTGGCCGGAAGCGCCGGCAACACGCCGTTCGACGGCCTGCCGGTGCAGGGCCGCGTCCGGCGCGTGTTCAAGGGCGGGCGCGAGATCGGCTGAAGAGAACCTCAGCGCGCGGCGAGCTGGGTGCCGCCCTTCCGCGCCCATTGCGCGATCTGGTCGCCCGCGCCCGCGCGGACGAAGCACATGCCGCCCTTCGCGCGATAGGCACGGCAGGTGGCGTCCGCGTCGGCACGGGTGAAGCCGCCGACCGACAGGCGGTAATAGTCACGATCGCCGTTCTTGAAGGTCATGCCAGCCGGCAGCCTGCCGCTGAAACCGGCGAACCGTTGCGCCCGCGACCAGGCGTCCTTCGCCACGCCGGCGGAGGAGAAAGCGCCGATCTGCACATACCAGTCGCCCTTCGGCTGCTGGACGGCGGCGGCAAGGACGACCGGGCGGCGGACCTTGTTCTGCGAAACGGCCATTGCGGCGGCGACACGCGGGGCCGGAAGCGCCTGCGCCACTTCCTGCGGGGGCGCGAAGCGGATGCCCGCCGGCGCCGGCGCCTGCGACGGCTCGACAGCGGCGGTGGAGACGGCCGGCGCGGCCTCGGGCGCTTCCGCCTTCGCCAGCGCCATCGCCGGCTGGGACGGAACGTTGAGCGCGAGCGCGACCGGCTGGCCTGGATCGTTGGCCGGCGTCACCCCGAGAAGGGCCGCCACCTGATCGGCGGCATGATCGGGCCGGGCGAATTCCATCCATTGCATGATCCGCCGGTCCGCATCCGTCGGCGCGAGATCGAGGCCGGCCATCGTGCGCGCCTCCATCCACCGCCCCGAAAGCGCGAGCGCGAGCGCGAGATTCTGCCGCGTCTTGGGCGTGGCGCCTGGCAGGCGGGTCGCGGCGGTCAGCACCTCCACGCCCATCCCCGGATTGCCGGCAAGCGCCATCGCGAGGCCGAGATCGGTCGGATCGATCCGCCCCGCATGGGCGTCCAGCGTGCGCCGCGCGGCTTCCCAATGGCCGGACGCGATCTGCGCCAGCGCAAGGTTGAGCGCGGCGCGCGAATCGTCCGGCGACAGCGCCAGCACATCGCCATAAGCCGATTCGGCGGAGGCGAAGCGCCCGGCCTTGAGATAGCTCTGCCCCAGGATCGCGCGATAACCCACGTCCTGCGGCCGCATCGCCACGGCGGCCTCCGCGAAGGAAACGGCCTCGGCCGATTGCCCACGGCCGAGCGCCTTGCGCGCCTTCTCCGCATTGTCCGCCGCCTGTTTCGCGTTCGCCGCATCGCTGCGGCTGCTGGCGGAGGCGACACCCATGCCGTCCTGCGCGCAGCCCACCATCGTGCCGCCCAGCATCAGCGCCGACAGGCTGAGGCCGGCGATCGCGCGAATCTTCATGACCATTTCCCCGTTTCCCCGCGTGTCAGCGCGTCTTGCCCTTGCGCGGCGGGAGTTGCGCGACGAGCGTCTCCACCTCCGGCATGGTGGCGATGAAGGCGTCCAGCGCCTCCGTGACCAGTTGCTGCGCCGAACGATTGCGCGTCGCGGATGCGAGCCGCAGCCGGAGATGGCGCTCCTCGTCCAGCCGCAGGGTGAAGGCGGCCTTGCGGCCATGCGCCGTCTCGCGCCGGATTCGCGCGGCCGTGGCGACCGACACGTCCACCGTCTGCGGCACGGTCTTCGGCGCGGCGGCGACCGGCGCGGCAGGCTCCGGCTGGCGCGCCAGCTCCTCCTGCAACGCCTCGCGCTCCACGAGCACAGACGGCACCGGCGCCGCGGCGGCGGGCGCCTCCCCCATGTCGTTCCAGCCGAGATCCTCCACCGGATTGCCCAGCCCGGCCAGATTGGCGAACCCTTGCGGACGCATCGCGGGGCGGGCCTGCCCCTTGCGCGCGAGCAGCCCCGACGACAGCGAGGCGAAGGGTTTGGGAGCGTTCAGCATCATCCCACCACCCGGCGGCCGAAGCCGCCTGCTGCTGGCCGGGCCCCGACCAGTCCGGTCGGCACGCCCGGCGCGGCGAACACAGTACGGCGGAAATTCTTTTCCAGCCGGTCCGACATATAGGCCCACAATGCCGTCACCTCGGCCGCGGAACGGCCGTTGGGATCACTTCCATCACGGTCCGCCCGTCGATCATCGACGCGGCGAGATCGGTGCACTGGTGAATCGTGATCGGCGCCACGGTGCCGTGCTGCGACAGCGCCACCGCCGCCTCGCTGGTGATGCGCGCCTTGGGCGTGGCGGCGTTGACGACGAAGATCAGCGGCTTGCCGGCGCGCTCGCACAGATCGACCGTCGCCCCCACGGCGCGCAGGTCATGCGGGCTGGGGCGCGTGGGGATCACGATCAGCTCGGCCACCTGGATCACGCTCTGGATCGCCATGGTGATGGCGGGCGGGGTGTCGATCACGGCCAGCTTGAAGCCCTGCTGCCGCAGCACCTCCAGATCGGCCGCCAGCCGCGCCACCGTGGTCTGCGCGAAGGCGGGATATTCCTCCGTCCGCTCGTTCCACCAATCCGCCAGCGAGCCTTGCGGATCGATGTCGATCAGCACCACCGGCCCCGCGCCGGAAAGCTGCGCCTGCACGGCGAGGTGGCCGGACAAGGTGGTCTTGCCGGACCCTCCCTTTTGCGATGCCATTGCCAGAACGCGCATATTTCCCTCGAATTCCGCCTGTTCAGCGTCGGGGATGCCACATCGGAGGATAAGGAAAGGTAAATGGCGCGGAAGCCCGGATCGTTACCCGAATCGCGCCGATGGAATTCGGTCCATCCCGGATTCAAAGGGAGGAAATGGTTAACGGGCCGGTGATAGATCATCCCCGTCATTCGGATTTTCGATGGGATCTGACACGATGAGGCTCGCCAGTCTCGGCGCAATAACGCTGATCGCCATGGCCGCGCCCGCGGCGGCGGACGTGAAGGCCGGCGTGGAGGCCTGGGGGCGCGGCGATTATGATCGCGCGGTCTCCGAATGGCGCGCGCCGGCCAACGCGGGCGATGCCGATGCGCAGTTCAACATGGGCCAGGCCAGCAAGCTGGGGCGCGGCGTGCCACTCGACCAGAGGCAGGCGGCCGAATGGTTCCGCAGGGCCGCCGTGCAGGGTCATCCGCAGGCCGGGGACAATTACGCCCTGATCCTGTTCCGCGATGGCCGGAAGGCCGATGCGCTGCCGTGGCTGGAGAAATCCGCCGCGCGCGACGAGAAGCGCACGGAGCTGGTGCTCGGCACGATGCTGTTCAACGGCGATGGCGCGCCGAAGGACTGGGTGCGCGCCTATGCGCTGGTCTCGCGCGCCTCGCAGCAGGGCCTGCCGCAGGCCGCGCCGACGCTGGCGCAGATGGATTCGCTGATCTCCGAGGCGCAGCGCCAGCAAGGCCTTGCGATGGCGAGCCGGATCGAGGTGGAAGGCCGCGCGCACCGCTCGGCCCCTGCCCCCGTCCTCGCGGCGCCGGTATCGGCAAAGCAGCCAGCACCCGTGCGGAGGGAAACGAAGGCCCCCGCCCCTGCGCCTGCGCCTGCGCCTGCGCCTGCGCCTGCGCCTACGGTGGTGGCAGGCGGCAAGTGGCGCATCCAGCTCGGCGCGTTCCGTGACGAGGGCAATGCGCGCGCGTTATGGGCAAGGGTCGGCGACAGGACCGGCGGGCGCGTGAGCTACGCCCGAAGCGGCCAGGTCACGAAACTCCTCGCCACCGGCTTCGCCAGCCGCGCGGCGGCACAGGCGGCATGCGGCAAGGCCGGCGTGCCGTGCATGGTGATCGCGCCCTGACCTTCTCTTCCCTCTCAAAAGAGGGAATCAGATCGCCACCCAATCCTTCCGCGCGATGCCTTGCGCCCAGAGCAATGCGGTGAGATCCCCGTGATCCACGCGCGCCGCCGCCGCTTCGGCCACGATCGGCTTGGCGTGATAGGCCACGCCCAGCCCGGCGATGCCGATCATCGCGAGATCGTTCGCGCCGTCGCCCACCGCCAGCGTCTGTCCATCCGCCAGCCGCAATTCGGCCCGCGCCTCGCGCAGGGTGCGCTCCTTGGTGGACGAATCGACGATCGGCTTCGCCACCGTCCCCGTCAGCCGCCCCTCCGCGACGTGAAGCTGGTTGGCGATCACCCGGTCGAAGCCGATCGCCTCCCCGACCGGCCCGGCGAAGGCGGTGAAACCGCCGGAAACGAGGATCGCCGTCGCGCCGCGCGCGCACATCGTCTTCACCAGCACCTCGGCGCCGGGCATGATCCTCACGCGTTCAGCCCGGCATCGCTCGATCGCATCCGCGCCCAGATCGCGCAGCAGCGCCACGCGCGCGTCCAGCGCCTGCCCGAAATCCAGCTCGCCACGCATCGCCGCTTCGGTGATCTCGGCGATCCGGGGCTTGATCCCCGCATAATCGGCCAGCTCGTCGATGCACTCCACCGTAATCATGGTGGAATCCATGTCCGCGACCAGCAATCCTTTCTCGCGGCCCGCCGTGGGCTGCACCACCACGTCGACGCGATCGAACGCGCCCTCCAGCGCCGCCCGGGCCGCCGCCGGAGCGTTGCAGAAGCGGATATCGGCCGCGTCCCCGTCGTCCAGCCACGCCACGTCGCCCGGCGCGCAGCCGGCTGCCGCAAGCGCGTCCAGCGCGTCCGACAGGATTTGAGCCGTGAGCCGTCCCGTTGCTATCAGCGTCGCCGTGAACACGATTGTCTCCAAACCGAAGGTGGCGCTCATCGCAGGGCCGACCGCCAGCGGCAAGTCCGCGCTGGCGGTGGCGCTGGCGGAACAGGCGGGTGGCGTGGTCGTCAACGCCGATGCGAGCCAGGTCTATCGCGACCTGCGCATCCTTTCCGCCCGCCCGGACGCTGCGGAGGAAGCGCGCGCGCCGCATCGCCTGTTCGGCTATCTGGACGGGGCGACCGCCTGTTCCGCCGCGCAATGGGCGCTCGACGCGCGCGCCGCGATCGCGGGGGCGCTCGACGCGGGATTGCTGCCGATCCTCGTCGGCGGCACCGGCCTTTATCTCCGCACCCTGATCGACGGCATCGCGCCCGTGCCGGAGATCGCGCCGACATCCGCGCCCAGGTGCGCGGCCTGCCGGTCGCGGAGGCCCATGCCGCGCTCGCCCGCGAAGACCCGGCCGCCGCCGCGCGCCTGGCCGACACCGCGCGGGTGGCGCGCGCGCTGGAGGTGGCGCTCACCGGCCGGCCGCTCGCGGACTGGCAGGCGCGGCGAGGGCGGATCGGCGACGCGATCGACCTGCGCCCGCTGATCCTGCTGCCCGATCGCGCCGAGCTTGCGGCGCGCTGCGACGCGCGGCTGGTGGCGATGTTCGATGGCGGCGCGGTGGAGGAGCCGCCGCGCTCCTCGCCCGCGCCGACCTTCCCGCCGACGCCCCCGTCCGCCGCGCGATCGGCGTGCCCGAAATCGCCGCCATGCTCGCGGGCGGGATCACCCGCGATCAGGCGCTCGCCGCGGCGCAATTCGCGACCCGCCGCTATGCCAAGCGGCAATATACGTGGTTCCGCCGCCAGCCGCCCGCCAATTGGCCGCGCCTTTCGCAGGTGCCGAAAGACAATTTGAAACAATATTTCAACATTAATCCTTGACGCGTAATTTTACGTGCTATAGCGCCCGCCTTCCGCGTGGGCTATTCGCTCGTGCAGCATGTAAAAAAGGAGTGACCGACGTGGCCGAGAAGAGCGGAGCAGACATCCTGGTCGAGGCGCTGTGCGATCTCGGCGTGGACGTCATCTTCGGCTATCCGGGGGGCGCGGTCCTTCCGATCTATGACGCGATCTTCCGGGCGAAGCGGATTCGCCACATCCTCGTGCGCCACGAACAGGCCGCGACCCATGCGGCGGAGGGCTATGCCCGCGCCACCGGCAAGCCGGGCGTGGTGCTCGTCACCTCCGGCCCCGGCGCCACCAACGCCGTCACCGGCATCACCGACGCGCTGATGGATTCGATCCCGATGGTGGTCATCACCGGGCAGGTGGCGACGCACCTGATCGGGTCGGACGCCTTCCAGGAAGCGGACACGGTGGGCATCACCCGCCACTGCTCCAAGCACAATTATCTGGTGAAGGACCCGTCCCGCCTCGGCTCGATCGTCCATGAGGCGTTCCACATCGCCACCTCCGGCCGCCCCGGCCCGGTGGTGATCGACATCCCGAAGGACGTGCAGGTCGCCACCGCCCGCTATGCGAAGCCCGGCCCGATCCAGCACAAGACCTATCGCCCGCCGCTGAAGGCCGATCGCGCGCAGATCGAGCAGGTGGTGGACATGCTGGCCGCCGCCGAGCGCCCGATCCTCTATACCGGCGGCGGCGTCATCAACTCCGGCCCGGCCGCCGCCCAGATGCTGCGCGAGCTGGCGCGGGTGACCGGCGCGCCCGTCACCTCCACGCTGATGGGCCTCGGCGCCTTCCCCGCATCCAGCCCGCAATGGCTGGGGATGCTGGGGATGCACGGCACCTATGAGGCCAATTGGGCGATGAACCAGGCGGACCTGATCATCGCGATCGGCGCGCGGTTCGACGATCGCGTGACGGGGCGGCTGGACGCGTTCAGCCCCAACAGCCGCAAGGTGCATATCGACGTCGATCGTTCCTCGATGAACAAGACGGTGCGGATCGACCTCGGCATCCTCGCCGATGCCGGCCATGCGATGGAGGACATGGTCCACATCTGGAAGTCGCGCCAGCATCCGAAGCCCGACATCTCCGAATGGTGGCGGCGGATCGAGGGCTGGCGCGCGGTCCGCAGCCTCGATTTCCCCGAGGGAGGCGCGGAGATCATGCCGCAGCGCGCGATCCGCGCCCTGTGGGAGGCGACGCGCGACAAGGCCCCGATCATCACCACAGAGGTCGGCCAGCACCAGATGTGGGCGGCGCAGCATTTCGACTTCGAGAGCCCGAACAAGTGGCTGACGAGCGGCGGCCTCGGCACGATGGGCTACGGCCTGCCCGCCGCGATCGGCGCGCAGCTCGGCAATCCCAATGCGCTGGTGATCGATATCGCCGGCGAGGCCTCGATCCAGATGAACATCCAGGAGCTGGGCACGGCGACGCAATATCGCCTGCCGGTGAAGATCTTCATCCTCAACAACGAATATATGGGCATGGTCCGCCAGTGGCAGGAGCTGACCTATGAAAGCCGCTATGCCGAAAGCTATTCGGACGCGCTCCCCGATTTCGTGAAGCTGGCCGAGGCCTATGGATGGAAAGGCATCCGCATCGAGCGGCCCGACCAGCTCGAAGGCGGCATCGCGGAGATGCTCGCCTATGACGGGCCGGTGATGGTGGATTGCCGCGTGGCGAAGCTCGCCAATTGCTTCCCCATGATCCCCTCGGGCGCCGCGCATACCGAGATGATCCTCCAGGCCAACGAGGTATCCGGCACGATGGACGACGAGGCCAAGGCGCTGGTCTGATCCGCTTTACCCCTTCCACTACCCAAACCCCTCCCCGATCCGGGGCGGGGAGCGAGAGCGACATGCACATCAAGGAAGAAAAGGCCGAACGCCACACGCTGGCGGTGATCGTGGACAATGAGCCGGGCATCCTCGCCCGGATCGCCGGCCTGTTCACGGCGCGCGGCTATAATATCGAAAGCCTGACGGTGAGCGAGATCACGGCCGACAAGTCGGTCAGCCGCATCACCATCGTCACCTCCGCCAGCCCCGCGACGCTGGAGCAGATCGTGGCGCAGCTCGACCGGCTGGTGCCGGTCCACCGCGTCCACGATCTCACGGCGGAGGGCGCGCATGTCGAGCGCGAGCTGGCGCTGGTGAAGGTGCGCGGCACCGGCGACCATCGCATCGAGGCGCTGCGCCTCGCCGACGTCTATCGCGCGCGCGTGGTGGACGCCACCACCTCCAGCTTCGTGTTCGAGGTGACGGGCAGCATCGAGAAGATCGACAAGTTCGTCGAGCTGATGGGCGA
>JASGGR010000115.1:0-10379 GCA_047602705.1 Sphingomonas bacterium | reverse complement strand
ATGGCGTCGCCCCGCCCGCGCCGGCGGCCCCGGCGGCGGAGGGCCAGCCCGACCTCGCGATCGATCTGCCCACCCGCCCGGAGCAGGCCCTGCTCTATCGCCTCAACGGCGATCTCAACCCGCTGCACAGCGACCCCGGCGTCGCGGCGAAGGCCGGGTTCGGGCGGCCGATCCTGCACGGGCTGTGCACGATGGGCGTGATCGTCCACGCCCTGCTGCGCGGGCCGCTCGGCTATCGCGCGGAGGCGCTGCGCACGGTCGGCCTGCGCTTCGCCGCGCCGGTGCTGCCTGGCGAGACGATCCGCACCGAGATATGGAGCAACGGCGCCTTCCGCGCCCGCGTCGTCGAACGCGATATCGTCATCGCGGATCAGGGGCATTTCACCACCCATTCCCTTTCCTGACCTTATTACATCCAGCGGAGCGCCCAGATGAATCTCAGCCCCTATGACAGCGAGGATTTCCCCGAGATCCGCGAGGGCGTGCGCAAATTGTGCGCGGAATTCCCCGGCGAATACTGGCGGGAGCTGGATGCGAGGCGCGAATATCCCTCGGCCTTCGTGAAGGCGCTGACGGAGGCGGGCTATCTCTCCGTGCTGATCCCGGAGGAATATGGCGGCTCCGGCCTCGGCCTCACGGCGGCGGCGGCGATCCTGGAGACGATCCAGGCGGAGGGCTGCAACGGCGGCGCCTGCCACGCGCAGATGTATACGATGGGCACGATCCTGCGCCATGGGTCGGAGGAGCAGAAGCGCGCCTATCTGCCGAAGATCGCGACCGGCGAGCTGCGCCTGCAGGCCTTCGGCGTGACCGAGCCGACCAGCGGCACCGACACCACCGCATTGCGCACCGTGGCGGTGCGCGACGGGGATCATTATGTCGTCAACGGCCAGAAGATCTGGACGAGCCGCGCCGAGCATTCGGACCTGATGCTGCTGCTCGCGCGCACCACGCCGCGCGATCAGGCGGCGAAGAAGACGGAAGGGCTTTCCACCTTCATCGTCGACATGAAGCAGGCGCTGGCGGACGGCTCGCTCACCATCCGCCCGATCCGCACGATGATGAACCACGCCACCACCGAAGTGTTCTTCGACAACATGCGCATCCCCGCCGCCAACCTGCTGGGCGAGGAGGGCAAGGGCTTCCGCTACATCCTGTCCGGCATGAACGCGGAGCGCACGCTGATCGCGGCGGAATGCGTCGGCGACGCCAAGTGGTTCACCAGGAAGTCCGTGGAATATGCCGGTGAGCGCCACGTCTTCGGCCGCGCGATCGGCAAGAACCAGGGCATCTCCTTCCCGATCGCGCGCGCCTATGCCAACATGCGCGCGGCCGAGCTGATGGTGCATGAGGCCGCGCGGCTCTACGAGGCGGGCAAGCCCAACGGCGCGGAAGCGAACATGGCGAAGATGCTCGCCGCCGACGCCTCGGTGGAGGCAGGCAACGTCTGCATCCAGACGCATGGCGGCTTCGGCTTCGCGGAGGAATATGACGTGGAGCGCAAGTTCCGCGAGACGCGCCTCTACCAGGTCGCGCCCATCTCCACGAACCTGATCCTCTCCTTCCTCGCCGAGCATGTCCTCGGCATGCCCCGGAGCTATTGAGATGCGTCGCGCCGCCATCGTCGCCCCCCTGCGCACCCCCGTCGCCGCGTTCGGCGGGGCGCTGCGCGACGTTCCCGTCGAGACGCTCGGCAGCATCGTCGCGAAGGCGGTGATCGAGCGCGCCGGCATCGATCCCGCCCGGATCGAGGACGTCGTGTTCGCCCAATCATACGCCAACAGCGAGACGCCGTGCGCCGGCCGCTGGATCGCGCTGTCGGCGGGCCTGCCGATCGAGGTGCCGGGCATGCAGCTCGACCGGCGCTGCGGCGGCGGGCTGCAGGCGATCGTCACGGCGGCGATGATGGTCGAGAGCGGCGCGTGCGACGTGGTGATGGCCGGCGGCGTGGAGAGCATGAGCCGCATCGAATATTACACCACCGACATGCGCTGGGGAAAGCGCTCCGGCACGACGCAGCTCTACGACCGGCTCGATCGCGGGCGCGAGCGCTCGCAGCCGGTGGAGCGGTTCGGCTTCATCTCCGGCATGATCGAGACGGCGGAAAATCTGGCGAAGGATCATGCGATCGGCCGCGCGGAGGCGGATGCCTATGCCGCCGAGAGCCAGCGCCGCGCCGCCGCCGCATGGGCGGAGGGCCGGTTCGCCGGGGAGGTGGTCCCCGTCTCCGTGCCGCAGCGCAAGGGCGATCCGGTGACGTTCGCGCGCGACGAGGGCATCCGCGCCGGGACCACGCCGGAGACGCTGGCGAAGCTGCGCCCGCTGATGAAGGACGGCACCGTCACCGCCGGCAATGCCGCGCAGCAGAACGACGCGGCCGCCGCCTGCCTGATCGTGGCGGAGGACAAGCTGGCCGGGCTGGGCCTCACCCCGCTCGCCTTCCTGAGCGGCTGGTCGGCGGTGGGCTGCGATCCGGCGCGGATGGGGATCGGCCCGGTGCCTGCGGTGAGGAAGCTGCTCGGCAAGACCGGCCTGTCGATGGACGACATGGGGCTGGTGGAGATCAACGAGGCGTTCGCGGTGCAGGTGCTCGCGGTGCTCAAGGGGCTGGGCTGGGACGAGCGCGACAAGCTCAACGTCAACGGCTCCGGCATCTCGCTCGGCCATCCGATCGGCGCGACCGGCGTGCGGATCATGACCACATTGCTGCACGAGATGCAGCGCCGCGACGTGCGCTACGGCCTCGAAACCATGTGCATCGGCGGCGGACAGGGCATGGCCGCCATCTTCGAACGCGTGTGAGCGATCCCCGCCTCCCCGGCCAGGGTCCTGACCCTGGCCGGGGCGGTGATCGGAAGCGTCACACCACCCCCGCGCTCCGCAGCGCGGCGATCTCCTCCGCGCTCAGCCCCAGGCCGGCCAGCAATGCGTCGCTGTGCTCGCCCAGCACCGGCGGTCGCCTCAGCGCGTCCTGCGCGTCGGGGCCGATGCTCGCGGGCGGGCAGGCGAAGGACACGCCATCCGTATCGGGGCAATCGACCTTGCGGAAATAGGTGTCGCGCAGCCCCATCGCCCCGCCCACCACGTCGGCCGGCGTCAGCACCGGGCTGGCGCCGATGTTGAACGAGGCGATGGTGGAGAGACATTCGTCGCGGCTCCGCTCGGCGGCCCATCCGGCCATGATCGCGCTCAGCTCCGCGCCGTTGCGGCCGCGCTGGATGTCGTTGGCGAAGCGCGGATCGTCCAGCAGGTCGGGCCGCCCCATCATCTTCGTCCAGCGCCTGAACATCCCCTGGCCGATCACCTGCACGATGAACCAGCCGTCGCGGGCGCGGAACATGTCGGACGGGCCGGCGATCGGGCTGCGGTTGGCGATCGGCGTGCGGACGTTGGCCCCCGCCTCCTGCTCCATCAGCGTCGGGTTCATGATGTTGAGCGCGGTGCCGACCAATGTCGCCTCCACCTTGCTCCCCTCCCCCGTCCGCATCCGCCGGATCAGCGCGGCGAGCGTGCCGAAGGCGGCGGAGATGGCGGTCGAATAATCGACATAGGACGTCGCCGAGCGATAGGGCCTGTCCGGCTCCCCGGTGAGGTAGATCGCGCCGCTCACCGCCTGCCCCACGCCGTCGAAGCCGACCGCCTCGGCCATGTCGCTGTCCGCGTCGAACGCGCCGATCGTCGTCAGGATGATATCCGGCCGGATCGCCTTCAGCGTCTCGTAATCCAGCCCGAAATGCCGCAGCGCCCCGGCCGAGAAATTGGCGACCACGATATCCGCGCTGGCCACCAGCCGCTCGATCACCGGCCGCGCCGCCGGGGCGCCGATGTCGAGCGTCAGGGATTTCTTGCCCCGCGCCGTCTGGAGGAACATCGCCCCCTCCCCGGCGCGGGTCGCGGGCATCAGGTAGCGATCGTCCCCGCCGCCGGGGCGCTCGATGCGGATCACCTCCGCGCCGATATCGGCCAGCAGCGCGGCGCAGAACGGCCCGGCGATATACCGGCCGAAATCGAGGATACGCACCCCCTCCAGGATCGCTGTCACGCTCGTTCTCCACTATTCTAACTGTTGACCGACTGAATTAGCGCTCCTACTCTTCCCGTCAAGGATCATGCGGCGTCCGCCTGTCGGGGGAACGCGCCCGATGCCTCATCATGACAAGATCGCGGCTTTCCGCAAAAAAGCCGAAAGCAGGAGATGGACGATGCCAGAAACGAACATTCCTGAGCCGGCCGCCGCCGTTAATCCCGCCCGGACGCGCGCGCTGCAATGGATCGTCGCCGGGCCGAAGAAGATGCTGATCGGCGGCCAGCGGGTCGCGGCGGAATCGGGCCGCACGCTGGAGACGCTCAATCCCGAAACCGAACGCGCGCTCACCGGCATCGCCGATGCCGACGCGGCCGACGTGGACAAGGCGGTGAGGGCCGCGCGCTCCGCGTTCGAATCCTCCGCCTGGGCCGGGATCGGCCCGCATCAGCGCACGCTCGTCCTGCTGAAGATCGCGGATATCGTGGAGGCCCATGCCGCCGAGCTGGCCGCGATCGAGACGATCGATAACGGCATGCCGCTCTGGTATTCCACCGCCAGCCTTGCCGCCGTCGTCACCCAGTTCCGCTATTATGCCGGCTGGCCCACCAAGATCTTCGGCGCGACCAACCCCAGCGCGCCCGACGTGTTCAACTATACATTGCGCGAGCCGGTGGGCGTGTGCGGGCAGATCGTGGCGTGGAACGTGCCGATCGTCATGTCCGCGATGAAGATCGCCAATGCGCTGGCGTGCGGCAATACGGTGGTGCTGAAGCCGGCGGAACTCGCCTCGCTCAGCACGCTGCGGCTCGCCGAGCTGATCGCGGAGACGGACCTGCCGCCCGGCGTGGTCAACATCGTCACCGGCCGCGGCGCCACCGCCGGCGCCGCGATCGCCGCGCATCCCGATATCGACAAGATGGCCTTCACCGGCTCCACCGCCGTCGGCAAGCAGATCATGCGCGCGGCGGCGGACAACCTGAAGAAGGTGACGCTGGAGCTGGGCGGGAAATCGCCCAACATCCTTTTCGCGGACGCCGATCTCGACAGGGCGATCGACCTTGCGGTGCGTAGCTTCTGCGGCAATTCGGGGCAGGTCTGCTCCGCCAGCACGCGCATCCTCGTCCAGCAGGACATCCATGACGAGGTGGCCGGGCGCGTCGCCGCGATGGCCGCGACCTACAAGATCGGCTCGCCCTTCGCGGAGGATACGAAGCTGGGGCCGCTGATCTCCTCCGTCCAGCGCGAGCGCGTGATGGGCTATATCGAGGCGGGCAAGGAAAGCGGCGCGACGCTGAACGGCGGCGGATCGCGCGTCGGCGACACCGGCTATTTCGTCGAGCCGACCATCTTCAGCAACGTCGACAACGCATCGAAGATCGCGCAGGAGGAAATCTTCGGCCCCGTCGTCTCGATCATTCCGTTCAGGGACGAGGCGGATGCGATCCGCAAGGCGAACGACACCAGCTACGGGCTCGCCGGCGCGGTATGGACCCGCGATATGAGCCGCGCGAACCGGATGGTGCGGGCGATGAAGGCGGGGCGGATCTGGATCAATTCCTATGGCGAGGCCGATCCGATCATGGCCTTCGGCGGCTACAAGCAATCGGGCCTTGGCCGCGAATATGGCCAGGAATCGATCGAGATGTACACGCAAGTGAAATCGGTCTGGGCGCGGCTCTGAGTTGAGGCGCGGAAGTGTGCCTCCGCGAAAGCGGGGGAACGCCTCGATCCGATTGAATCGACTCTACCCGCCCAGCGGCGGCGCTTCGGGCACGGGCGAGAAGTGATGGGCGCGGATCAATGTCCGTCCCTCGCTCCAGTCGAGCAGCCATGTCGTGCGCAGCACGGATCGCGTGTGGCGATCCCCCGCCAGCACGAAGGCGAAGGTGCAGAAGCCCTGCGCGAGCAGCGCGCTTTCCCCGATCCGCGCGATCCGCTGCTCGAACAGGTCGAGCGAGGCCGACAGGATCACGCCCCGATAGCTGTCGAAATAGGCGGCGATGCCGTCCGCGCCGACCGAATGGCCCGGCCTTCCGCCGAACAGCATCGCATCGCCGGCATAAAGCGCGGCGAGCGCGGCGGCATCCCATGGGGTCGCCGCCGCGCTCCATGCCCGCGCGACGGCGGCGACGCGATCCATATCGGCGCTCATGGCTGTCTCGCGAATCCCGGCATGCCGATGCCCGCGAGCGCCTTCATCCTCATGCCGCCGCCTGAAGCGAGCTTTTCTTTATCATCAGGCCGGTGCGGCGCAGGCTGCACACCATCTCGCCGCGCTGGTTGTGCGCGCGCGTCTCGAACTCGACGATGCCGTTATCCGGGCGCGACCTGGATTCGCGGCGGCTGAGGACTTCGGTCTCGACGTAGAGCGTGTCGCCGATGAACACCGGCTTCGGGAACTTGATGTCCGAAAAGCCGAGGTTGCCGAGCGTGGTGCCCAGCGTCGTGTCGCCCGCCGTCACGCCGCAGGCCAGCGCCAGCGTGAACAGGCTGTTGACGAGGCGCTTGCCGTAGATGGTCGTCTTGCAATATTCGTCGTCCATGTGCAGCCACGCGCAGTTATACGTCATCGTGCTGAACATGAGATTGTCGGCTTCCGTCACCGTGCGGGTGATCGAATGCTTGAACACCATGCCCGGCTCCAGCTCCTCATAATATTTGCCGGTCGCCAGTTCCTGATAATTCACGGCCATGGGGAATCTCCTCAATTGAACGCTTCGGCGAGCGCGATGATGTCGTGCGCGGTCTTGACGTGGGCGATGTCGATATGCTCGCCGTCATAGACCACGGAGGCGCGGCCGTTCGCCTGCGCCTGCTCCAGCGCGTCGATCATGCCGCGATAATAAGCCACGTCCTCCGGCGAGGGGCTGTAGACCTGGTTGATGACCGGCACGTTCGACGGATGCAGCGCCAGCTCGCCGTCCATGCCCAGCGCGCGGTCGTTGAGCGACGAGGCGCGCAGCCCGTCGAGGTCGCGGATCTGCTGCCACACGCCGCCGATCGGCCGCTTGCCCGCCGCGCGCGCCGCCATGACGATGCGCGACTTGAGGTAGAGCGTCTCGCGCCCTTCCGGCGACCATACCGTGTTGAGCGCGCGCGCGACGTCGGCGTTCTTCGCGGTCGCGCCGACGATCGCGGTGACGCGCGGCACGCAGGCGATCTCATAGGCGTCCTGCAACGCCTTGGCGGTCTCCAGCAGCGGGATCAGGCCGAGCGTGCCGAGCGCCACGCCGTTGCGCCATTCCGCCTCGGTGATCATCGAGGATGCGGTGACGACATCCTCATAGCCGTTGGGCTTCGAGATATAGATGCCCTCCACGCCGGGCCGCACCACCGCGAGCAGGTCGTCGAGATCGTAGAGATGCGGGCTGCGGTTGATGCGGACGTAGAGGCGCTGGCCCTGCTCGACCAGCCAGTCGATCTTGCTCGCCACCAGATCGCGCGCGGCGGCCTTTTCGCCATGGGGCACGCTGTCCTCCAGATCGAGGATCAGCGCGTCGGCGCCGGCCTTGGCCGACTTCTCGATCATGCTCTCCTTGTTGCCGGGGACGAACATGAAGGAACGGGTGGGTTTCAACGCCATGGTTTCGGTCTCCGTCAATAGGATTTGGGCAGGCCCAGCTTGCGCTCGGCGATGTTGCTGAGGATGAGCTGCGGGCTGACCGGCGCGATGTACGGCACCCACATTTCGCGCAGGAAGCGTTCGACGTGATATTCCTTCGCATAGCCGAAGCCGCCGTGCGTCAGGATCGCCGTCTGGCACGCCTTCATGCCGGCCTGCGAGGCGAGCAGCTTCGCCGCGTTCGCCTCCGTGCCGCAGGGCAGGCCCTGATCGAGCATCGTCGCGGCGCGCAAGATCATCAGATCGGCCGCCTCAAGCTCCGCCCAGCTCTGCGCTAGCGGGTGCTGGATGCCCTGGTTCATGCCGATCGGGCGATCGAACACGATGCGGTCCTTGGCATATTGCGTCGCGAGCCGGATCGCCGCCTGCCCGATCCCCACCGCTTCCGCCCCGACGAGGCAGCGCTCCGCGTTCATGCCGTGGAAGATATATTCGAGGCCCTTGCCCTCCTCGCCGATCCGGTCCTCCACCGGCACGGGCAGGCCGTCGATGAACAATTCGTTGGTGTCGACCGCCTTGCGGCCCATCTTCTCGATCTCGCGGATCTGCACGTAATCGCGATCGAGCTTCGTGTAGAACAGGCTCAGCCCCTCGGTGCGCTTCTTCACCTGCTCGATCGGCGTGGTGCGCGCGAGGATCAGCATGTGCTCCGCCACCTGCGCGGTGGAGATGAACACCTTCTTGCCGGTGATGTAATATTTGTCGCCCTTCAGCTCGGCCTTCACCTTCAGCTTGGTGGTGTTGAGGCCGGTATCCGGCTCGGTGACGGCGAAGCACGCCTTGGTCTCGCCGCGCGTGAAGGGCGGCAGGATGCGCTTCTTCTGCTCATCGGTGCCGAAGAGCACGACGGGATGCAGGCCGAAGATGTTCATGTGGATCGCGGAGGCGGCCGCCAGCGCGCCGCCGCCGGACGCCACGGTGCGCAGGAACAGCGCCGCTTCCGTGATCCCCAGCCCCGCGCCGCCATATTCCTCCGGCATGGCGATGCCGAGCCAGCCGCCCCGCGCCACCTCCTGGAAATATTCCTCCGGGAAGCCGCCCTTCAGCTCGCGTTCCAGCCAGTAATCGAGGCCGAACTTCTCGCAGATCTTCTCCGCCGCCTCGATGATCGCCTGCTGTTCGGCGCTTAGCGAATAATCCATGTCGAGGCCTCTCTCCGTTCGAATCGCAGCAATATTTTCTAACGGTTGTTAGACATTTTATGCTTCATTCGTCAATGCCCGTATGCGATATTCCCCTTCGTGCGAGGCGGCCCGGGCATGGCTGGACCGGCAAGGGGCAAGCCGCTATCCCTCCCCCGCCGCCGGAGAGACGAAAAGGGGGAGCAGGTTGTCGGACGTCGAGCCGCAGGGAAGGAAAAAGCCGCGGAAGAAGGGCGATATCACCCGCGCCACCATCCTCGGGGCGGCTGCCCGGCGCTTCGCCGAAAAGGGCTATGCCGATTGCTCGCTGCGGGACATCGCCGCGCTGAGCGGGCTGAAGGCGGGAAGCGTCTATTATCACTTCCCGTCGAAGGAGGTGCTGCTCGACGAGGTGCTGCTCGCCGGCATCGAGCGCCTGACAAAAACGGTGACGCAGCAGGTCGCCGCGCTGGGCGAAGCGGCGACCGCCACGGAGCAGTTGCGCACGATGATCCACGCGCACGTCACCTGCTTCCTCGACGTGCGCGACGACGCCAACACCTATCTGCGCATCTACGAATATCTGCCGCCGGTGATGAAGCGCCGCACGCGCAGCAACCGGCTCACCTATGCGCAGATCTGGTTCGAGGTGTTCGACCGCGGCGTGAAGAGCGGCGAATTCTCCGCCGCGATCGACCACATCACCTTCATCTCCTTCCTGCTCGATTCCATGAACGGCGTGATCGAATGGTTCCGCCCTTCGCGCATGACGATCGAGGGCGTGTGCGACATGATCGAATCCTCCATGCTGGAAGGCATATTGACCCGCGAGGCCCGGGCGAGCGGCCCGGCACGCCGCCGCTCCTGACCGGGCAGCGCAGGAAGCGCGCCGTCGGGCATCCGAATATTTTCTAACGGCCAACCGATCGATATTGCAAAGCCGCACGGCCCGCGCCATCCTTCCGGCGAGCGGGGCGGATCGGCCCCGATGCGGAGGGAGGCAGTTGGATGAGCGGCGCATTGACCGGCCTGAAGGTGATCGAAATCGCCGGTCTGGGGCCTACGCCCTCCTGCGGGATGCTGCTCGGCGACATGGGCGCGGAGGTGATCCGCATCGATCGCATCGCCAATGCGGACCTGCCGGTGGAACTCCCCACGCGCTTCAACCTGCGCGACCGGAACAAGCGCTCGGTCGCGATCGACCTGAAGCGGCCGGAGGGGCTGGCCGCATTGCTCCGGCTGGTGGAGCGGGCCGACGTGCTGATCGAGGGCTTTCGCCCCGACGTGGCCGAGCGGCTGGGCTTCGGCCCCGAACCCTGCCTCGCGCGCCGCCCAGCGCTGGTCTATGCCCGCGCGACCGGCTGGGGGCAGGATGGCCCGCTGTCTCAGGATGCCGGGCACGATATCAACTATATCGCGCTGACCGGAGTGCTCGACATGATCGGGCCGGTGGGCGGCGATCCGGTGGTGCCGCTCAATCTGCTGGGCGATTATGCCGGCGGCGCGGCCTATCTGGCGTTCGGCATCGTGTGCGCCGTGCTGGCGGCGCGGCAGTCGGGTCAGGGGCAGGTGATCGACGGCGCGATCCTCGACGGCGCGACGAGCCTGC
>JASGGR010000114.1:0-10449 GCA_047602705.1 Sphingomonas bacterium | reverse complement strand
GTTCGCGGGCAGCGGCCAGATGTGGCGGATGTGGATATGGCTGACGTCCACGCCCTCGGCGCGCTTGCGGCGCACCGCCTGATGGATCGGGCCAAAGGTCGAGCCCCAGCCGACGACCGCCAGCTTGCCGCCCTCGGCGCCCAGTTCGACGATCTGGTCGGGGACCTTCACCCCGTCGATCTTCGCTTTGCGCAGGTCGGTCATCGCCTGATGGTTCGACGGGCTGTAGTTGATGTGGCCGGTGTCGATTTCCTTCTCGATGCCGCCGATCCGGTGCATAAGCTTTTCGGTGCCGGGCTTGATCCAGACGCGGGCGAGTTTTTCGTCGCGTTTGTAGGGGTTTACCGCCTCGCCTTCAGCCGGCGCCTCGGTGTGGAACTGCACCGGGAACGGGGCATAGCCCGCCATGTCCGGCACCTTCCAGGGCTCGCGGCA
Organism: Sphingomonas bacterium; assembly: GCA_047602705.1. Classification (GTDB taxonomy): domain Bacteria; phylum Pseudomonadota; class Alphaproteobacteria; order Sphingomonadales; family Sphingomonadaceae; genus Sphingomonas. The sequence continues at coordinate 10,014 of JASGGR010000114.1, read as the reverse complement.
TTGGCGATATAGCCGTCGGTCAGCAGCATGACCGGGGTCATATACTGGACCGCGATCCGCACCGCCTCGATCGCGCAGTCGAACGCGTCGGCGGGCGAGCGGGCGGCGATGACCGGCATGGGCGCGTCGCCGTTGCGGCCATAGACGGCCTGATAGAATCCGATTGCTCGGTCTTGGTCGGCAGGCCGGTCGAGGGGCCGCCACGCTGCGAATTGACGATGACGAGCGGCAGCTCGGTCATGATCGCAAGCCCCATCGCCTCGCCCTTCAGCGCGATGCCGGGGCCGGAGGAGGAGGTGACGCCGAGCGAGCCGGCGAAGCTGCCGCCGATCGCCGCGGCGATGGCGGCGATCTCATCCTCCGCCTGGAAGGTGGTGACGCCATATTCCTTGAGCCGCGACAGATGGTGCAGGATCGCGCTGGCCGGGGTGATTGGGTAGCCGCCGAAGAACATCTTCAGGCCCGCCAGCTGCGCGCCGGCGACGAGCCCGAGCGAGATGGACTCGGCGCCGGTGACGGTACGGTACAGGCCGGGCGTCGCGGGCGCGGCGCCGATATGATGCTGATGCACCTGCCCGCCCATTTCGGCGGTCTCGCCATAGGCATGGCCGGCATTGAGCGCGGCGATATTGGCCTCGGCCAGCTCCGCCGCCTTGGCGAATTTGCTCCGCAGCCACTGGATGATCGGCTCGCGATCCCGGTCGAACATCCAGAGCGCGAGCCCGAGCGTCCACATATTCTTGCAGCGCAAGGCTTCCTTGTTGCCGAGCCCGAAGGGCTTCACGGCATCGAGCGTGAGCTGCGAGATGTTGAGGCGGATGACCTGCCATTTGGCGAGGCTGTCATCGTCGAGCGGATTGGCCTCGTACCCGCCTTGCGAGATCGCGCTGTGAACTCGCCCTCGTCGGCGATGATCAGGCTGCGGCCTTCAGATCGTTGACGTTGGTTTTTAGCGCCGCCGGGTTCATCGCGATCAGCACGTCGGGCGCGTCGCCCGCCGTCTCATCGCGGCCGAGCCGAAATTGATCTGGAAGGCGGAGACGCCGAAGGTCGTGCCTTGGGGCGCGCGGATCTCGGCCGGGAAATCCGGAAGGTCGCGAGGTCGTTGCCCGCAAGCGCGGTGGACAAGGTGAATTGCCCGCCGGTGAGCTGCATGCCGTCGCCGGAATTGCCAGCGAACCGCACCACCACCGCTTCAAGCGGCGCGTCGGATTTCGCTTCTTCTGGGGTCAGATAATGTCTGGCCGTAGCCAAAGGGACTTCCTTGAGTTTTCGAATGCGCGCGGACCCTAGCCCGTGCGGGCGAGACGACAACCGCTGGCAGAGGGCGCATCTGTGCTTATGTGACGCGAAATGCGCAATTTGATTTGCCGAGGAGGCCGATAATGAGTGATGCAGCCCCTTATGTCCGCCCGGACGTGCGCGCCTTCCTCGATTATCTCAACAACGTCCCCGGCCCGAAGATGCACGAGCAGCAGCCGCCGGAGGCGCGCGCCGTCTATCTGGCGATGAAGGATATCGCCGATCCGCCGGTGGGCGAGCTTGCGGTCGTCAGGGATCTTTCCATCCCCGGCCCCGCCGGCCCGATCCCGGCGCGGCTGTTCGATGCGCGCGCCACGCGCGATCCGGGGCCGGTGGTGGTGTTCTACCACGGCGGCGGCTTCGTGATCGGCGACATCGACACGCATGCCAGCTTCACCGCCGAAATGGCGCGCCAGCTCGATCTGCCGGTGGTGTCGGTGGACTACCGCCTCGCGCCCGAGGCGCGCTGGCCCGCCGCGCCAGACGATTGCGAGGCCGCCGCGCGCTGGGTGGCGTCGAACCCGGCGGAGCTTGGCCGCACCGCGACCGGCCTCGTCCTCTCCGGCGACAGCGCGGGCGGCAACCTGACGATCGTGGTGGCGATGATCCTGCGCGACGATCCGGCGGCGGTGCCGGTGATCGTGCAGGCCCCGATCTATCCGGCCGCCGACATGACGAAGGACTATCCCTCGTTCGAGCAATTCGCCGAAGGCTTCCTGCTCACCCGCGACGGGATGATCTGGTTCGCCGATCATTATGCGTCCGATCCGCAGCATGTGAAGGGTTCGCCGATGGTCGGCGATCTCGCCGGCCTGCCGCCGGCCGTGGTCGTCACCGCCAGCCTCGATCCGATCCGCGATCAGGGCCGCGCCTATTCCGCCGCGCTGGCGGAAGCGGGCGTGCCGGTGACGTTCCGCGAGGCCAGGGGCAACATCCACGGCTTCGTCACCCTGCGCCAGGCGATCCCGTCCAGCGCGAAGGACGTGGCCGGCTATCTCGCCGCGGTGAAGACCGCGATCGCGGAAGCGACGGATAAATAATCGCTTCCACCCGTCATCCCGCCGCATGGCCGGGGTGACGGGGCGCCGCCGGCTGTGGCATGGACGGGGCATGACGCACGACCTCCCCTATCGCCCCTGCGCGGGCGCGATGATGATAAATCGCGCCGGCCTCGCCTTCGTCGGCCAGCGGATCGACACCACGATGGAGGCGTGGCAGATGCCGCAGGGCGGGATCGACCCCGGCGAGGATGCGCGGGCGGCCGCGATCCGCGAGCTTCACGAGGAAACCGGCGTCGCGTCCCGGCATCTGGAGCTGATCGCCGAAGCGCCGGAGGAATTCACCTACGATCTGCCCCCGGAGCTGATCGGCAAGGTGTGGAAGGGCAGATATCGCGGCCAGCGCCAGCGCTGGTTCCTGTTCCGCTTCACCGGCACGGACGGCGACATCGATATCGGGACGGAGCATCCCGAATTCCGCACATGGCGATGGATCGAGCCGGATGAATTGCCGCGGCTGATCGTGCCGTTCAAGCGCGCGCTCTACGAACAGGTGCTCGCGGCGTTCCGCGATCATCTCGGCTGATCGCAGCGCCCCAAAAATCGCCACAAAGTCCGATACAATTCCCCATCATGCGCGCGCTTCTCCTCCTTTCCCCGCTGCTGCTGGCCAACGCCGTCGTCCCGGCCGACCACCCGGACGGCGACTCCCCGCGCGAAAAGGCGGAGGAGGCCGCGATCCCCGCGCCGATCCGCGCGATGCTGGATGCCGCCATCGCCGCCGGCAACGACGGTGAGGTGGCGACGATCGTCAAATATGCCCGCTCCGCCGATCCCGCGAGCGGGGACGCCGTGGCGCGGCTGGCGCAGGAATGGCGCGACGAGCGCAAGCGCGCGCACGACACGCGCGTCCGCCAGGCCGGCGTGTTCGACCTGTGGGCGGGGCGTGCCGAGGTCGGCGGCTTCCTCACCACCGGCAACAGCGAAACCGTGGGCGCGACCGGCCTGCTGGACCTGACGCGCGAGGGGCTGCAATGGCGCCACAAGATGCATCTGCAGGCCGATTACCAGCGCAGCCTGGGCATCACCACGCGCGAACATTATCTCGCCAGCTACGAGCCGAACTACAAGATCGATTCGCGCCGCTACATCTATGGCGCCAGCCAGTTCGAGGCGGATCGCTTCATGGGCTATACCCAGCGTTATTCCACGTCGGTCGGCGCGGGCTATACCGCGATCCAGAGCCCGGCGATGCGGCTCGATCTGGAGCTTGGCCCGGCCTATCGCTACACCGCCTTCACCGACGATACGGCGCAGAGCAGCATCGCGGCGCGCGGCAGCATGAACTTCAGCTGGAATTTCATGAACGGCGTGAAGCTGACGCAGGTCGCCTCCGCCTATGTGGAGCATTATAATTCCACCGTCAGCGGCACGACCGCGCTGGCGGCGCGCGTGCTCGGGCCGGTTTCGGCGCAGCTTTCCTATGCCGTGCAATATGAAAGCCAGGCTCCGGACGGCCGCCGCACCACCGATACCGCCAGCAAGGCATCGCTGGTCTACACCTTCTGAAGCCGGGGCATTTCCAAACGCCCCGCAACCGCGCTACCACCCGGCGATGAGGTTATTGTCGGCGAACGAGAAGGTCGCTGTCGAACGCGCGCAGGCTTCACCGATGCTGGCGCGGGTGCGGCAATGGGCGGCGGTGAACAGCGGCACGGGCAACCTCGCGGGGCTGGAAAGGGTCGCGGCCATGCTGGCGGACGCCTTCTCCCCCCTGCCCGGCGCCTTGCGGCTCGTGCCCCCGGCCCCGGCCGAGCGCGTGACGGCCGCCGGCGTGGTGGAACAGGTGGCGCATGGCGCGCACCTTCACCTCTCCGTCCGGCCCGGCGCGCCGGTGCGGATGCTGCTCACCGGGCATATGGACACGGTGTTCGCGGCCGATCACGCCTTCCAGTCGCTCGCGGATCGCGCGGACGGCACGATCAACGGCCCCGGCGTGGCGGACATGAAGGGCGGTCTCGCGGTGATGCTCGCCGCGCTGGAGGGCGCGGAGGCGGCTGGCCTGTCGATCGGCTATGACGTGCTGGTCAATTCCGACGAGGAAACCGGCTCCTTCTCCTCCGCCGCGCTGATCGCCGAACTGGCGCGCGGGAAGGTGGCGGCGCTCACCTACGAACCCGCGCTGCCGGACGGCACGCTGGCCGGTGCGCGCGGCGGCACGGGGAATTTCTCCATCGTCATCCACGGCCGCCCCGCCCATGCCGGGCGCAACCCGGAGGAAGGGCGCAACGCGATCGTTGCGGCGGCCGATATCGCCTTGCGCCTCGCCGCTGCGCGCTCCCCCGAGTTGGCGGTGAACCCGGCGCGGATCGACGGCGGAGGACCGAACAATGTCGTCCCCGATCTCGCGGTGCTGCGCGTCAACTTCCGTCCGGCTTCGCAAGCGGAGATCGCCCGCGCCCGCGCGGCCATCGACGCAGCGGCGGCGGAGGTGGCGGCGGCGCATGACGTGCACGTCTCCGTCCATGGCGGCTTCAACCGCCCGCCGAAGCCGATCGACACCGGCGCGGCGAAATTGTTCGAGCTGGTGCGCGGCGCGGGCGCGGACCTCGGCCTCACGATCGCCTGGCGCGGGACCGGCGGCGTGTGCGACGGCAACAATATCGCGGCCTGCGGCGTCCCCGTGGTGGACACGATGGGCGTGCGCGGCGGCGCGATCCATTCCTCTGACGAATTCCTGATCGTGGACAGCCTGCCGGAGCGCGCCGCGCTGTCCGCCGTCACCATCATGCGCATTGCGGAGGGCAGGCTGTGACATTCGTTATCCGCGCGGCGCGGGATTCCGATCTGCCGCATCTCTACGAGATGGCCAAGCTCACCGGCGGCGGCTTCACCAACCTGCCGCCGGATCGCCGCGCGCTGCACGCCAAGCTGGAACGCAGCGCCGCCGCCTTCGCGCGCACCGAGGACACTTTGGAGGACGAAGCCTTCGTCCTGATCCTGGAGAATATCGACACCGGGGAGGTGCGCGGCACCTGCCAGCTTTTCACGCAGGTGGGCCAGCGCCACCCTTTCTATTCCTATCGCATCGGCGTGCTGACCCAGCATAGCGAGAAGCTCGGCCGCACCTTCCGCGCGGAGATGCTGTCGCTGACCACCGACCTCGAGGGATCGAGCGAGGTGGGCGGCCTGTTCCTCCATCCCGGCGAGCGCGCGGGCGGGCTGGGGATGCTGCTGGCGCGCAGCCGCTACCTGTTCATCAGGATGCACCGCGCGCGCTTCGCCGACCGTATCCTCGCCGAGCTGCGCGGGATCATCGACGAGGCGGGCGGATCGCCGTTCTGGGACGGGCTGGCCGGGCGCTTCTTCGGCATGAACTTCCAGGACGCGGACCAGTATAACGCCACCCACGGCCACCAGTTCATCGCGGACCTGATGCCGAAACACCCGATCTACACCGCGATGCTTTCCGAAAATGCGCGCGCGACGATCGGCCTCCCGCATCCTTCCGGCCGCGCGGCGATGCGGATGCTGGAGCATGAGGGCTTCGCGTTCGAAAACTATATCGACATCTTCGACGGCGGCCCGACGATGACGGCGCGCACCGACAACGTCCGCTCGATCCGCGAGGCGCGCGCCGCCCCGGTCGTCGCGATCGATCGCGAGGCGGGCACCCCCGCCCTGATCGCGCGCGGCACGCTCGCCGACTTCCGCTGCGCGCTGGGCAATGTGCGCGACGTAGGCGACTCGGTGGTGATCGACGCGGACAGCGCGCGCGCGATCGGCGCGCAGGAGGACAGCCTCGTCACCTTCGTGCCGAGGATGATGTGATGCGGGAGATCAATTTCGACGGCATCGTCGGCCCCAGCCATAATTATGCCGGCCTCAGCCCCGGCAATCTCGCCGCGACGCGCAACGCCGGCCATGTCTCCCACCCGCGCGCGGCCGCGTTGCAGGGGATCGCCAAGATGCGCGCGAACCTCGCGCTCGGGTTGGCGCAGGGCATATTCCTGCCGCATCCGCGCCCGGACCATCGCTGGCTGGCGGCGCTCTCCATCGATTATGCCGATGCGGCCCCGCATCTCCAGGCCCGCGCGCTTTCCGCCTCCGCGATGTGGGCCGCCAACGCCGCCACCGTTTCGCCGGCGGCGGACGCGCGGGACGGGCGCTGCCACCTGACGGTCGCGAACCTGATGACCATGCCGCATCGCAGCCACGAATGGCCCGCGACGCTGGCGCAACTCCGCCTCGCCTTCGCCGACCCGGCCTTCGCGGTGCACGGCCCCGTCCCCGCGCCGTTCGGCGACGAGGGCGCGGCCAATCACATGCGCCTGTGCACGGAACATGGCGTCGCGGGCGTGGAGGTATTCGTCTATGGCGAGCCGGGCGGCCCTTTCCCCGCCCGCCAGCATCGCGAGGCGAGCGAGGCGATCGCGCGCGCGCACGGCCTCGATCCGGCGCGCACCCTGTTCGTGGAGCAATCCCCGGCGGCGATCGCGGCGGGCGCCTTCCACAATGACGTGGTCGCGGTGGCGAACGAGCGCACGCTCTTCGCGCATGAGGAGGCCTTTGCCGACAAGGCGGGCTTCTACGCAAGGCTCCGCGCGGTCATGCCGGAGGTGGAGATCGTCGAGGTGCCCGCCGACCGCGTGAGCCTGGAGGATGCGATCCGATCCTATCTGTTCAACGCGCAACTGGTGACGCCGCCTACCGGCCGCCAGACGCTGATCGTGCCCGGCGAGACGCGCGACAATCCGCGCGTGTGGAACTGGCTGGAAAGCCATCTTTCCGGCAACGGCCCGATCCGCGCGGTGGAGGTGGTGGACGTGCGCGAGTCGATGGCGAACGGCGGCGGCCCGGCCTGCCTGAGGCTGCGCGTCGTGGCGGACCCGGCGACGATCGACCCGCGCTTCATGGCCGATGCGGCAAAGCTGGATCGCATCGCGGCGGTGGTGGAAACGCATTGGCCGGAAGCGATCGCGGTGGAGGCGATCGGCGAACCCGCGCTGGTCGCACGGATCGAGAATGCGCGAGCAGCGCTGCTGGAGGCTCTGGAGCTTTCGGAGCTGCTGTGACCGTCGCTCCGGATCTGTCGGATTAATTTACATTAACCATGATCGCCAAACCGGAAATCCCGGTTTTCCGGCAATGGCACGTCGCTTGCTTCGTCGCCGGACATGTGGTCCCGCATCGCCCGCCTGTTCACGATCAAGACCAAGTTCGAGGCCTTTCTCGTCATCTACGGCCTCGGCCTGGGCGCGGTGGAGCGCGGGGTGCATTATCTGCATCAATATCCGGGCTACGGCGGCTGGCTGCTGTTCGCCGCCCCACCGATCGCGGTGTTCATGGCCGCCGCGCGCATCCTCGATTCGGTCGAGCGCAATCATTGAGGCCCGCCGCAGCGACGAAGCGGGCCGTTTCAGCGGCGAACGGTTGTTGATATAATGTAACATCACGTTTAGCCAAAGCCGGATGAAAAAAGGGAACATCGCCGCCGCCCCGCTCGCGGGCATCGTCGCCATGCTTGCCGCCGCGCCCGCCTGGGCCGAGGGAACGCCCGCGCAGGATACGACGCCGCAGGACGTGATCGTCTCCGCCCCGGTCGCGCATGACGAGACGGACGTGCTGCAAGGCACCTCCGTCCTCTCCGGCGAGAAGCTCACCCGCGAGCTTCGTCCGACGATCGGCGAGACGCTCGCCCGGCTGCCCGGCGTATCGGCCACCTCCTTCGGCCCCAGCGCATCCCGCCCGATCCTGCGCGGCTTCCAGGGCGATCGCATCCGCGTGCTGACCGACGGGATCGGTTCGGTCGACGTGTCGAACACCTCCGTCGATCATGCGGTGGTGATCGATCCCCTGCTCGCCGATCGCGTGGAGGTGCTGCGCGGACCGGCGGCGTTGCTCTACGGCTCGTCCGCCGTGGGCGGCGTCGTCAACGTGATCGACTCGCGCATCCCGCGAAAGATGCCGGAGAACGGATACAGGCTGAACGCGATCGGCAGCTATGCCAGCGCGGCGAGCGAGCGCTCGATCGGCGCGGCGGGCGACGTGGCGGTGACGAAGAACCTCGTCCTCCATGCCGACGGCTCCTATCTCAAGTCGGACGATCTGCGCATCGGCGGCTATGTCCTCTCCCCCGCCGCCCGCCGCGCCGCGCTGGCGGCAGCGGCGGAGGCACCCGACGACGAGGTGGATTTCGCGGCCTCCGCCCGGCTCAAGGGCCGCCTGCCCAATTCCGCCGCGGAGACGTGGACGGCCGGCGTTGGCGCGGCGCTCATCACCGACACCGGATCGCTGGGCGTATCCTATAGCCATTACGACAGCCTGTATGGCGTGCCGATCCGCTACGCCACCGAGCCGGGGCAGGAGCAGGAGGCCCCGCGCCTCTCCGTCGTCCAGAACCGCATCGACCTGCGCGGCGAGGTGGAGACCGGCGGCGGCTTCCTCGATCGCATCCGCGCGCGCGTGGCCTATGCCAATTATCGCCATTTCGAGCTGGAGGAGGATGGCGAAATCGGCACCGCCTTCTACAACAAGGGCCTCGAAGGGCGGCTGGAGTTCCTGCAGGCCGATCACGGCGGCTGGAACGGCGCGAGCGGCGCGCAATATTTCAACCGCCAGTTCAACGTCGTGGGCGAGGAAGCCTTCCTGCCGCGCAACAATACCGAGCAGGTCGGCCTCTTCACGCTCCAGCAATATGAGAGCGGCGCGTTCAAGGCGGAGGGCGGCCTGCGCTACGAGCATACCCTGCTTTCCGCGCGCAACCCGGCGGACGATCCGCGCTTCTTCTCCGGCGGCCGGACGTTCGACACCTTGTCCGGCTCGCTCGGCGCGTCCTACGGGATCGCGAACGGGGTGCGGATCGGCCTGAACGCCTCGCGCACGGCGCGCGCGCCTTCGGCGGAGGAATTGTTCGCCAATGGCGCGCATGCCGGCACACAGTCCTATGAGCTGGGCAACCCGGATTTCCGGACCGAAAAGAGCTGGGGACTGGAGGCGACGCTCCACGCGCACGGCAACGGCTTTAGCCTCGACGCCTCCGCTTATTACAACTGGTTCGACGATTACATCTATGAGAACCAGACCGTGCAATCGGTGTGCGAGGCGGCCGCCGCGCCCTCCGGGCGGGAAGTGGAATTCCCCTGCTTCCAATACACCCAGGCCAAGGCGCGCTATTACGGTTTCGAGATCGACGCGTCGAAGCGGCTGGCGACTGTTGGCGGCTATACGGTCAACGCCGATATCCTGGGCGACTATGTCCGCGCGACGGTGGTGGATGTCAGCCCCGTGCCGCGCATCCCGCCGATGCGCGTCCTCGGCGGGCTGGAAGCGCAAGGCGACCGCGCCAGCGCGCGCGTGGAGCTGGAGCATGTCTTCCGCCAGACGCGCATCGCGGACTATGAGACGGAAACCGCGCCCTATACGATGGTCAACGCCTCATTCTCGTTCAAGCCGTTCGCTGGCAACGACCGCACCAGCATCATGCTGTCGGCGAACAACCTGTTCGACGTGGAAGCCCGCCGCGCCGCCAGCGTGCTCAAGGATTTCGCGCCGCTGCCCGGCCGCGATATCCGCGTGACGCTGAAGATGGGGATCTGAGAGAATGCGTCATGCCGGGCCTGACCCGGCATGACGGCCAATGAAAACCACAGGGCCGCGCCCTAGGACCGATCGACATTCGGACTTCGCCGCGTTTCCTTCATCGTCATGCCGG
>JASGGR010000113.1:0-10498 GCA_047602705.1 Sphingomonas bacterium | reverse complement strand
CGACAGCATCCTCGTCCGCGACGTCCAGCCCGATCGCGCTCGCCGCGCCGCCCGGCATTTCCGCCGCCGCGCGGCGCGCTTCGTCCAGGTCGAGATCGCAGAGCATCACCTCCAGCCCGTCGCCCGCCAGCCGCTCCGCGATCGCACGACCCAGCCCGCGCGCGCCGCCGGTGATCATCGCCACGCGCCTCATCGCGCCCATCCCCCGCCGTTCACGTCGAGCACGGTGCCCGTGACGAAGCCGGCCCGTTCCGAGCACAGCCACGCCACCACGTTCGCGATATCGCCATGGCGATCCGGTTCGAACGATGGCGCCAGGCAGTTCACCGACACGCCGCACGCGCCCGCTTCCTCCGCCAGCGCGCGCGTGAAGCCGATCAGTCCCGCGCTCGCAGCGGCATATGCGCCCGTGCCCGGCGGAGCCGCGCCGCGCGCCGCACCGGACGCGATATTCACGATCCGCCCCCCGCCCTGCCGGCGCATCATCGGCAGCGCCGCGCGGCTCATCAGGAAGGCGGAGGTGAGATTGCCGCGTATCGCCTCTTCCCATGCCGCCGCGCGGCCGTTTTCGATCCGCGCGGTTTCGCCGGGGACGATCCGGTCGTTCACCAGCACGTCGAGCCGGCCGAAGCGCGCCTCGATCTCCGCGAAGGCGCGGGCAACCCCGGCCTCGTCCGTCGGGTCGAGCGCCAGCGGCACGATATCGGGAACCGCGCCCTCCACCACGTCGCCCGCGAGCACGACATGCCCGGACTCCGCCAGCCGCGCGGCGATCGTCTGCCCGAGCGCGCTCGCCCCGTCCGCGACCAGCGCGATCCTGCGGTCCGCCACGTCAGCGCGCGCCGAAGATCGCGCGGCGCGCGCGGTGCAACGGATCGTCGCCGTCGCGGCGTCCCCAGGTCGTCACCCCCGCGCCCCGCCTGCCGCCGCGCGCGACGGACGTGGATTTCGTCTCCACCACCACCGTGCGATGCGCGACGCGCCACACGCCGTCGCGCTTCTCGAAGCGATCGACATAGCGCCCCCACGCCTCGCGGCACATCGCATCCTCCGGCCCGGCGAGATGCGCCTCGCCCGCATCCGGCGGAAGGAAGCGACGGCTGACGAAATAGCTTTCGGCCAGCGCCAGCGCCGGCCCGGCAAAGTCGATCAGGCAATTGCCGATGAAATGCATCGAATTGTCCAGCCCGGCGAAGCGATCCTCCAGCCACGCGATCAGGCCGTCGACCGGCCCCTTGTATTCGCCATGATCGTCGAAGCCGTCGGGATGATAGGTGGCGCGCACCGCTTCCCAGTCGCCGCGGTCCACCCCCTGCGCATAGGCATGGATGGCGTCCTCGATCGCCGCGCGGTCGATCAGGCGCCGCACCTCCGCATCACGGGATTCGCTCGACATCAATCCGATCCTTTCCGGGCATCCGGGGCGTGGAACGCGCCGGACCGCAAGCCTTCCTCGATCCGCGCGGCATCGAAACCGCATTCCGCCAGTATCTCGCGCGTATGCTGGCCCGGCCGGGGCGGCGGACGGCGGATGGCGGAGGGCGTTTCCGAAAGGCGCGGCGCGGGGCGCGGATGCAGCACGCCGTCCACCGTCACCATCGTTCCGCGCGCGGCATTGTGCGGATGCATCCTCGCCTCCTCCAGCGACAGGACCGGGGTGACGCAGGCATCCGAGCCGGCGAATATCTCCGTCCATTCGGCCCGGGTGCGCGTGAGGAAGCGCGCCGCGAGGCGCGCGCGCAGCTCGGGCCAGCGCGCGCGATCATCCTGATCGGGCAAGGCGGCCGGGTCCAGCCCCAGCCGCTCGATCATCCGCGCATGGAATCGCGGCTCGATCGGGCCGGCGGCCATATAGCCGCCGTCGCTCGTGCGGTAGCAGGCGTAATAAGGCGCGCCGCCATCGAGGATGTTGGCGCCGCGCGGATCGAGATGCTGGCCATGTTGCTGGAAGCCGTGGAACACGGTCAACAGGCTGTTGACGCCGTCGATCATCGCCGCGTCCACCACCTGTCCGCGCCCCGAAACACGCGCGCGGATGACGGCGGCGAGCAGGCCCAGCGCGAGATAGAGCGCGCCGCCGCCATAGTCGCCCACCAGATTGAGCGGCGGCACCGGCGCGCCGCCCTCCGGCCCGATCAGGCCCAGCGCGCCGGCGACGGCGATATAATTGATGTCGTGGCCGGATGTCTCCGCCAGCGGCCCATCCTGTCCCCAGCCGGTCGCGCGGCCGTAGACCAGCGAGGGGCGCGCGGCCATGCACTCCTTCGGGCCGATGCCGAGCCGCTCGACCACGCCGGGGCGGAACCCCTCCATCACGATATCCGCCCCCGCCGCCAGCGACAGGAACGCCTCGCGCCCCACAGGTAATTTCACGTCGATCGCAATGGAACGCTTGCCCCGGCCGCGCAGATCGTGCTCGGGCCGCATCTCCACGCCGAGATCCGAGCCGCCGACACGATCGATGCGGATCACGTCCGCCCCCATGTCTCCCAACAGCATGCCGCAGAACGGAACCGGCCCCATCGCCGCAAGCTCGATCACCCTGATGCCGGACAATGCTCCCGCCTGACCACTCTCCATCATCCGCTCTCCATCATTCGCATGATTTTATGTATTATATATTATGACGAAACAAGGCGTCTATATGGAAAGGCGTCACCATTCGCGCTGCCACAGGAAGCGGCGATCGACCCGTCCCGCCCACTACTCCCCGCGACCGGCCAAAAGCGGTAGACAACAAATCAGTTTATACATAATGCATTATTATTTCGCGACCTGATAACCATAGGAGAACAGGCAGATGAGCTTCATGGACGAGCTGTTCGGCGTCTCCGGCAGGAGCGTGCTGATCACCGGAGGCAGCCGGGGCATCGGCCTCGCGATCGCGGAAGGCTTCGTCAAGGCCGGCGCGCGCGTCTACATCTGCTCCCGCAAGGCGGAGGATTGCGACAATGCCGCCAGGGCGCTGTCTGAACATGGCACATGCGTTTCCCTGCCCGGGAACGTGGCGGATGCCGAGGGGCGCAGGACTCTGCTCGAACGCTACAGGCAGCATGAGGATTCGCTCGACATCCTCATTAACAACGCCGGGGCGCTATGGGCCGCGCCGATTGCCGAATATCCCGAATCCGGATGGGAAAAGGTGTTCGATCTGAACGTGAAGGCGGTGTTCTTCCTGATCCAGCAGTTCCTGCCGCTGATCGAGCGCAACGCATCGCTTGATAATCCGGGCAGGATAATTAACGTCGGCTCGGTCAATGCGATCCGCATACCGGACCATGAAACCTATGCTTACGTCAGCTCGAAGGCAGCGGTTCATCAGCTTTCCCGCCATCTCGCGGGGAAGCTCGCTTCCAGATACGTCACGGTGAACGTGCTGGCGCCCGGCCTCTACCCGAGCGCGCTGCTGGCGAACGACATGAAGATCAAGGGCGAAGCGGCAGTGACGGGCCGGGTTCCCATGGGCCGGCTGGCCAATGCGAACGACATGGCGGGCGCCGCGATCTATCTTTCCTCTCGCGCCGGTTCCTTCTTGACAGGCGCGGTTATCCCGGTGGACGGCGGAATGGCGACCACCGTATGAATCGATAATGGAGATTCCTTTTGAAGCGCGGATTTAGCCTCCCTCCCGGAAAAGCGAAGAGCGAGAACCATCTCCAGCTCTCCGAACGGGTGGCGATGCATCTGCGCGAGGAGATCATGCTGGGCAAGTTCCGGCAGGGCGAGTTCCTGCGGATCGAGGCGATCGCCAATGCGCTGGGCTATAGCATGACCCCGGTCCGCGAGGGCCTGCTGCTGCTTCAGAGCGAGGCCCTGGTGAGGCTGATCCCGCGCCGCGGCTTCGTGGTCAACCGCTTCAGCCGCAACGACCTGCTCGATCTTTTCTGGGCGCAGGCGACGATCGGTCAGGAGTTGGCGAGCCGCGCCGCCACCCGCATGCCGGACGAGGAGATCGAGCGGCTGACCGCGATGCAGACCGATTACGAGGAAGCGATCGAAAGCGGCGACGAGGCGCTCACCGGCCGGCTGGGCCATCAGTTCCACCGCGCGATCAATCTCGCGGCGGAATCGCCCCGCCTGACGGCCCTGCTCGGCACGCTGACCAGGCAATTGCCCAACCGCTTCTACGCCAGCATCGAAAACCAGCTCAAGGTGGCGAGCCAGATCCATCCGATCATCCTGGATGCGATCCGGCTGCGCAACCCGCAGGCGGCCGGCTCGCTGATGTTCAGCCATATCATGGACGGCGGCAACCATCTCGTGCAGATGCTCGACCGGCGCGGTTTCTGGGACGAGGCGGTCGAAGACGAAACGGCCGGGGCGGCGGACGAGAAGCCGGCGAAGCGAGCAGCCGGCAAGCGCGCCAGAAGCTGACGTCCACCGGCCGATCGCCGGTTCGAGACTATCGCATCCCGCACTTCCTTCGGCGGATCGGACGCGGACGCACGTGATCCCGCGCGCCTCATCGTCATGCCAATCAACGCATGCAGCTCGGCCAAGAAGATTGCGGCACACCGCGATCGCCTCTAGTAAGCGCGCAGTTTATATATAATATGTTATCTTGCCGGGCGGAGGCATGACAGCCATCCGTCGCCAACCGGAGGATCGTGATGGCGGGAATACTCGAAGGCATCAGGGTGCTGGACTTCGGCCGCTATATCGCCGGCCCTTTCTGCTGCGGCCTGCTCGCGGACCTGGGAGCGGAGGTGATCCGCATCGAGCGCCCCGGCGGCGCGGAGGATCGCTTCATCATGCCGGTGACGGATTCGGGCGAGGGATCGCTTTATTTCCATTCCAATCGCGGCAAGAAATCACTGACGCTGGAGAACACCACGCCCGAAGGCCGCGAAGTGGTGCGCCGGCTGATCGCGGGAAGCGACGTCGTCGTCGCCAACCTTTCCCCCGGCGGGCTGAAATATTTCGGGCTGGATTACGAGGGCGTCCGCGCGATCCGCGAGGATATCATCCTCACCACCGTCAACGCATTCGGCCCGTCCGGCCCGCTGGCGGACGCGGTGGGCTTCGACGGCGTGGGGCAGGCGGTGAGCGGCGCCGTCTATCTCACCGGGGAGCCGGGGCACCCGCACCGCTCGGCCACCGCCTATGTCGATTTCTCCACCGCGCTTTCCTGCGCCTATGGCACGCTGGCGGCGATCGTCCAGCGGATGCGGACGGGTCGCGGGATGCATGTGCGGGCATCGCTCGTCGGCACGGCGCTCAACGTGATGGCGCCGATCCTGATGGAGCATGCCGGCGGCCGCAATCCGCGCGTGCCGACCGGCAACCGCGCCCAGATCGCCGGGCCGTCCGATATCTTCCGCGCGGCGGACGGCTGGTTCATCATGCAGGTCCAGGGGCCGAAGATGTATCGGCGCTGGTGCGAGCTGGTCGGCCGGCCGGAGCTGTTCGATGATCCACGCTACGCCGACGATGCGCTGCGCGGCCGCAACGGCGCCGCGCTGAGCGCGGTGATGCAGGCATGGGCGCAGACCCGCACGCGCGACGAGTGCCTCGCCGCGCTGGAGGCGGCGAGCCTCGCCGCAAGCCCGGTGCTGAGCCCCGACGAAGTGCTATCTGGCACGCTTTCGCTGACCGACACCTTCACCCGCTCCGCTCCTTATCCCGGCACGGAGGGGATCATGCAGTTCGCGCCACCCGTCAGCTTCTCGGACGAGGCGGCGCAGCGCATGGGTCCGCCGCCCGCGCTGGGCGAGCATTCGCGCGAGGTCCTGACAAGCTACGGATTCAGCGAGGCGGAGATCGCGGACCTTTCCGCCAGGGGAATCATCTGACCGTCCCGCCGTCGGCAGGCACGACCGCGCAGCCCGCCAGCCGGTCCATCACCAGCGCGGCGGAATGCACGTCGTCCCCCGCGCCGCGCATCGAGATCGAACACCAGCAACGGACGCGAAAGCCGGAGACGCCGCGCGAGCGCGCCTCCCATGTTGCCGAGGCCGATATAGCCGATCCTCATGCCGCGCCGTCGGCGCCGAGAAGCTCGCGGACCTTGCCGACGGCGGTCACGGAATTGGGCCAGCCGCCGTAGAAGGCGGCATGCGTAATCATCTCCACCAGCTCCTCGCGGGTGACGCCGTTGCGGATCGCGCGCGGGAAATGGGAGTTCATCTGCTCCGCCTTGCCCGTCGCGACGAGGATCGCGCAGGTGATGAGGCTGCGGTCGCGCTTCGACAGGCCGGGCCTTTCCCACATGTCGCCGAACAGCACATCGTCGGTGAGCTGGACGAACTTCGGGGCAATATCGCCCAATATCCGCTGGGCGTCGGTCTGCGTCGTGGTGCTCATGTCCGTCTCTCTCACATGTTCAGCCGCGCCACGTGGCGATGGCGCCCTTTTCCTCCAGCGCGGCCAGCATGTCGTCGCCGATGAACCGCGACAGCACCTCGCGCGTATGCTCGCCGATCTCGGGCACGCGGGCATCCCGCTCCGGCCGCGTGCCGTCGAACCGCCATGGCGGGTTGACCACCCTGCGCCCGCGGCTCTCCGCCCCGAGCAGCCCGGCCCATCGCATCTGCGGATGCTCGACCAGCTCCAGCATCGTCAGCGCGGGCGCGAAGGGAACGTCCTCCGCGATCAGCCGGCTTTCCCATTCCGCGCGCGGCAGATCGATGAACGATTCCTCCAGCAATGCCTTCAGCGCCGCGAAATTTTCCGGCCGGGTGCGCTCCGCATAAGTGAGGAAGCGCGGATCGTCGGCCAGTTCCTCGCGCCCGATCGCCCGCATCAGCCCGCGGAAGAATTTCTGGGACGAGGACAGGTGCATGACGATGAAATCGTCCGTCGCGGTGCGCAGGCAGAAATTCTGCGCCTGCGGATGGCGGGTTTCGCGCAGGGGGTTGGCCCCGGTGTCGAGCGCCTGAGTCATCGCGTCGATCGTCAGCGTCGAGAATGCCTCGAACACCGAAGTCTCCAGATGCACGCCGCTCGCCTCCCCGCCCCGCCCGCGCGCTGCGAGCGAGGCGAGGATGCCGATCGACAGGTTGATCGCGGTGATCAGGTCGGCGACGCAGGTGCCGGTGAGGCGGGTGTTCCCCGGATCGTTCATCACCGTGTAGAAGCCGCCCAGCGCCTGCCCGATGCTGTCATAGGCCGGGCGGTCGCGCCACGGCCCGCCGCTGCCGAACCCCGAGACGGAGGCATAGATCAGGTCGGGGTTGATCCGCCGGCATTCCTCCGCCCCCAGCCCCAGCGCGGCCAGCTTGCCGGGGCGCATATTCTCGATCAGCACGTCGAAATGCGGGAGCATCGCGCGGACGACCTCCCTGCCCTCCCCGGATTTCAGGTCCACCGCGACGCTTTTCTTGCCGGCATTATATTGGGCGAAGAACGGGCTTTCCGCGCCGCGCCCGATGCGGAAGGCGTCGCCCTGCGGCGGCTCCACCTTCACCACCTCGGCGCCCAGCCCGGCCAGGATCGATGCGGCATATGGCCCGGAAATATAGGCGGAAACGTCCAGGACCCGGATGCCGCCCAGCGGGGATGCCTTCATCTTCCCCAGCCTCCCCAAAAAGGTGTTTGCGCCAGCGCGCTTCGACGGATATGAAAATGATACATAATACATAATTTTGTCAAGCAGCGCTTCGCGAACGGCGACGGCGCAGGATGAGAAGAGGATCGCGCGAGATGGAGCAGGCGGGACGGACGATCGAACGGGCGCTGGCCGAGTTCGTCACGGGCTTCGGCAGCGAGCATCTCGATGCGGATGCGCGCCGCGATCTCGCGAACCTGATGATCGACCAGATCGGCATCCAGATCGGCGCGTCGCAATTGCCATGGTCGCGCCAGGTGCGTGAATTCCGCCGCCCGCGCCCCGGCAAGGCGACGATCGTCGGCGAGGATTTCGCCGCCGACGCGACCGACGCCGCCTATCTCAACGCCACCTACGGCCACGGCTTCGAGTTCGACGATTTCAACGGCAACGCCCATCCCGGCTGCTGCGTCATCCCCGTCGCCATCGCGCTCGGCGAGACGCTGGGGGCGAGCCTGGAGGAAGTGCTGGTGGCGATGGCCGCCGGATACGAGGTCTATGTGCGGATCGGCTATCTATGCTCGCCCGCCCTGCTCAACGCTGGCTGGCAGCCCCATGCGGTGCTGGCGAATTTCGGCGCGGCGGCGGTGGCGGCGAAGCTGCGCGGGCTGGACGTGGAGCAGACGCACCATGCGCTGGCGATCGCGCTCAGCCATTGCGGCGGCACGACCGAATATGCCTCCACCGGCGGCTCGATCAAGCGCGTGCATGCGGGGATCGCGGTGCGCAACGGGATCGAAGCGGTCGATCTGGCGCGCGCCGGCATGACCGGCCCGCGCCGCTTCCTGTCGGGCGACCGCGGATTCTATCGCATGTTCGTCCACCAGCAGACCGGCGACGAGGCCGCGGCGACCTTCGATCTCGATCAGCCGCTCCAGCTACGGCAATTGAAGTTCAAGCCTTATTGCTGCTGTGCTGCGACCCATGGCTATATCGAACTGATGAACCGCATCCGGCCACGCGCCGCCGAAGTGGTCAGGGTAGACGCCGCGATCCAGGCGATGACGGATGCGATCGTCGGCAACCGCAACGCCCATATCCATCAGCCGCGCAATATAGAGGAGCTGCAATATTCGCTGCCCGTCCAGATGGCGCTGGCCGCGCTGGGCAAGGGCAACGGCTATCTCGCGCATCGCGCCTATCTCGACGGGGCGCTCGATATCGGGCCGGATTCGGATGTGATCGCCTTTGCGCGGAAGATCACGCTGACGGTCAGCGACGATCTGGTCGCGCGCTATCCGCGCACCTTCGTCGCGGAGGCGACCGTCACCTATGGCGACGGCACCAGCGAGCATCTGTTCCTGGACCGGATCAAGGGCACGCCCGACAATCCTTTCACCCGCGAGGAAGCGCGCCGGAAATATGACGAGCTGACGGTCGACATGCTCGGTGCGGCGCGGTCGGCCGCGCTTTACGACCTGATCGACCGCCCCGACCCGGCGCTGCCGATCACCGGGCTGGCCGCGCTTCTCCGCCCGGCCTGAGCCTCAGGATCGCCGGCCGGCCAGCGCGCCTTCCAGTAAGCCGCGCGCGATCACCTTCAGCGCCAGCGTCTCCTCCGCACCCTCGAAGATCGACAGCACGCGCGCGTCGATCCAGTAGCGGCTGACCGGCGTTTCCTCGGCATAGCCCATGCCGCCGTGGATCTGCAGCGCCTCGCGCGTCACCAGTTCCGCCGATCGGCAGGCGAGCAGCTTGGCGAGACTCGCCTCCACCCGCCCCCCGCCCTCATCCAGCGCGCGTCCCACCGCATAGGCGAGCCTGCGGCAGGCGGCGAACCGCGCCGCCATCTGCGCGATCTTCACCTGCGTGAGCTGGAAATCGATCAGCGGCGCGCCGAACACCTTGCGATCCTTCGCATATCCGATCGCTGCCTTCAGCGCCGCGCGCATCACGCCCAGCGCACGGCCGGCCGTCTGGATGCGTCCGCCGGTCATCCCGGCCATGGTGAGGTAGAAGCCCTTGCCCAGCCCCTCCTCTCCGCCGACGACATTGGCGTCCGGCACGAAGAAGCCTTCGAAGCTCAGGTCGAACGAATGCATTCCCCGATAGCCGACCGTCGGGATCGCCCGCCCGCTCAGCCTGCCCCCGCCGGGTTGCTCGAAGACGAATTCATGCCCGTCACAGGAGGGCTTCTCGACCAGCAGCAGGCTCAGCCCGCGATAGCCGAGCGCGCGATCGGGATCGGTGCGCGTCACCACCATCAGCACTCCCGCCTTCCCCGCGAAGGTGCACCAGGTCTTGGCGCCGTCGAGCAGCCAGCCGCCCCGCGTGCGCGTTCCCCGCAGGGAAAGCGAGGCGGCGTCCGATCCATAATCCGGCTCGGTGATCGCGATCGCGCACAGCGGATCGCCCGCCGCGAGGCGCGGCAGCCAATCCGCCTTCTGCTCCTCCGTGCCGCCGGCCAGCAAAGCGCGGGAAAGGATCTCCGGCCGGGTGATAAGGCTGCCCGCCGCCGCCAGCGACGCCTCCGACAGGGCCTCCGTCACCGCGATCATCATCGGGGTATTGTCGCCCTGCGTCGGGGCGGTGCCGCCGAAGCGCTCCGGGATCGACAGGCCGAACACCCCCATCGCGCGCATCGCATCCAGCAGCGCGTCGGGCACGGTCAAATCCCTGCGGTGGATATCCTCCGCCAGCGGGGCGACGTCATCGGCGGCGAAGCGGCGGAACATGTCGCGCGCCAGCGCGGTCTGCTCGTCCATCGGCGCGTCGCCAAGCTCCTGGTCCGATTCCGCCACCATGCGGCCGAGCGCGGCCAGCGCCTCCGGCCCGCCCGGGCCGGCGCGCAGCGCGCGGAACGCCTCGCTCCGCCCGATCGCGTCCAGCGCATCCACCGCGAGCCCTGTGGCGAGATATATGCCGTCGAGCCGGCCCAGCACCGCCCGCGCCGCCCCCGCCGTGAATGCGAGGCCGAGCGCCACATCCTGCGGCGTGGCGCGGCCCGCCGAC
>JASGGR010000112.1:0-10584 GCA_047602705.1 Sphingomonas bacterium | reverse complement strand
GGCGCGCTCGACCCGCTCGCCGACCATGACGCGCCCGACGCCGGGCCGGTGGAGACGCACGCGACTCCGACGATCGTCCCGATCCGCCTCCGGTCCGCCGACCCGGACGACCTCACGCTCCGCGAGGCGCGCGCGCTCGCCAATGCCGATCGCGTCGCGCACCGCGCGGACGTGCCGCCCGCCATCCTTGACCGCGCGCGGGCGGACGCGGCGCGGATCGAATGTCCCGCCCCTCCGTTGGAGCCGCTGACCGGGCTGACGGTCGATCTGGAGCTGTCGTGAACGGATTCGGCTATCGCATCGAAGGCGGCACGGCCCGTCGCGTCCCGATCGAGGAAGCGGTGGATCGTGACGTGGGCATGGCATGGATTCACATCGCGGAAGTGGGGGATGCGGTGCGCCAATGGTTGCGCGATCACGCGCAACTGCCCGAATATCTGGTCGAGGCGCTGACCGCGCAGGAAACCCGCCCGCGTTGCGACGGCTTCGACACGGGCGCCTATCTCAACCTGCGCGGGCGCACCGACGAGAACCTGGATTCGGACCTGCTCGCCTCCGTGCGCATCTGGGCCACCAAGGGCCGGGTGATCTCCGTCACGCGCAAGCACCTGATCGCCACCGACACGGTGGAGACGCTGGTGCAGAACGGGGTGGTGGACGATCCCGGCGACATCATCACCGCCTTCGCCACCGCGATCACCAACGATCTCGACCCGGTCATGGCGGAACTGGGCGACGAGATCGACGATTGCGAGCAGGAGCTGGACGCCGCCCGTGTCTACGAGCTGCGCCGCCGCGTCACGCATGTGCGGATCGCATCGATCAGCTACCGCCGCTTCCTCAATCCGCAGCGCGCGGCGCTGGAGAAGCTGGCGCAGCTTCCCGGCGACTGGCTGGAGACGGACGATCGCGCCCATGTCACCGCAGCCGCGGACCGCGCCGCGCGCATGGCGGAGGAGCTGGAGGCGATCCGCGAACGCTCCAGCCTGATCCACGAGACGCTCACCGACCTGCGCGCGGAGCTGATCGACACGCGCAGCCTCATCATCGCGATCGCCGCGATGGTGTTCCTGCCCCTCACCTTCATCACCGGCGTCTACGGCATGAACGTGGACGGCCTGCCCTATGCGCACGAGCCATGGGCGTTCGACGCGATCATGCTGGTCTGCGTGACGATCGCGGTCGGCACCGTCGGCTATTTCATGCGGCGCCACTGGTTCCGGGCATAGCGGCCCGCCCGTTCCGGGCGAAACCGCGATAAACTTGGGATTTTCCGGCTGGACTTGCCCCGGCTCCCGCCGATAGCGTCTTTCCCGATTTCGGGAGGACATCGATGAAGCTCGCGGCGAAACTGGCCTTGCTCGCGCTGGCTGCCGCGCCGGTCGCGGCGCTCAGCGACAATGCGCCGCGCGTGATCCTCGCCCAGCCGGGGATCGGCGACGGCGCGATCGAGCGCTTCACGATGCGCTTCAGCCAGCCGATGGCCCCGCTCGGCGATCCGCGCGCGGCCGCGCCCGCCAAGGCCGAATGCGCGGTCGGCGGCCAGGGCCGCTGGGTCGACCAGCAGACCTGGGTCTATGAGTTCGAGCATGCGCTTCCCGGCGGCACGACCTGCAAGTTCGAGACGGTCGACGGGCTGAAGAGCGTCGCCGGCTATGCCCTTGCGGGCGCGCAGAGCTTCACGGTGGATTCGGGCGGCCCCGTGGCGCGCGCCGTGCTCCCGTCCGGCGGGGGCGACGAGATCGAGGAGGACCAGACCTTCCTCGTCGCCGCCAACATGACGCCCGATCCGCGCTCGATCGCCGCCAACGCCTATTGCGCGGTGGACGGCATCGGGGAAAAGATCCCCGTGGACGTGCTCGCCGCCGACCTGCCGGGCAAACTGATCGGGGAAATGGGGAACGACCGCTGGGAGGTCCGCCGCTTCCTCGAAAACGCCGGCGTGCCGCAGGATATCGCGCAGGCCTCCGCCGCCGACCGGCAGCGCGCGCTTTCCGGCGTGGTCGCGCTGAAATGCCGCCGCAACCTGCCGCCGGGGCGCGACATGGCCCTGATGTGGGGGAAGAACATCGCGGGCGCCGGCGGGCGGATCGCAGGCGCGGACCAGCGTTTCGACTATACGGTGCGCAAGCCCTTCGCCGCGCGCTTCGAATGTTCGCGCGTCAATCCGCAGGCCGGGTGCAGCCCGGTGGAAAAGGCATGGGTGCGCTTCTCCGCGCCGGTGCCCATGTCCACCGCGCAGGCGATCCGCATCGCGCTGCCGGACGGCAGGAAGATCGCCCCCACCTTCTCCGACGACGACAAGAAGAAGGCGACGATCGCGGACATTTCCTTCGCCGCGCCCCTGCCCTTCGCCACGGCCGCGAAGCTGGAATTGCCGCAGGGCGTGAAGGACGAGAGCGGCCGCGCGCTTTCCAATGCCGAGCGCTTCCCGCTCGACATCCGCTTCGATCGCGCGCCGCCGCTGGTGAAGTTCGCCGCGCCGTTCGGCATCATCGAGGCGAAGGAAGGCGGCGTGCTGCCCGTCACCGTGCGCAACGTCGAGCCGGAATTGCAGGGCCGCGACATGGCCGTCGGCGGCAAGGCGATGCGCGTCGCGGACAAGGACGGCGCGGTGGCCGACTGGCTCCGCCGCGTCGGCAGCGCGGGCGACACGCATTACGAAACGGTCAAGCACGGCGACGAGACGGTCGAGGTCAACCATACCGGCGACACCCCGATCCTGAGCGGGGAAGGCCAGCCGCTGAAGGTGGCCTTGCCCGGCAAGGGGCAGGATTTCGAGGTGGTCGGCATCCCGCTCGGCAAGCCGGGCTTCTATGTAGTGGAACTGGCCAGCCCGGTGCTCGGCCGCGCGCTGCTCGGCCGCGACGCGACGCGCTATGTCGCTGCGGCGGCGCTCGTCACCAACATGGCGGTGCATTTCAAATGGGGCCGCGAGCGCAGCCTCGCCTGGGTGACATCGCTCGACAGCGGCAAGCCCGTCGCCAATGCGAGGATCACGATCACCGATAGCTGCACGGGCGAATTCCTCGCGCGCGGCATCACCGATCGTTCCGGCGGCGTGTTCGTGCCCGACGGCCTGCCGGAGCCGGAAAGCTGGGGAAGCTGCGAGGGCAGTTCCTCCGCGCATCCGCTGATGATCTCCGCGCGGGCGGGCGACGATTTCAGCTTCACGCTGACATCGTGGGGCGACGGCATCCGACCCTATGATTTCGACCTGCCCTATGGCTATTCGAAGCCGGAGGACGTGTTCCACACCGTGTTCGACCGCGCATTGGTCCGCGCGGGCGAGACGATCCACATGAAGCATATCGTGCGCCGCCCGGTCGGCGCGGGCTTCACCATCCCGGCGGGCTTCACCGGCACGCTGCGCCTGACGCATCGCGGATCGGACACCGAGTTCGACCTGCCGCTGAAGATCGACGCCAACGGCATCGGCGAGACGGAATGGACCGCCCCCAAGGGCGCGCCGATGGGCGATTACGACCTGCGCGTGATCGACGGCGACCGAACGATCTACACCAATCAGTCCTTCCGCCTCGACGAATACCGCCTGCCGACGATGCGCGCGACGGTGAGCGGGCCGAAGGGCGCGGTGGTGCGGCCGAAGACGGTGCCGCTGGACCTGTTCGTCGGCTATCTCTCGGGCGGCGGAGCCTCCAACCTGCCGGTGGACATGCGCGTCGGCTGGTTCCCGCATCGGACGGTGCCGGACGGCTATGAGGCCTATACCTTCGGCGGCCGCGCCGTGCAGGAGGGCGTGAAGCCCTTGAACGGCGACGGCGAGGAGGACGGCCCGACATTGCCGCCGACGCAGACGCTGCCCGCCACCCTGGGCGCGGACGGCACCGGGCGGCAGGTGGTCGAGGCGCCGCAGGGGCTGGACGGCACGACCGACATGACGGTCGAGATGGATTATCAGGACGCGAACGGCCAGACGCTCACCGCCTCGCGCACGATCCCCGTCTTCACCTCGCGTGTGCAGCTCGGCGTCAAGACGGACGGCTGGCTGATGAAGCAGGACGACCTGCGCCTGCGCTTCGTGGCGCTCGATCCGGACGGCAAGCCGATCAAGGGGCAGAAGATCAGCGTCGCTTTCTACAGCCGCCAGATATTGACCGCGCGGCGGCGGCTGATCGGCGGCTTCTACGCATATGACAACCAGATGCGGACGACGAAGCTCTCCGCCTCCTGCTCCGCCACCACCGACGCGCAGGGGCTGGCGCAATGCGGCGCGAACCCCGGCGTCTCGGGCGAGGTCTATGCCGTCGCCACCGCCACGGACGCGGACGGCAATGTTTCCCGTGCGGTGCGCTCGGTATGGCTGGCGGGCGACGACGACTGGTGGTTCGGCGGCGACAATGGCGACCGGATGGACGTGGTGCCGGAACAGACCGCCTATAAGGCGGGCGACACCGCGCGCTTCCAGGTGCGGATGCCGTTCCGCTCCGCCACCGCGCTGGTGACGGTGGAGCGCGAGGGCGTGCTCTCCAGCTTCGTCACGGAGCTTTCGGGGAAGGACCCGGTGGTGCAGGTGAAGATGCCGGGCAGCTATGCGCCCGACGTCTATGTCTCGGTGATGGCGGTGCGCGGCCGCGTGACGCAAAGCTGGTGGGGCTGGTTCAAGAGCCTGTTCGGCGCGCGCGACGAG
Source organism: Sphingomonas bacterium (assembly GCA_047602705.1). Lineage (GTDB taxonomy): Bacteria > Pseudomonadota > Alphaproteobacteria > Sphingomonadales > Sphingomonadaceae > Sphingomonas. The sequence goes on along the minus strand of JASGGR010000112.1, from coordinate 5,933 downwards.
GCGCCCGCCGCCACCGCGACGGTCGATCTTTCGAAGCCCGCCTATCGCCTCGGCATCGCCAAGGTGAAGGTCGGGTGGGAGGCGCACAGCCTCGGCGTGACGGTGAAGGCCGATCGCGAGCGCTATGCCGCGCGCGACACCGCGCAGGTGGCGATCGCGGTGCAGGGACCGGACGGGAAGCCCGCGCGCTCGGCGGACGTGGCCTTCGCGGCGGTCGATCAGGCGCTGCTCCAGCTCGCGCCCAACGATTCTTGGGACGTGCTGACCGCGATGATGGGCGATCGCCCGCTTTCCGTGCTCACCTCCACCGCGCAGATGCAGGTGGTGGGCAAGCGCCATTACGGGCGCAAGGCGGTGGAGGCCGGCGGCGGAGGCGGCGCGGATTCGGCCGCGCTCAACCGCGAGAATTTCCAGCCGGTGCTGCTGTGGAAGGGCCATGTGGCGCTCGACGCCAACGGCCGCGCGACCGTGCCGGTGCCGCTCAACGACGCGCTCACCTCGTTCCGGCTGGTGGCGATCGCCACCGACGGGGCGGACCGCTTCGGCATGGGCGCGAGCAACATCCGCACCGCGCAGGACCTGTCGGTCTATGCCGGCCTGCCGCCGGTGGTGCGCACCGGGGACCTTTATGCGGCTGGCTTCACGCTGAGGAACGGCTCCGACAAGCCGATGACGGTGACGGCGGAGGTGTCGCTCACCCCGCGCATCGCCACCGGCAAGCCGCTGACCGTGACGATCCCGGCCGGCGGCGCCGCGCCGATCGCGTGGAACCTCACCGCGCCTGCACAGGCGGGCAACCTGCGCTGGCAGGTCAGCGCGAAGGCGAACGATGGCCGCGCGGCGGACAAGGTGACGGTGACGCAGGAGGTGGTCCCAGCCGTGCCGGTGGAGGTCTGGGCCGCGACGCTCGCGCGGGTCGGCGCGGACACCGCCATCCCGATCCGCGCGCCCGCCGGCGCGATCGGGGGTATGGGCTCGGTCGATATCCGCCTGTCCGACACGCTCGCCCCGCCGATGGAGGGGGTGCGCGCGTTCATGGCGGCCTATCCCTACGATTGCTTCGAGCAGCAGATGAGCCGTATCGTCGCGCTCGGCGACACGGCTGGCTGGACGCGGCTTGCGGGCGAGATCCCGGCCTATCAGGCGCCGGACGGCCTGTTGCGCTACTGGCCGAGCGAGAGCCTGCAAGGGTCGGAGGCGCTCACCGCCTATGTCCTGTCTATGGCGGGCGAGGCGGGGTTGCCGATCCCGGAGGCGAGCAGGACGAAGATGATCGAGGGCCTGCGGGCCGTGCTCGACGGACGCTTGCGGCGCGAGGAATATGGCGACGTGCGCCTCCAGCGGCTCGCGGCCTTCGCGGCGCTGGCGCGGACGGGGGCGGCGACGCCCGCGATGCTCGGCCAGATCGGGCTGACTCCGGCGGAGATGCCGACCTCCAGCCTCGCCGACTACCTGATGGCGCTCGATCGCGTCCCCGGCCTCGCCAATGCGCAGGCGCTGCGCGGCGCGGGCGAGAATGCGCTGCGCAGCCGTCTGGTCTATGAAGGCACGCGGCTCGACCTGTCCGACGCATCCAATGCGCCGTGGTGGCTGATGTCCTCGGCGGACGAAGGCTCGATCAAAGCCCTGCTCGCCGTGCTCGGCAAGCCGGGCTGGCAGGACGAGGGGCCGAAGATGATGGTCGGCGTCGCTTCCCGCCAGACGCGCGGGCGGTGGGACACCACCACCGCGAACGCCTGGGGCGCGCTGACCGTGCGGCGGTTCGCGCAGCTCTATCCGGCGAGCGCGATCGCGGGCACCACCATTGCGACGCTTGCCGGACGGAGCGCGAGCTTCGCCTGGCCGCTCGCGGCGGACCGGCGGCAGGCATCCCTGCCCCTGCCGTCCGGGCAAGCACCTCTGGTGCTGCGCCAGAGCGGCGGCGAGGGGCCGTGGGCGACCGTCTCGGTGAAGGCGGCGGTGCCGCTGACGCAGCCGCTCTCCGCCGGCTATCGGCTGACCCGCAAGGTGGAAGTGGTGCAACGCCGCATCGCCGGCCAGCTCACGCGCGGCGACGTGCTGCGCATCACGCTGACGGTGGACGCCACCGCCGAGCGCAACTGGGTGGTGATCGACGATCCGATCCCCGCCGGCGGCACGATCGTCGGCGATCTCGGCGGGCAATCGAAGATGCTCGCCGATCAGGCGAACGCGGGCGACGGCGTGAAGTTCGGCGCGATCGATAGTGGCGGGAAGTTGTGGGACGTGCAGGTCGGCGTCGTGCCGGCCTATGTCGAACGCGGCAATACGGCGTGGCGGGCGTTCTATGCGTGGGTGCCGCGCGGGCGGTTCCAGGCGTCGTATATGCTCCGCCTGAACGGCGCCGGCCGGTTCCAGATGCCGCCGAGCCGGGTCGAGGCCATGTATTCGCCCGCCATCCATGCGGCGGTGCCGAACCAGCCGATCGTGGTGGTGCAGAGGTGAGGTGATGCGCTGGCGGGGCGAGCATTGGGCGCTGGCCGCGATCATCGCGGTCGCCACCCTGTTCGGCCTCGCCGACTGGTTCACCCGGCCGCCGCCGCTCCCCGGCTATGCACAGGTGCGCGCGAAATGGCGGCCGTCGGAGGCGTGGCTCTACGATCGCAACGGCGCGCTGCTCGATTCCTCGCGCGTCGATTTCGCGACGCGGCGGCTGGCGTGGACGCCGCTCGACCAGATCGCGCCGATCGCCCGCGCTACGATCGTGGAGAGCGAGGACAAGCGCTTCGCGCATCACGGCGGGGTAGACTGGCTCGCGCTGGCGGGGTCGGCGCGCGACCGCCTTTCCGGCAAGCGCCCACGCGGGGCGAGCACGCTGGCGATGCAGCTTGCCGGCTTCCTCTCCGGCGATCTCGCCCGGCCCGGCGCGCGCGGGTGGCTCGACAAGCTGCGCCAGATCAGGGCGGCGCGGGGAATCGCGGACAATTGGAGCCGCGACCAGATCCTCGAAGCCTATCTCAACATGGCGGGCTTTCGCGGCGAGGCGCAGGGGATCGGCGCGGCAGCGCTCGGCCTGTTCGGCAAGACACCCGCCACGCTGACCCGCGACGACGCGCTGCTGCTCGCGGCGCTTCTTCCCAATCCGCAGGCCCCGGCCGAGACGGTCGCGCGGCGCGCCTGCGCGCTTTCACATGAGCAGGATTGCGGGCGCTTCCCCGCGCTCGCCGCGTCGATGCTGGGGCCGGCGCGCAGCCTCGCGCTCGATCCCGGCCTCGCGCCCCATCTCGCCGACCGGCTGCTCAGGAAGCCGGGGATGCGCGTCACCACCACGCTCGACATCAACGTGCAGCGCATGGCGATCGCGGCGCTGCGGCGGCAGCTCCTGGGCCTCGGCGCGACGCGCGCACGCGACGGCGCGGTGGTCGTCGTGGACAACGCGAGCGGCGACGTGCTCGCCTATGTCGGCGGGATCGGGGGCAATTCCACCTCGCCGGCCGTGGACGCCGCCAATGCCTATCGGCAGGCGGGATCGACGCTGAAGCCGTTCCTCTACGCGCAGGCGATCGAGAAAGGCTATCTCACCCCCGCCTCGATCCTCGACGACACGCCGGTGCAGCTCGACACCGCCTCCGGCCTCTATGTGCCGCAGAATTACGACCGCGCGTTCAAGGGGCCGGTCTCCGCGCGCGCGGCGCTGGCGGGGTCGCTCAACGTCCCGGCGGTGCGCACCCTGCTGCTGGTCGGCGTCGATCCGTTCCGCGACCGGCTGTGGGACACGGGCTATCGCGGGCTGGTGGAGGACGGCTCCTATTACGGTTTCAGCCTCGCGCTCGGATCGGCGGAGGTGACGCTGGCGGAGCAGGCGGCAGGCTATCGCAGCCTGGCGCGGGGCGGCCGCTGGTCCCCCCTGCGGCTGCGCGCCGACGATCCGCGCGAGGCGCCGCGCCCGATCACCACGCCGCAGGCCGCGTGGATCGTCGCCGACATGCTCTCGGACCCCGTGGCGCGCGCGGGCACCTTCGGGCTGGATTCGGCGCTGCGTCTGCCCTTCTGGGCGGCGGTGAAGACGGGGACGTCCAAGGCGATGCGCGACAATTGGTGCGTCGGCTTCTCGGACCGCTTCACGGTCGCGGTATGGGTCGGCAATGTCGAGGGCGACGCGATGCGCGCGGTTTCCGGACCAGCGGCGCGGCGCCGGTGTGGCGCGACGTGATGCTGGCGCTGAACAGCCGACGCGGCGGGCAGGAGTCGCCTCCGCCGCCCGGCGTGGAGGCGCGGCACGTCACCTTCGCCGGCACCGGGGAGCAGCCGCGCCGCGAATGGTTCCTCGCCGGCACGTCCTTCGCTCATGCGGATACCGCCCCGGCAGAGGCGCGCCGCCCGCGCATCGCCGCGCCGGTATCCGGCAGCGTCTATGCGCTCGATCCCGATATCCCGCGCGACCGGCAGCGGCTCGCGGTGTCGGTCAGCGGCGCGCGGGCGGCGCACCGGCTGCGGCTGGACGCCCGCGATCTGGGCGCGGCAGATTCCTCCGCGCTGATCTTTCCTCCGCCGGGCAAGCACCAGCTCGCGCTGGTGGATGTAGCGGGAAAGATCGTGGACCGCGTGACGTTCACCGTCCGCTGAGGATAGGATCGCCGCATGAGCAAGGCAGCGATTCGCATCGGCATCGGCGGGTGGACCTATGAGCCATGGCGCGGCACCTTCTACCCGGAAAAGTGGCCGGCGAAGCGCGAGCTGGAATATGCAGCCGTCAAGATGACCGCGATCGAGGTGAACGGCACTTATTACAGCGGCTTCAAGCCCGCGACCTTCGCCAATTGGGCAAAGGCGGCGCCGGACGGCTTCGTCTTCACGTTGAAGGCCTCGCGCTTCTGCACCAACCGCAAGGTGCTGGCGGAGGCCGGGGAATCGGTCTCGCGGTTCGTCGGCCAGGGGATCGTGGAGCTTGGCGACCGGCTCGGCCCGATCCTGTGGCAGTTCATGGCGACCAAGAAGTTCGACGCCGAGGATTTCAACGCCTTCCTGAAGCTGCTCCCGCCGTCGCACGAGGGCGTGGCGCTGCGCCATGCGGTGCAGGTGCGGCACGAATCCTTCGCGGACCCGGCGTTCGTCGCCATGTGCCGCGCGGCTGGCGTGGCGATCGTCTATGCCGATTCGGCCGACTATCCCGCCATCGCCGACGTGACGGCGGACTTCACCTATGCGCGTCTGGAAAATGGCGTCGAGGAGGAGCCGGCTATCCCCGCAGGCGCTCGACCGCTGGGCGGACGCCGCGCGGACATGGGCGGCGGGCGGCGCGCCGGAGGGGTTGCCCTATGTCGAGGCCGCGCGCCCCGCGAAGGAACCGCGCGACGCCTTCATCTTCTTCATCAACGGCGCGAAGGTGCGCGCACCGCACGGCGCGATGGCGCTGATCGAGCGCGTCAGATAGAATCCGGCGCGGGCGCGGCTTCCGGCTCGGCGCGTTTCGGCGCGGCGGGCGGCGGCAGCATCAGCGCCACCGCCTCCAGATTGTCGAGCGCGCGATGCGCCGCGACATAGCGCCGCGCCGCCCCCGCCCAGTTGCCCGAGGCAGCCGCGCCGGGCAGCCGCGAAACCTCCGCCAGCGCCGCCGGAACCTGTCCCGCCTCCAGCAGCCGCCGCGCGCGGGCCAGCCGCTCGCCGGGAAGCTGCGAAGGCGTGCTCGCGTCGTGCAGGACGATGAGATTGCCGAGCTGGCGGCGCACGCCCTCCAGCCAGCCGTCGTCGCCGTTGACCAGCACATCCGCGTTGGTGTCCAGCGCCTGACGTAGCGCGGCGACCGTCACCGGCTGGCGCGCGGCCTGGATGATGGTGGCGACCGATGCCGGCGCATGCGCGCCGAACCGCTCGCGCAACTGCACCTCCAGATAGCCGAGCGGCAAGCCGCGATCGATCGCGCGGCGCGTGGCGAAGGCGACCAGCGTCGCTTCCGCCCGCCCGGCCTGCGCGGC
>JASGGR010000111.1:0-10607 GCA_047602705.1 Sphingomonas bacterium | reverse complement strand
CCGTCGCCGCGATCGAGCTGCGCCGCGCCACCGACGGGATCGCCCGCGCCGGGCAGACCCCGCTGGCGGTGGTGCGCGACGGGCGGTTGATGGGCGCGGTGGCGCTCAAGGACGTGGTGAAGGCGGGCGTGCGCGAGCGTTTCGCGGAGCTGCGCCGCATGGGCATCCGCACGGTGATGATCACCGGCGACAATCCGCTCACCGCCGCCGCCATCGCCGCCGAGGCCGGCGTGGACGATTTCCTCGCGGAAGCGACGCCCGAGGACAAGCTCGCGCTGATCCGCCGCGAGCAGCAGGGCGGCAAGCTGGTCGCGATGTGTGGCGACGGCACCAACGACGCCCCCGCGCTCGCCCAGGCCGATGTCGGCGTGGCGATGAACACCGGCACGCAGGCCGCACGCGAGGCGGGCAACATGGTCGACCTCGACAGCGATCCGACGAAGCTGATCGAGATCGTGGGCCTCGGCAAGCAATTGCTGATGACGCGCGGCGCGCTCACCACCTTTTCGGTCGCCAACGATGTCGCGAAATATTTCGCGATCATCCCGGCGATGTTCGTTGTCCTCTATCCCGGTCTCGCGGCGCTCAACGTGATGCGCCTCGCCAGCCCGCAGAGCGCGATCCTGTCCGCGATCATCTTCAACGCGCTCATCATCCCGGCGCTGGTGCCGCTGGCGCTGCGCGGCGTGAGGTACCGGCCGATGGGCGCTGGCCCGCTGCTCGCGCGCAACCTCGCCATCTACGGCGTCGGCGGGCTGGCCGCGCCGTTCGCCGGCATCAAGCTGATCGACCTCGCGGTCAGCGCGCTCCACCTCGCCTGAAAGGTCCGTCTCATGCTCAACGAGATCAGGTCCGGCCTCCGCCCGGCGCTCGTCCTCACCTTGCTGTTCGCCGGTTTGCTCGGCCTTGCCTATCCGGCGCTCATCACCGGGATCGCGCAGATCGCCTTCCCGTGGCAGGCGAACGGCAGCATCCTGCGCGACGCGGGCGGGCGGCCGATCGGCTCGGCGATCATCGGACAGCAATTCGCCAGTCCCCTCTATTTCCACGGCCGCCCTTCCGCCGCCGGCAAGGGCTATGACGCGCTCGCCTCCTCCGGCTCGAACTACGGCCCCGCCGCGAAGCTGCTCGCCGACCGGATTTCCGCAACCCTCGCATCGCCAGACGTATTGGCTCCTCCTGCCGATCTGGTGACTGCCTCCGCCTCGGGGCTGGATCCCGATATCAGTCCCGAGGCGGCCTTGTATCAGGCGCCGCGCGTCGCGGCCGCCCGGCATGTCGATCCGGCCATGGTTCGCGCATTGATCGACCGGCACACCGAGCGCCCGCTGCTCGGCTTCATCGGCGAACCGCGCGTCAACGTGCTGGCGCTGAACCGCGCGCTCGACGCCGCCGCGCCGCGCCCGTAACAGGATGCGGATGACGAATGCCGCTCGCGTCCTGCTGGTCGAGGATGACCCCGCGATCCGCCGCCTGCTCCACGCGGCGCTGACGCGGGCGGGCTATCGCGCCAGCCAGGCCGCGACGGCGCGCGAGGCGATGAGTCTCGTCGATATCGAGCGGCCCGACGCGGTGCTGCTCGATCTCGGCCTGCCGGATCGCGACGGGCTGGAGCTGGTTCAGCTCATCAAGGCGCGCGGAGATGCGGTGCTGCTGGTCGTCTCCGCCCGTAACGAGACGGAGGACAAGGTCGCTGCGCTCGATCTCGGCGCCGACGATTATCTCACCAAGCCGTTCGATACCGAGGAATTGCTCGCCCGCATCCGCACAGCGCTGCGCCACCGTCGCGCCGGCGCGGCGATCGGCGAGGTACTGGAGGCTGGCCCGGTCACGATCGATCTCTTCCATCGCCGTGTCACCCGCGACGGCGCGGACATACACCTGACGCCGAAGGAATATGGCGTGCTGGCGGAACTGGCGCGGCATCCCGATCGGGTGGTCAGCCACACGCAATTGCTGCGCAGCATATGGGGGCCGGCGCAGGAGGATCACGTCGAATATCTCCGCATCGTGATCCGTGCCTTGCGGCACAAGCTGGAGGCCGATCCCGCGCAACCGCGCCTGATCGTCAACGAACTGGGGGTCGGATATCGATTGGTTACAACCTGCGGGATGCGATCACTTTAGTCGATAGATGACCAACCAGAGGCGCCATGCTCGCCGTCGAGGTATCTGGTGTCCGCCGCAGCCTCGGCGTAAGGAAGCGCCGGCCCTGTGACATTCGCGCGCCGCTCAGCTTTCCGGCTCCGGGCGGGCGGGTGTGTCGGGCAGCAGCACCTCGATCTCGACACGGCGGTTGCGGGCGCGTCCCTCCGGGTCGTCGCTGCCGTCGGCATGTGCGTTGGGTGCTACGGGCCTGCGCTCGCCCAGCGCGATCACGCTGATCCGCTCCCGGTCGATGCCGTGCTTCACGAGATAATCGCGAACCGCCTCGGCCATGCGGCGGGAGACGATCAGGTTGGCGCTGTCGCTGCCGCGCGAATCCGTGTTGCCTCGCAGGACGATGCGGCCTCCGGCGGCGGTGGCCGGCTGATGGAGGAGGTCGTCGAGCATCCGCCGGCCCGGATCGTCCAGCGCCAGGCCGGACGCCCCGAACGCTATCGTCCGTGTGATGGGTTCCAGCGGCGGCGGGGCCGGCTCGGGGGGGGCCACGTCAGGCCGAAGAATGGATTTCGTTCCGCCGCCGGAGGCGTTGTCCGGCGCGCCGTCCGCGGCTTGCGTGTTCGCATCTTCCGGCGGAGCCGCCGGGGTCGCGGTTTCGGCCGGCCGGGTCGTTTCCAGGACGGACGATGCGGCATTGGCTCCGTCCGTGGCGCTATCGGCGGGCATTTCGCCTTGCTGCCGGCATCCCGTCGCGCCCAGACCCATCAAGGCCAGGCCGGCCACCCATGCGGCGCTCGTCCTCACGACATCTCCTCCATCCTCTTCTTCAACCGCTGTGCGGGGCTGCGGTTCGCGTCGGGCGGCCCATAGGACAGGATCGTATCCCCGATCTGCGGCGTCGGGCGCGAGGCGTGCGTGAAGAAGTTGAGCGATCCGCCTTTCCGCACCAGCAGCAGCAGGTCGGCCTCGCCCGGCAGATCGGCGCGCGCCGTCTCGAAATCGAACTGCTCGCTGATCCGCGTCTTGCGGAACGACCAGCCGGCCCGCTCGCGCTCCAGCAGCTCCTCCACCCCCAGCCCGGAGGTGAACATCGCGCGGCCGCGCAGGCTGTCGGGCAGCGCGCGGGCGTCGTCCTCGCTGGCGTCCCCGAGCTGATAGACCTTGTCACGGCCGATCTCCGGCGCGAACTCGCTGCACACCAGCGCGTTATAGGCTTCATTGTCGGTGGTCGCGGCCAGCACCTCGAACTGCGTCATGTCGAGCTGGTCCTCGGTCGCCTCCGCGAGGATCTCGCCGTGATAGGTCGGGATTCCCGCCTGACGCGCCGGCGCCAGCCGGTGCCAGCTCGTATCCGCGATCGTGACAGGCACCTCGAGCTGCCGGAGGTGCTCGGCCAGCGACAGGCTCCACGGCGTGCTGCCGACGATCAGCAGCCCGCGTTGCGTGGAGCCGGTCACCTTGAGCAGGCGGGCGACCGGCCCGATCGTGAAGCCGTGCGCGACGATCGTCGCCACCACCACCGCGAACGACAGCGTGACGAGGATCGAGCCGTCGCCATAGCCCAGGTGGCTGAGCCGCAGCGCGAACAGGCCGGAGATCGCGACCGCGACGATGCCGCGCGGCGCGACCCAGCCGATCAGCAGCCGCTCCCGCCACGGCACCGGGCTGAAGGCGAGGCTGAGCAGGACGGTCGCCGGCCGCACGAGGAACAGCAATGCGATCAGGAAGGCGAGGAACCGCCATTCGAATTGCTGCAGGAACGTGAAGTCCAGCGAGGCGGAGAGCAGGACGAACACGCCGGACACGAGCAGGACGGTCACATTCTCCTTGAACGGATGGATGTCGCGCAGCGAGTTCAGGCGCATGTTGGCGAGCGCCACCCCCATCACCGTCACCGCCAGCAGCCCGGTCTCGTTCTGGATCATGTTCGACAGCACAAACACGCCGATCACCGTCACCAGCAGCACCGGCGCCTTCAGATATTCGGGCACATAGCCGCGCGGGAAGGCCCAGCCCACGATCCGCGCGACGATCCAGCCCAGCAGGCCCGCCACCACGGCCGCCGCGACCAGCGAGACGATGACGCTGCCGAACGTCCCGCCCGCCGCCGAGCGGCGGAGATATTCATAGGTGATGAGGCCGCACAGCGCGCCGAACGGGTCGTTGACGATCGCTTCCCATTTGAGGATGGCGCGGGGGCGCGGGGCGACGTTGCTCTGGCGCAGCAGCGGGATGACGACGGTAGGCCCCGTCACCACCAGGATGCCGCCGAACAGGATGGCGACCGGCCAGACCAGGCCCGCCACATAATAGCAGGCCAGCGCGCCGAGCACCCAGCCGACCGGAACGCCGAGCAGCACCAGCCGGGTGACGGCGCCGTCGGTCCGGCGCAACTCCCGGAAGTTGAGGCTGAGGCCGCCCTCGAACAGGATGATGGCCACGGCGATCGACACCATCGGCTCCAGCAGCGCGCCGAACGTGTGCTGGGGATTGATGAGGCCGATGACCGGCCCCGCGATCACGCCGGCCGCGAGCATCAGCGCGATGGCCGGCCATCCCGTGCGCCACGCGATCCACTGCGCCCCGATTCCGAGCAGGCCGATAAGCGCGACGACCGCCGATTGCTCTTCTATCGGGTTCAGCATCGCCACATGCTAGCCGCGCGGCATGGCCGCCCGCAACCGCGTGATTGATCGGATCGCCAGATGGACAACAGCTTACGGTCCAGCGCCCTCCACGGTATCGAGCGGCCCCCATTGCCGTCGCAGGCCGGGCCGCCCGAACAAGGCCCGCACCAGCAGCCAGGACCAGCCGCAGGTCGCGTCGCCGATTGGCGCCAGTATCCGGGAGGTGGGGCCGGGAGCATTGCCGATCAACGTGCTCGCGCAGAACGCCGCCACGGCGCTCGCGAAGACGGGCATCGCCGCCGCGGGCGCGGAAGGATCAGACAAGCGGCTCTGCCCGACCACAGGCCATCTCGATATCATTTGCGCTCAATGCGCGTGCAAGCAGAAGATCGGAGACCGCGCTGATGGCCGCCGGCTCATGGCTTTTGCAGGCGCGCTGGATAGCGTCCCTGGCCTTGGCCCGATGGCCCGCCAGTGCCGCCAGCCGCGCGATCTGAAACCATCCCGCCCCGGATTGTTCGGCATCGCGCAACATGGCCTCCTCGATCGACTCCGGCGACAGGCCGGAGGCTTCCAGCCGCGTTGCCTGAGACAGCCAGGCGGCGTCCGAACGAAGCCGCGCGGTGATGACCGATTCCCGCAGGAAATCGGCCATCTTGCCCTCGGACAGCGCGATTTCGGCAAGCCAGCGATGCGGGCTGATGGCGTCCGGCTGCTCGCGCGCCAAATCGCGCAGGTTCGCAATACCTTCGGCACGATGCCCGGCGACATATTGGATCAGCCCTTCGTCGGCGAGGATCGCCGTGGACCCGGGATCGAGTTCGCGGGCCCGTTCGATCTCGCGCAGCGCGGCATCCGATTCGCCGTTTGCGAGCAGCGCGGTCGCAAACCAATGGCGCGTCAGCGGATCTTCCGGTTTGAGCGCGATTGCACGGGCAAATTCGCGGCGCGCGGTTGCACGATCCTCCCGCCACCAGAAGGCGATGAAGGCGAGCGCGCGATGCGCGTCGGCCGAGGAGGGGGCGAGCGCCACCGCCGCCTGCGCCGCAGCTTGCGCGCGCATATAGGCATTGGCATCCGGCATCGTACCATATTCGCGTAACAGCAGATAGCTGTTCGCCAGACCGATATAGGCGTCGGGCATGCGGGGATCGCGCGCGATGGTCGCGCCATATTCCCGCACCGCGCGGGTCAGGCTCACCGGCGAGCGCAAGTTCCAGTCGTAGCTTGCCTGAAGGAACAATGCCCTTGCCACCGGATCGTCGGAGATCGTGTCGCGCGGAGCCGTCCGGGACGGAGAATAATGAAGCGTCAGCGCGCCGATTGCCGCGAGCATCGCACCCGAAGCGATCAAGGCGCGCGTCGTCCGGCGTCGGCGCCACCAGGGCAGGGGAGTGACCGTCACGACCGATGGTTCGACAGATGCGATGGTCGTGGAAATCGACCGCGCGCTACAGGCTGCTTGCGCGCGATCGGCTTCGATCCAGGCGTCGATCTCTTCCGCTATCGCATATACCGAGCCGCGGCCCGGCCCCGGCATCCGGTATACCGGCATGCCGCTTTCCGCGGCCCATCGCCGCGCCGTGCGCTCATCGCGCCGCAGATAGGCCGCGATCGTCTTCCAGCCGTTCAGCCTGTCCATTTTTCCATCCCGCGTCTCGGCGCCACTGAAAGGAAAAGTCTTCGCACCACCCGAAGCCCGCACCTTACCATATCGCGCGACGTTGGCGCGCCTGCCTCCCGGTAACTCAAATGTCCCACTTTCAAACGGACATAACGGCAATGTCCGTTCCATGCCCGGACTTGTCAGGTGCCGGATTGGTTGACGAATCCTTAAGCGTTGGCTCGGTTCAGTGGCAAAGGATCGAACAATGGAGATCAGTTTACAATTGCGCGCCGCGGTGGGAGCGGTGGCTTTCGGCGTGCTGGCCGCGACGCCGGCGGCCGCGCAGACTTATCAGCAGGCGGTGCAGGCGACCAACCCGGAGGCATATTTCCGGCTGACGGACCCTGCGGCCGGATCGACGACCGGCGGTTACAGCACCACCTATCAGGGCAGCGTCGCGACGGGGGCGGGTGCGCCGCTCGCCTCCGATCCCGGCAACACCGGCGCGGTTTTCGACGGCGTCAACAGCGACAACCCCGGCATGATCTCGACGAGCCTGTCGGGGGGTATTTCCGGGTCGGGCACGATATTGGCCTGGGTCAACCTTGCGGCGCTGCCCAGCACCACCGGAACGATCCAGTATGTCGCGGGGGAATCGCAGGGCGGCAATGACTTCGATCTGCAGTTCGGGTCCGACAACGTGTTGCGGTTCTACACGGGCGGCGGCGAGAACACCGCATTCACGGCGGACCCGGCAACCCTGGTCGGGCAATGGCACCTGATCGCGGCGACCTATGATTCGACACTCGGCGGCAATTCCTTCCGCGACATCTATTGGGACGGCGCGTTGGGGGCGGACTATACCGGCGCTGTGAACGGAGCGTCCAAGAGCAGCCCGTTCACGATCGGCTACAGTTCCGCGTTCGGCGGTCGCGAATTCGATGGTTCGATCGACGAAGTCGCGGTTTACGACCGGGCGCTTGGCGCCAGCGATATCTCGTCCATCTATGCTGCGCGGCTCAACACAGGTGCGGTCGCCGCCGTGCCCGAGCCGGCGAGCTGGGCCATGATGATCCTTGGCTTCGGCATGATCGGCGCGGGATTGCGCTTCCGGCGGCGGCGGATGGCTGCGCGATACAAGTCCGCCTGAGGCGTTCAATCACCGTAAAATTGGAAAGGCGGCCCGCTTCGGCGAGCCGCCTGTTTTTTTATGATCGTGACCGGCGCTCGCAGCGAGCGTCCCTTGAGCAGGCGCACGTGAGATCGTGCGGAGAACGTTTGGAGACGGCGTTCCGGTGGGGCGGCCTGCTGTCGCGGAAGTGTCATCAACGCATGGAATAGCGCGCCCTCGAGACAGCGGTGCCGCAGATGGTTCGCGGGCACCCCTGGCAAAGAATGGGGGCATGAATGCTGCGAAGGTCAGTTTCCGCGTTGGCGATCGTCGTCTGTTGTCTTGCGCTTGCCGGCGAGGCGGCGGCCGAGGATGCATCACCGGCGGCGGCGGAGGCTCCCGCCACGGAAGACGGCGGCGACGCTTCCGACATCGTGGTCGTCGGCGCCGGCGAAACCCGCTCGGTTTCGACCCTGCTGCCGGCGAACCTCACGGTGCTGCCGCCCGGCGCAAGCGCGCAGAAGGCGCTGAACTTCCTGCCGGGCGTGAGCGCGCAATCGATCGATGCGCTGGGCGTGAACGAACAGTCGCTGACATTGCAGGTGCGCGGCTTCAGCACCACGCACCTCGGCTACGCGCTTGACGGCATGCCGCTCGGCGATGGCGCGTACAACAATTATAACGGCCTCACCATCAGCCGCGCGCTGATCTCCGAGAACCTCGCGCGCGCCGATCTCGCGACCGGCATCGCCGGCCTCGCCATCCCTTCCACCAGCAATCTGGGCGGCGCGATCACCTATACGTCCAGCGATCCGGCCAGACAGTTCGGAATCCGGGCCAGCCAGACCTTCGGCAGCGCCAACGGCCTGCGCAGCCGTCACCCGGCCGCATGGCCTTGGAGCCGAGCCTTGTCAGGTGGACCGTGCTGGAAGGCCGCGCGCTTCCCGGCGATCGCCAGCATCTCCAGCGCTCCTTCGACCCGTCCTTACCGCGGGTCAGCCGCCGGAGACCAGCGCGAAGAACTGCCGATCCTCGCGCCGGATGAACTGTTCACGCTGGCTCAGCGCAAAATTTTCGCGGCCCAGCGGGTCGGCCCTGATCCGCGCGCGATAGGCTTCGTAGGCGGCAAGGTCGGCGATCGAATATATCCCGTAAGCGGTCGTCGTCGTGCCTTCGCGGGGCGCGAAATAGCCAATGAGATCGGCGCCGCATCGCGGGATCACCTCGCCCCAGTTGCATGCATATTCCTCGAACGCGGCGTGCTTGTACGGGTCGATCTCGTAGCGGATGATGCAGGTGAGCATGATCGGTTCCTTTCCTGCCCGCCAATGTATCGCCCGCTCCGGTTCGATGTTTTGGCCGAGGCCGAAGCATCGGGCGGAGCATCGCGCTATCGTGGCGATATCAGCATCCGCTCATGCGCCATCGGCGCGGAAGGCGGAGCTATCCGCTATGGGAGGCGGTGATCGGCAGGACGAGATCGTCCGCCATCGCATGATAGAAATCGCACACGCTCTCGATATCGGCGCGCGCTACGGCGATCGGGCGGCCGACCGGCACGCGTCGTAGCGTTCCCTCTTTCCCCGGCCAGCCAAGCGTCATCGTCACAGCCATCGGAGTATCGCTTCGCATCGCAACGCCGCCGCAATATAAAAGGCAGTCCCGCGATCTTCCGAGCGCGAGCAGGCGTTCCTGGTCGGGATGCGGCAAGCGCAGCGCCATCCGCAGGTTCCGCAGCTTGTTCGCGGTGTTCCGTTGCTGCGGCTGCGCGGACAGGCCGTAATGCAACGAGACTTCATCGATCATTATGTTCAGGAAGCGATCGAGTTCACGCAATCCGTTCGCTATCACCTTCAAACGATGCGCGTGCGTGATCTGTGTCATGCCTTCCGGGTCGGTGTCGATCTGCTTCGCCCGTGTCGCAAGGAAGCTGGCGCCGCGCTGAAGCGCGGCATGCGCGCGCGCGAGTTCATCGATCATCCGGCCTCACCCCACGGAATGCGAGAAAATTCTATACCACCTGATCAGGTGAGGTCCGCAAGCATCGGAGTCGCGCCGAGACCTGTCTGGATCGTGCGGATGTGATCCGCATAGCATCGCGCGCGATTGCGATGCATGAGTTCCGCTTCGCGGGAACCGGCGGCATCGGCCTGCATCAACGCGATCTGGTGGCTGGAGAGAAGGTGATTGATGTCCATGACCGGCTCCTGCTGATGTAAGCGGGAGCACATCGTCTCTCAGCCGCTGACGCCTACCAAATCGTTCTATCAGCGATGCTGCGCAATATAGGGAGGGGAGGGGCAAACGTAACCCCAAAGGCGGGAAATATGATGTCAGATATTCGGCGCGATGCGGGTTCGGCGACGGGCGCCTTGCATATTCCCGCTCCTTTCCCCATATTGCCACCGCTACAGTCGCAAATCGACGGTCTTCGGTGCTTTGCGGCCCTTCTTCCTTCTTTATGCCCCTTGCAGCCACAGGTGCACCCGCATGGGGTGCGCCGTTAAAGAAGGAATATTATCATGAGCCAGATCGGCACCGTCAAATTCTTCGATGCGACCAAGGGCTTCGGCTTCATCTCCCCCGATAATGGCGGGCAGGATGCGTTCGTCCATATCAGCGCGGTCGAACGCGCCGGCATGAACACGCTCAACCAGAGCCAGCGCGTCAGCTATGAACTCGAGGCGGACAGGCGCGGTCGTCAATCGGCCTGCAATCTCGAGTCCGTCGACTAAAGGCGTTTTCCATCGCCGGGCGGCGCTCCGCATCATCGGGGCGTCGTCATCCTTCGAAGGAGAGACCCTTGGCTCAACCTTCCGATTTCCGGGCGCAGGCCGTTCGCTGCCGCGCCGAAGCAGAAGCCGCCACCTTGCATAACGTCCGCGAGCGATGCCTTCGTTCCGAAGCCGCGTGGCTCGAAATGGCGCAACGTCACGAACGTGTGGCCAGCGCCCGCGCCGCGCGGGAAATGCGTATCGACATCGTCGGCGGCGATCCACAACAGGAACCTACATGAACTTTATCGACAAGACCCTGAATATCAAGAATATCCGCCGTAAAACGGAACTATCTTCTCCACGCGCGTTCTTTCGCGCTTCATCTTCCGCTCGACCTGGTGGTGCTCGATGAGCTTGGATATCTGCCGTTCGCGCGCTCTGGC
>JASGGR010000012.1:0-31542 GCA_047602705.1 Sphingomonas bacterium | reverse complement strand
GGCGGAGGCGGCGAGCGCCGCGAAAGGCTTGCGCGACGGGCGCGCCAACCTGCTCGCCGAGCGCGGGCGGCTTGCGGCGTTGCGCGACCGGCATGACGACGCGGCGGCGCGGTTCGACCGGGATTCCCGCAAGGCCGCCGATCAGGCGATCGCGATGGGCGAGGAGGCGCGCGATCTGGTCGATCGCATGGCGGCGATCGGCGACGAGCGCGAGACATTGGCCGCTCTTTCGCGCCTGCCGGGGCCGCCGGTGGTGGATATGGCGCATTCCGCGTCCTCGCCCGCCTATCGCCTGCCCGCGATCGGCCGGCTGGTGACGGGCATGGGCGAGATTTCGGAGAACGGCGTCCGGGCACGGGGGCTGACGCTGGCCGTCGCATCCGGCGCGACGCTCGCCGCGCCCGCTGCGGGCAAGGTGATCTTCGCCGGCCCGTTCCGCGGCTATGGCGGCACGATCATTATCGATCACGGCGCAGGATGGAGCAGCTTGCTCACCGGGCTGGAGACGATTGCGGTGAAGCGCGGGCAGACGGTCGCCGCCGGGCAGTCGCTCGGCCGGGCGGGCGTGGGCGAGGAGCCGCGCGTCACGGTGGAACTGCGTCGCCGCGACCGCCCGGTGGACATCACCGCGCTGATCGGCTGACCGTTCCCGTCAGCGCAGGGACGATGCGCGCTTCACCAGCTCATGCGGCAGGATCGCGGTCGTCTGCTCCAGCGGCCGCGCGTGCAGGATCGCATCCATCATCCGCATCGCGGTTTCGCCTATGTCCGCCGTGGGCTGGCGTATCGTGGTGAGGGGGGGCACGGCGAAGGCACCGAAGCGCAGATCGTCGAACCCGCCGACCGCGATATCGCGGGGCATGGTGAATCCGCGCTCGCGGATCGCCTGCTGCGCGCCGATCGCCATCTCGTCATTGGCGCAGAACAGGCCGTCGATCGGCAGGCCGCGCTCAAGGAGCCGGTTCATCGCCGCATAGCCGGATTGCATGGTGAAATCGCCCTCGATCGCCAGCTCGCCGACATGCGGCACGTTCGCCGCCCGCAGCGCATCGAGGTAGCCGTCGAGCCGATCCTGGCTGAGCGTGTTTCCGCGCGGGCCGGCGATGGTGGCGATGTGCCTGCAACCCTGTTCGATCAGATGCGCCACGATCATGCGGGCCGCGGCCACATTGTCGATCGCCACCTTCGGGCAATCCAGTTCGTCGAACCGTTCGCAGGCCAGCACCAGCGGGATCGACGGCTGCTTCCCGGCCTCGAGGTTGGCGCGCACGATGGTCGGCAGAAGCGACCCCAGCAGGATCAGGCCGTTGGCCGCCTGCGACAGCACCATGTCGGCATAATGATCGAGCCGCTCCTGCCGGCCCTGGGTCTCCCCCAGCAGCACGCGATAGCCCATGCCATGGGCCATGTTCTCGATATGCTGGACGATGTTCGAGAAAAACGGATTCGCGATCTCCGGCACGATGACGATGATCGTCTCGTTGCGCGGGCGGCGGAGCTGGCGGGCGATCGCGTTCGGCGCGTAGTTCAGCGCGGCGATCGCCTCGCGGACGCGCTCCCGCGTCTGGGGCCGAACGGCGGAGGGATCGCTGATCGTGCGCGACACGGTTGCGACGGACACACCCGCCCGCTTCGCGATGTCGCGTATCGTCGTCAATGCCGTCTCCCGCCTGATCGGCCTAGATCGTGCCCGTCTTCATAAGATCGCTGGCATAATGCGCGGCCCTGGCGGACATGGCCATATAAGTGAGGGAAGGGTTCTGGCAACCGCTCGACACCATGGCGGAACCATCGGTGATGAAGAGGTTGGCGACGTCATGCGACTGGTTCCTGCCGTTCAGGACCGAGTTTTTCGGATCATGGCCCATGCGCGCGGTGCCCATTTCGTGGATGCACAGGCCCGGCGGGTGAACGGTTTCCACGACGCGCGCGATCGAGGCGCCGGAGGCCGTGACCATGGCCTTGGCATCTTCCAGCATCACCTTGGCCAGCTTCTTCTCGTTTTCGCCATGGGCGCAGTCGATCATCAGTTGCGGGATGCCCCATTCGTCCACCTTGGTGGCGTGAAGCGTCACCCGGTTGTCGGGATTTGGCAGCATCTCGCCGAAACCGCCGAGGCGGATCGCCCATGGGCCGGGATGACGCACCCGGTCCTTCAACTGCTGGCCGATGCCCGGCCCCGCGCTCTCCACGCCGCGCCAGCCCAGCCGCATCACCGCGCCCTGATAGCCATAGCCGCGCACATAATCCTGATCGTCGCGCTCGAGGTTGCGATAGCGCGGGATATACAGGCCGTTGGGGCGGCGGCCGCGATAATAGGTCTGCGGCCCGCCTTCGAAGATGCCCAGCACGCCCGGGCCGTAGACATGATCCATGAGGTTGCGCCCCACCATGTCCGACGAATTGGCCAGCCCGCGCGGGTTGGCATCGCTGCGCGAGTTGAGGAGCACCTGCGCGCTGCCGATGGTGGAGGCGCACAGGAAGAACACCTTCGCCTCGTAGGTGGTCGTCTTCTTGCTCTTCTGGTCGATCACCCGCACGCCCGTGGCCCTGCCGGTC
Source organism: Sphingomonas bacterium (assembly GCA_047602705.1). Classification (GTDB taxonomy): domain Bacteria; phylum Pseudomonadota; class Alphaproteobacteria; order Sphingomonadales; family Sphingomonadaceae; genus Sphingomonas. Next base: position 28,983 of record JASGGR010000012.1, on the reverse strand, counting down.
GCGGGATCGGTGATGATCGAATGGACGATTGCGTCGGTGACGATCGTAAGGTTGCCGGTCCGCTCCGCCGCCGGCAGCGACGAGGAGAGGCTGGAATGATAGGCGCCGAAGCCGCAGCCGCGCTCGCAGAAGGAGCGATACTGGCATGGCGCGCGCCCAAGCTCCTCATGATGGGGCTTGGCTTCGGTCAGATGCGCGCAACGCCCCTGGATGACCTTGCGGTCGGGGAATGCCTTCTCCACAGCGGCCTTGAACATAAGCTCGCCGTCGGTCATCGGCATGGCGGGCAGGAACTTGCCGTCGGGCAGATGGGCAAGGCCGTCATTCGCGCCGGCGACGCCGATGAACTCCTCGATCCGGTCATACCAGGGGGCGAGATCGGCGTAACGGATCGGCCAGTCGATGCCGTGGCCGTCGCGCTTGTTCGCGCTCATGTCCATGTCGGACAGGCGATAGGTCTGGCGGCCCCACATGATCGAGCGGCCGCCCAGATGATAGCCGCGAATCCATGAGAAGGGCTTCTGCTCCGGCACCTGATAGGGATGCTCGCTGTCCTTCACGAACAGGTGCTGCGTGGCGCTGTAATGCGCATAGCATTGGCGCTGGATCGGATAATCCCTTGCCAGTTCCTCCTCCGGGATGTTTCCGGCGTTGGGAAGATCCCACGGCTGCATCCAGTCGTTATAGTCGGAGCCGTGCTCCACCTTGCGCCCGCGCTCGAGCACGAGGGTCTTGAGGCCGAGTTCGCAGAGTTCCTTGGCGGCGATTCCGCCGCTCATTCCCGAACCGATGACGATGGCGTCGAACATGTGTGATGCTACCCGTTGGGATGATGTCAGCCGACGTTCGCGCCTGCCCAGGCGCGCGTTTCGGGCGTGAGGGGGATCGAGGCTTCCCAGGCGCCCGGAACCTGCTCGTAGCGCAGTTCCACGGTCGATCCCGGCTCGCTGAGATAATAGAGGGTCGCCACGAGTTCCTTGAGCTTCAGGTAATCGGCGGCCGGGCTGGCCGGGCCGGATGCGGCGGAGAGGAACTGGTTGGCGTCATAGGCGGAAAGGAAGGTCGTCCGCTGCTCCGGGGTCAACAGCGTGAACGCCTTGCCTGTCGCGGTGGCCGCGGCTTCGTCGATCGCCTTGAGCGAGGCCAGAAGCGCGGCGCGATGCGCGGGCGCGGCCCAGTCGCGCATCAACGCGTCGAAAGAGGCCGGCACGCCTGCCTGCACCGCGCCGGGCGTGTCGGTCTTCGGGATCAGCGTGTCCGCGAATGCGGTGACGAGCATCGTCGTCGGCTTGTCGAGATAAGCGGGCGCCGCAACGGCCGCGAGCGCCCCGGCCGGCAGCGCCGCCAGCCCGATCAGGCTTCCCACGCTGGCCAGCATGGCGCGACGATCGATCGCTGGCATCTCCTGACTCCCCTTTCCGCGAACCTGTATTGACCACCGCCGGTAGATTCTGGCAACGATTACAAAAATAAGAGGGGACGGATCGAACCTTGTCAACAAGAACAAAAAAGATAAGCCTTTTCATCATGATGGCGCTTCAGCTGGCCATCTGGGGGGCATGGGCGCCGAAGCTGTTCCCTTATATGGAAATGCTGGGATTCTCGCCCGGCCAGCAGGCGCTTGTCGGCAGTTGCTGGGGTATCGCCTCGGTCGTGGGGATTTTCTTCTCGAACCAGTTCGCGGACCGCAAATTCGCCGCCGAGCGCTTCCTTGCGGGAAGCCATGCGATCGGGGCGGTCTGCCTGTTCGGGGCGGCCTATTCGGCGGGCTTCGTGCCGTTTTTCCTGTTCTATCTGGCCTATAGCCTCGTTTACGTGCCGACGCTGTCGGTGACGAACACCATGGCGTTCGCCAACCTGCCGAACGGCAAGGATTACGGCACGGTGCGCGCCGGCGGCACCATAGGCTGGATCATGGCGAGCTGGCCGTTCGTGTTCATCCTGAGCGCGCATTCGGGCGTCGAGAGCGTGCGTTCGATCTTCCTCGTCTCGGGCACGGTTTCGCTGGTGCTGGCCCTCTTCTCGCTGACGCTGCCGCACACGCCGCCGCGCAAGGGGGACGATGTGGACGCGCTGGCGTGGCGCCGCGCGATCGGCCTGCTCGCAAGGCCTTATGTCGCGGTGCTGTTCGTCGTGACGTTCATCGATTCCGTGGTGCACAACGGTTATTACGTGATGTCGGATGCATTCCTGACGAACCGGGTGGGCATCGCGGGCAATCTTTCCATGGTGGTGCTCAGCCTCGGCCAGGTCGCGGAGATTCTGACCATGCTGGTCCTCGGCTTCGTGCTGGGGCGGCTCGGGTGGCGCGTCACGCTGATCGTGGGAATCCTGGGCCATGCCGCGCGATTCCTCGTGTTCGCCTTCATGGCGGATAGCGTGCCTACGATCGTCGCGGTGCAGTTGCTGCACGGGATCTGCTACGCCTTCTTCTTCGCCACGGTCTATATCTTCGTGGACGATGCCTTCCCCCGGGATGTGCGATCGAGCGCGCAGGGATTGTTCAATCTGCTGATCCTTGGGATCGGCAATATGGTGGCGAGCTACCTTTTCCCGAACCTGATCGCGATGATGACCGGCCCTGACGGCAAGGTGGATTACCAGACCCTGTTCCTCGTGCCGGCCGGCTTCGCCATTGTCGGAGCGCTGATCCTCGCGCTCGCATTTCATCCGCCTGCGGCCGGACCGGCCGAAAACAGAAGGGAAGTCTGATGGAGATTGAGGTGAGTCGCAGGACATTGCTTGGCGCAATGGGGGCCGCCGGAGTTGCCGCCGCCCTGCCGGCCGCGGCGGCGACGCGCGGAACATCGTTGTTCAAGCGGGCCGGAAAGCCGCTCGGGGCGCAGATCTATGCGCTGGGCGATTATGCCCAGAAGGATTTGCGCGGCACGCTCAGGCGGTTGATCGAAATCGGCTACGGCGATTTCGAGCTTCCCGGCCTCTACAATCGCGCGCCGGCCGATCTTCGTGCCGATGCGGATGCGGCGGGCGCGCGTTTCAGCTCGATCCATCTGGCGGCGCAGGGGCGCCTGCCTGCGGGATCGCTCACCCTGATGTCCGATCCGCAGCAGATCGCGGATGCGCTTGGCACGTTGGGCGTCGCGAAGGTGGTGCTGCCCACCCCGCTGGTGCCCGAGAACTTCTCCCCGCCGCCGGGCGCCGACCTCCGCGCCGTGTTCGTCGCGGCGATCGGAGGGCAGGGGACGGACTTCTGGAAGCGTCAGGCGGAATTCCTGAACGAGCGCGCGACGGCGCTGCGTCCTCACGGGATCGCGCTCGGCTATCACAACCACAATCTGGAGTTCAAACCGCACGACGGCACGACCGGCTGGGCGGTGATGATGAAGGAAATCGACCCCGATCTGGTCTTCCTCGAGCTTGATCTGGGCTGGCTGGCCGCGGCTGGGCTAGATCCGGCGGCCGAGCTGCGCCGCTACAAGGGGCGCGTGAAGATGGTCCACCTGAAGGACATCAAGGCTTCCACGAAGATCAACTACGCGCTGGAACAGGACCCGGCGGAAGTCGGCGAGGGCAAGCTGAACTGGCGTGAGATCCTGCCGGCCTGCATGGAGGCCGGCGTTGAGCATTATTTCGTGGAACAGGAAGCGCCGTTCGTGCGGGATCGCTTCGAATCCATGAAGATGTCGCACGATTTCCTCGCCCGTTTCTCGGGCTGACGTTCAGGTCGCGGGACGTGGGAAAGCCAGGCGGCTCACCCACGTCCCGCGCCATTTCAAGTGAAGGACCAGAATGACCTCGCGACGTCTGCGCATGGGAATGATCGGCGGCGGCCCCGGCTCGTTCATCGGGCCGGTGCATCGCATCGCCGCCGAGCTGGATAGCGGGATCGAGCTGGTGGCCGGCGCATTCAGCAGCGATGCGGACCGCTCGCGTCAGGCGGGCAGGAGCTATGGCATCGACGCGGATCGCGCCTATCCCGATTTCGCCGCGATGATCGATGCGGAGCGCAAGCGCCCCGACGGCGTGGATTTCGTCGCGATCACCACTCCCAACCACCTGCACTTCCCGGCGGCGAAGGCCGCGCTGGAGGCCGGGCTGGCGGTGATTTGCGACAAGCCCGCCACCGCCACGCTGGCCGAGGCGCGCGAGCTGGAGCGGGTGGTGGCGGCAAGCGGCGCGCCCTTTGCGCTCACCTACACCTATTCCGGCTATCCGCTCGTGCGGGAGGCGCGCGCGCGGATCGCCGACGGCGCGCTTGGAACGATCCGCAAGGTTGCGGTGGAATATCCGCAAGGATGGCTCGCCAGGGCCGAGACCGGCAAGCAGGCGGAGTGGCGCGGCGATCCGGCGCGCAGCGGTGTCGGCGGCTGCGTGGCGGACATCGGCGTCCATGCCTTCCATCTTGCGGAGTTCGTGACCGGGCTTCGCGTCGTCCGCCTCCTTTCCGATCTCGGCACGGTCGTGCCCGGCCGCCGGGTGGATGACGATTGCCAGATCCTGCTGCGTTTCGACAACGGCGCGCGGGGCAGCCTGCTCGCCTCGCAGATCGCGGTGGGCGAGCGCAACGGGCTTTCCCTGCGCGTCTATGGCGAGCGGGCCGGATTGTGCTGGCGGCAGGAGGACCCCAATCGCCTGTGGCTGTTCCATGACGACGGGCGCAGCGAGTTGATACAGACTGGCGATCCCGGCCTCGGGGCGGATGCGGTTGCGGCCACGCGGCTCCCCGGCGGGCATCCGGAAGGTTATCTGGAAGCGTTCGCCAATCTCTATCGCGATTTCGCCCGCCTGCTGCGCGGCGAGGCGCATATGCCCCTTCCCGGCATCGCCGAGGGCCTGCGCGGCATGGCGCTGATCGAAACGGCGGTCGCTGCTTCGGCGCAGGAGGCAGGCTGGGTGGAGCTTGCGGTTCAGGAAGAGACGAACAGATGAAGACGATCAAAGGCCCCGGCATCTTCCTTGCCCAGTTTCTGGGCGATGCCGCGCCCTTCAACCGCCTAGACACGATCGCCGACTGGGCGGCGGGCCTTGGCTACAAGGGCCTGCAACTGCCGACCACGGACAAGCGCATCCTCGATCTCGCGCAGGCCGCCGAAAGTCAGGATTATTGCGACGATCTCGCCGGCATGCTTGCTGAAAAGGGGTTGGCGATCACCGAATTGTCGACTCACCTGCAGGGCCAGCTCGTCGCGGTCCATCCGGCGTATGACGCGCAATTCGACGGCTTCGCGCCGCGCGCGGTGCGCGGGAATCCCGCCGCGCGTCAGGCGTGGGCCGTGGATCAGGTCAAGCTGGCCGCGATCGCGAGCCGCCGGCTGGGCCTGTCGGCCCATGCCACTTTCTCCGGCGCGCTGGCCTGGCCCTATATCTATCCCTGGCCGCAGCGGCCCGCGGGGCTGGCCGAGGAGGCCTTCGCGGAGCTTGCGCGCCGGTGGCTGCCGATCCTCGATGTGTTCGAGGAGAATGGCGTCGACGTCGGTTTCGAGCTGCATCCCGGCGAGGATCTGCATGACGGCGTTACCTTCGAACGCTTTCTGGATGCGGTCGGCGGCCATGGCCGGGCGAACATCCTCTACGATCCGAGCCATTTCGTCCTGCAATGCCTGGACTATCTGGCGTTCATCGACATCTATCATGAGCGAATCCGCTGCTTCCACGTCAAGGACGCGGAGTTCAGGCCATCGGGCCGGAGCGGCGTATATGGCGGCTATCAGAATTGGGTGGACCGGCCGGGCCGCTTCCGTTCGCTCGGCGACGGTCAGGTCGATTTCGGCCAGATCTTCAGCAAGATGGCGCAATATGACTATCCCGGCTGGGCGGTGCTCGAATGGGAATGCGCGCTGAAGCACCCGGAACAGGGCGCGCGGGAGGGCGCGCCGTTCATCGCCCGGCATATCATCGATGTTACGGATCATGTGTTCGACGATTTCGCGGCCGGCGCGAGCGCGCCCGGCCTCAATCGGCGTATTCTGGGTCTGTAGGTCTTCTGATCCCCGAACATCGCGGCTGCTCCGCGCAAGACAAAGGAAATCGTTGATGATCCGGAATGCGATGAAGAAGATGCTGACCGCAGCGATAGTCTCTCTCGTGCCGGCAGGACTCGCGCTCATGCCCATGCCAGCCGCCGCGCAGACTGCGCCGGTCTTTGCGCAATGCCAGGTGTGCCACACGGTGAACAATGGCGGGCGCAATGGAGTCGGCCCGAACCTGAACGGCATCTTCACCCGGGCGCCGGCATCCGCGCCCGGCTTCAACTATTCGCCGGCGTTCCGGAAGGCGATGCTCAAATGGGACGACAAGACGCTGGCCGAATTCCTTGCCGCTCCCCAGAAAAAGGTGCCCGGCACGCGCATGACGATCGCCGTCGCCGATCCGGCGAAGCGGGCCGCCATCATCGCCTATCTCAAGTCCGAGGCCGCGAATTGATCTGGCGCCGCCGCCGGATATGAAGTCGTGTCGTTCAGGCCTGGTTTAGGCCCCTTAGCGCTTTGCTCCCTTGGCGATATGGGGCTAGAGGTTCGCGTGCCCCTCTCGTCAGGACGACCAGATGAAGTTCAAGCTGTTTCAGGCCACCGCCCTTGTCGCGACGATCGCGCTCGTGCCCGTCGCGACCGGCGCGATGGCGGCGGTCGATACCGACACCTACAAGCAGATGGACAAGTTCCTCGACGTCTATAATCGCATCAAGGCCGATTATGTGGACAAGGTGACGGACGAGCAACTCGTCCGTGGCGCGATCGACGGGATGCTGGCCGCGCTCGATCCCCATTCCTCCTATGTCGACGGGCGCGATTTCGACAATCTGAAGATACAGACGGAGGGGAATTACGGCGGCCTCGGCCTCTCCGTCACGATGGAGGACGGCGCGGTCAAGGTGATCGCGCCGCAGGAGGACACGCCCGCCGCGCGCGCCGGTATCAAGCCGGGCGACTATATCACCCATATCGACGGCAAGCTGCTCTACGGCAGCACGCTGGACGATGCGGTGGCGCAGATGCGCGGCAAGCCGGGGACGAAGCTGTCCCTCACCATCGTCCGCCCCGGCCGCGACAAGCCGATCGACGTGACGCTCACGCGCGAGGTGATCGTCCAGCGCCCGGTGAAGTGGCAGATCAAGGGCGATGTCGGCTATATCGACATCAACACCTTCTCCGAAACCACCGGCGCGGACACGCGCGCCGCGCTGATGGCGATCGACAAGGCGCTGGGGCATCGCCCGCTGGGCTATGTGATCGATCTGCGCTCCAACGGCGGCGGGTTGCTGACGCAGGCGATCGAGGTGTCGGATGCATTCCTCGATCATGGCGAGATCGTCTCCCAGCGCGGGCGCGATCCGCGCGAGAACCAGCGTTATTTCGCCAAGCCGGGCGATGACGCGCATGGCCTGCCCGTCATCATCCTCACCGATTCCGGCACCGCCAGCGCCAGCGAGATCGTGGCCGGCGCGCTTCAGGATCATCACCGCGCGCTGGTGATGGGCGAGCGCACCTTCGGCAAGGGATCGGTTCAGACCCTGCTGCCGCTCGGGCCTACCACGGCGCTGCGCCTCACCACCGCGCGCTACTACACGCCGTCGGGCCGTTCGGTGCAGGAAGGCGGGATCGAACCGGATATCGCCGTGCCGCAGCTTTCCGACCCCGATTACAAGGCACGCCCGGTGTTCCGCGAGGCGGACCTGCGCCGCCACCTCATCAACGAGGTGAAGACGGACAACAAGGTGCTGGAGGAGGATACGAAGGAAGATCCCCGCTTCAGCGCCACCCCGGATCAGCTCAAGAAGGAATCGATCGGGGACTTCCAGCTCTGGTATGCGTTGAAGACGATCGCGCGGCTGGGCGGGCCTACGCAGGTGGCCGCCGTCACCACCGCGCTGCAAAAGGATTATAAGGACAAGGAAAAGGACGCCGCGGCAAAATGAGGCACAGCGAGAAACAGGCGCGGCTGATCGCCCTGCTGCTCCCGGCCTTGCTGCTGGCGGGCGCATGGGGTTCTCAGCTCATCGGCGGGCTTCATCCGTGCGAGATGTGCCATTGGCAGCGCTGGCCGCATTATGGCGCGGTCGCCGTGGCGCTGCTGTCGTTCGTCGTGCCGGGACGGGCGGCGAAGGTGCTGCTGGTGGCGCTGGCCGCCGTGCTGATCGCGGTTTCCGGCGCGATCGGGGTGTTCCATGCCGGGGTCGAATATCATTGGTGGCAGGGGATCACCGCCTGCTCCACCGACGTGACCGGTACCGGCGTCAGCACCGACGAGATGCTGCGGCGGATTCTCGCCGCGCCGGTGGTGCGCTGCGACGCGGCGCAGTGGAAGATGTTCGGTATCTCGCTGGCGGGCTTCAACGCGATCTTCTCGCTGGGCGGCGCATTGGTGATCGGCTGGCTGCTGGGGAGGCGCAGGTGAGCTGGAAGCCGGGGGATCGCCGCCGCGCGGTCGATTCGATGATCCGCGTCGATCAGGCGGGCGAATATGGGGCGACGCGCATCTATGCCGGTCAGCTTGCGATCATGGGCCATCGCTCAGCCGCCGCGCGCAAGATCAGCGGCATGGCGTTGCAGGAGGAACGGCACCGCGCCTATTTCGATCGGCTGATCGCCGAACGCGGCGTGCGGCCAACGTTGCTCCAGCCGTTCTGGAACGTCGCGGGCTTCGCGCTCGGCGCCGTCACCGCGGCGATCGGGCCGGAAGCCGCGATGGCCTGCACCGCGGCTGTCGAAACCGAGATCGACCTGCATTACGAGGAGCAGCTCGAGGCGCTCGGCGCGGACGAGCCGGAGCTGGCCGCCGCCATCCGCGAGTTCCAGGCGGAGGAGGTGGAGCATAAGGAAACCGCGCTCGCCAGCGGAGCGGAGGATGCGCCGGCCTATCCCTTGCTGTCGGCGGCGATCCGGCTCGGCTGCCGCTTCGCGATAGCGACGGCGAAACGCATCTGACGGGAGAGAAAGATGCCTGTGCGTTCCTTCATCCTGGCGGCCCTGTTGCTGGCCCCGACCGCGCTTTCCGCGCAGACCGCGACGAAGGAAGCGCCGCCCGAGCCGCTCATCATCCCGCCGCCGTCCGCGAAGGAGGTCGCGCTGCCCGGTGCGCAGCGCACCAGCCGGCAGAGCGTGTCGAACGACGTTTCGCATAACGCGCCGGTGAACGGCGTGCTGACGCTCTACGGCAACGAGCGCTGCCCGACCAACAAGGAGGGCGCGGAGGTCGTGGTGTGCGTCCGCCGCTCCGCCGAGGAGCAGTTCCGCATCCCCAAGGAGCTGCGCAATTTCGAGGTGACGCCGGAAAACGCCGCCTGGGCCACGCGTGAGAAGGGCAATGCCGATGTCGGCGCCGTAGGGGTCGGCAGTTGCTCGACCGTCGGCGCGGGCGGGGCGACCGGCTGCTTCGTTCAGCAGGCCAATCGCGCCAAGGCCGAATCCCGTGCGCGCGCGAAGGAAGAAAACCCCGATATCCCGAGATATTGAGTCGACCGGCATATCGCGCTAATTTCATCCAGGCCGCGTGACTGGCGCAACCGTGGAGCACCACGAGGGAGCGCGGCCCATGCCTGCCGCGCGCCTGGGCGATCCCCTGAGAGGAGCCTTGAGCGATGCGCATCGCCTTTCTGCTGTTCCCAAACGTCACCCAGCTCGATCTGACCGGACCGGCGCAGGTTCTCTCGCGTATGGGAGAGGGCGCGCGGATCGATCTGGTCGCCGCGTCGCGCGATCCCGTGCCGACCGACGCCGGCTTCGCGATCCTTCCGACCGCCACCTTCGATGAGGTTCCGGGCGCCGACATCCTCTGCGTTCCCGGCGGCTTCGGAATCAACGCGGCGATCGCGGACGATCGCACGATAGACTGGGTGCGGAGCGTGGGCGGCGGCGCGCAATGGGTGACGAGCGTGTGCACCGGCTCGCTGGTGCTCGGCGCGGCCGGATTGCTGGAGGGCTATCGCGCGGCCTGCCATTGGGGCCAGCGCCACATGCTCCCGCTGTTCGGCGCCACGCCGGTGGCCGAGCGCGTGGTGATCGATCGCAACCGCGTCACCGGCGGCGGGGTGACGGCGGGGATCGATTTCGCGCTCAGGCTGATGGCGCTGATCCGGGGCGAGGCGCATGCGCGCTTCGTGCAGCTCAGCCTGGAATATGATCCCGCGCCGCCGTTCGATTCCGGCTCGCCGGAGCAGGCGGACGTCGCGCTGGTGGAGGCCTATGAACGGCGCGTGGCGGCGCTCGCGCCCGGCCGCGACGATGAATTGCGCCGGCTGGCGGCGCTGCGGGGCTATTCCTGAGAGCGCTTCTTCAGCCCGCGCAGGCGGTGCCACAGATAGAAGCCGCCCGCCGCGACGATCACCAGCCCGATCGCCAGATCCGCCTGATGGAAGAACGCCTTCAATCGCGGATCGCTGTTCCACGCATTGCCCAGCTTCATGCCTACCCATGCCAGCAGGAAGCAGAACGGCCATGATCCGATGAACGTATAGAGGTGGAAGGGGATCAGCTTCATCCGCGCCACGCCCGCCGGAAAGGCGATGAAGGTGCGGATGATCGGCAGCATCCGCCCGATCAGGATGGCTATCGGCCCCCAGCGGTTGAAGAAGCGATCGGCCATGTCCAACTCACCCGGGCCGATCAGCACATAGCGGCCCCAGCGCTCCGCGAGCGGCCGCCCGCCGCGCTTGCCGATCTCATAGGCGACGATCGAGCCGAGATTGCAGCCGATCGCGCCCGCCGTGGCCGCCAGCACCAGATTGAACCGGCCCGTGGAAACCAGATAGCCCGCGAAGGGCATGATGATTTCCGACGGCAGCGGAATGCAGGCGCTCTCGATTGCCATCAGCAGCGCGATGCCCCAATACCCTCCTGCGGAAATGACGGTGACGGCGAATGTGGCGAGCGCGGCCAGCAGCTTTTCGATCATGACGATGCTGCATGGGCGAAGGGTGCACCGGGGTCAATCGCGGAAGGCCGTTCATCGTCGATCAACCGGGACTGGATAGTGGACCGGAGCATGGGGAATGTTCGCAAGGCATTGAGCTGGTCTCTCGTCGCGCTCGCGGTGACGCTGGTGCCGATGTATATCATTTCCCGGACCCCGGGGCTGGAAGTGCCGCTGCCCTATTGGATATTCGCCGGCGCCACTTCTGGCGGGGTGTCTTTCCTGATGGTGCTGCTGCTGGTGGTCCAGAGCGACAGGCTGCGCATCGCCAATGAGGAATTGCGCGCGGCGCAGTCGCAATTGCGCCACGCGGCGGAATCCGACCATCTGACCGCCGTGCTCAACCGCGCGACCTTCCTGAGGAAGGTACGGGCGCATCATGCGATCGGCGAAGGATGGATGCTGCTGCTCGACATCGATCATTTCAAGACAATCAACGATCGCTTCGGGCATGAGGCCGGGGACGATGCGCTGCGGCATGTCGCGTGCGTGTTGCGGGAGTCCCTGCGCGCGGGCGATCTCGTGGGACGGCTGGGCGGGGAGGAGTTCGGCATCTACCTTCCCGATGCGGATCGCGACCGCGCCGTGCAGATCGCTGATCGCGTGCGCCGCAATGTCGAGACGTCCCCCGTGCTGGCGGATGCCGGATTCGAGCTTACGGTCAGCATCGGGCTGGCCGGGATGGCGCGCGAGGATGAGATCGAGGAAGGCCTGCGCCGCGCGGATTTCGCCATGTACGATGCGAAGAACAGCGGACGGAACCGGATCAGCCTGAACGATGCGGGGCTTGCGCCTCATTCGGCGGCGAGCAACGTCTCCGCCGCCTGAAGGTCCACCGAGACGAGCCGGCTCACCCCGCGCTCGATCATCGTCACGCCGAACAGGCGGTGCATGCGGCTCATCGTCACGGCATTATGGGTGACGATCAGATAGCGCGTCCGCGTTTCCTGCGTCATGCGATCGAGCAGGTCGCAGAAACGCTCGATATTGGCGTCGTCCAGCGGCGCGTCGACCTCGTCCAGCACGCAGATCGGGGCGGGGTTGGTGAGGAACAGGCCGAAGATCAGCGCCACCGCCGTCAGCGCCTGCTCCCCGCCCGAGAGCAGGGTGAGCGACTGGAGCCGCTTGCCCGGCGGCTGCGCCATGATCTCCAGCCCGGCTTCCAGCGGATCGTCCGAATCGACGAGCTCCAGATGGGCTTGCCCGCCGTTGAACAAGGTGGTGAACAGGCGCATGAAATGGCCGTTCACCGCCTCGAATGCGGCGAGCAGCCTTTGCCGTCCCTCGCGGTTCAGCGTGCCGATCGAGCCGCGTAGCTGGTTGACGGCCAGCCCCAGCTCCTCGCGCTCGATCGCATTGCCGGAGGCGCCTGCCTCAAGCTCCGCCAGTTCCTGCTCCGCGACTAGGTTGACCGGCCCGATCCGCTCGCGATCGAGCGTGAGTTTCTCATGCGCGGCCGATTCCTCCTGCGGAGAGAGGATGGAGGCGCTGTCGAACCCGGCCTTGTCGGGGAGCACGGGGGCGGGACATTCGAAGCGTTCGCCGGAAAGCCGCCCCAACTCCACGCGGCGCAATTCCTGATTCTCCGCCCGCGCCGATGCACCGGCCCGTGCTTCCCGCGCGGCGGCGAGCGTTTCGCCCGCAAGGCGCGCGGCCTCCTCGCAACGGCGCAGCGCCGCTTCCGCCTCGCGCTCGGCGGCGGCGAGCGTGTCGGCCGAGGCTCTGGCATCCTCATGCTCGACCGACAATTTGGCGATCTCCTCGCCCAAGGTGGCGGGGCGGGGAGCGAGGGCTTCCCGGTCGCGCGCGATCTCACCTTCGCGCTTCGCCATGTCGGCGATGCGGCGGGCGGCGTCCCCGGCGCGGTTTTTCCAGCTTTTCGCCTCGGCCTGCGTGGCGGCGAAGCGTTCGCGCGCGGCTGCGCCCATGCGCTCGCGATCGGCGCGGTCGGCGCGGGCCTGCGCGACATTGGCGCGGCGCGCCTCCGCCTCCTGCTGGAGGGTGGAGACTGCGCCGGCGGTGGCGCTGGTGTCGGGAAGGGCGACGATCGCCGCCTCCGCCTGCGTAACTTCCGCCTGGACGGAATCATGTTCGGCGGCGGTCTGCTCCGCGCGGGCGGACAGGTCCGCGCGCTGGCCGGAGAGGCGCTCGATCTGGGTGACGGCGCGGTCGATCCGCTGCTGGGATTCCCGTGCGGCATTCTCCGCTTGGGAGAGCGCGGTGCGTGCATTGCCGGCGGTAGCGCGCGCGGCGGCGATGCGCGCCTCGATCGCCGCAAGCGCTTCCTCCGCCGTCTCGACATTCGCACGGGCGTCGGGCAGCGCTTCCTCGATCGCGGCGAGGCGGTTGAGCCGCTCCAGACGTTCCGCCGCGGCCGCGCCGCCGGACCGCGCAACGAATCCGTCCCAGCGGCGGAGATGACCGGCTTTCGTGACCAGCCTCTGCCCCACGGCAAGCGGGCGACCGTCGTCCTGCGCGACCGTGACGATCTGCGCGAGCCTGCGCGCGAGTTGCGGCGGGGCCGTGACATGAAGCGCGAGGGATTCCCCGTCCGAAAGGGCGGGATCGCCGGCCAGCGCCTCCGCGCCGGCCCAATGCGCCTCCGCGCCCGCATCCAGCCCGATTTCCAGATCGTCGCCCAATGCGGCGGCCAATGCGCGCTCATAGCCGGGCGCGGCGCGGACATGATCGAGCAGGCGGTCGCGGCCGGAGCGCTGCGTGGCGCGTTTCAGGGTCGCGGCTTCGCTCTCCAGCGCCGCCAGTTCCGCGCGGGCGGTCGCGCGTCGGCCCTGTGCTTCATCGCGGGCGGCAAGCGCGGCCTTTTCCTCCTGATCCGCGCGGGCGAGATCGGTGCGGGCCTGCTCCGCCCCGGCCTGCGCGGCGGCGAGCGTGCGTTCTCCTTCCACCCGTGCCGCTTCCAGTGGCGCCGCATCGGGAAGGGCGGCGAGCGCATCGGCTGCGGCGCGCGCCTCGCGCGGCCCTGTCCGCTCGCGCCCGCGCGGCGGCGAGGGCGGCATGGGCGACGCGCGCTTCCGCCGCCTCGCTCGCCTGACGCGCGAGCGCCTGCGCCAGCGACACTTCCGCATCCCGCCCCAATCGCTCGGCCTCGGCCTGCGCCTGATCGAGCGCGGGGAGGTCGGCGGCGACGGCTGCAACCTCCGCCTCCAGCGCCTTGCCCTCGGCCGCCAGCCGGGCGAGCGCCTCCGCCGCGTCATTGGCGAGCTGGCCCTCGCGCTCGCGGTCCGCGACGATCCGGGCGGCTGCGTCGGAAAGCTCGGCGATGCGGCGCTCCACGCTCGCCTTTTCGGTGGCGAGCGTCGAAAGGCGATGCGCCGCCTCCGTCGCGCGATCGCGCGCGGCAAGGGCGGCGGCGCGCGCTTCGGCCAGCGTTCCGGTCGCCTGTGCGTGATGGGCGGCGGCGGCGGCCTGCGCCTCCGTCGCCTGCGCGACGCGATCTTCCGCCTCCGCCGCCTCGGCCCTGGCGGCATCGGCCGCCGCCGCCGCCTCTCTCCAGCGGCTGAAGATCATCCGCGCCTCGGCCACGCGGATCTGGGCGGAGAGGGCGCGATAGCGTTCCGCCTGCCGCGCCTGCCGCCGGAGCGCCGCCGCGCGCGTCTCCTGATCCGCGATTATCTCGTCGAGCCGCTGGAGATTGGCCTCCGTCGCGCGCAATTTCTGCTCGGCGTCCTTGCGACGGACGTGCAGGCCCGCGATCCCGGCCGCTTCCTCCAGCATCGCGCGGCGCTCGGCCGGCTTGGCGGCGATCACCGCGCTGATCCGTCCCTGGCTGACCAGCGCGGGCGAGTGCGCGCCCGTCGCCGCATCTGCGAACAGCAGCGCCACGTCCTTCGCGCGCACGTCGCGCCCGTCAATGCGATAGGCGGAGCCGGCGCCGCGCTCGATGCGGCGCACGATCTCCTTCTCCTCCCCGTCCAGCTCGGCGAGGATCGACACTTCCGCGAAGTCGCGCGCGGGGCGTGTCGCGGTGCCGGCGAAGATCACGTCCTCCATGCCGGCGCCGCGCATCGACTTGGGCGAATTCTCGCCCATCGTCCAGCGCAGCGCCTCCAGCAGGTTGGACTTGCCGCAGCCATTGGGGCCGACCACGCCGGTCAGCCCCGGCTCGATGCGCAGGTCGGCCGGATCGACGAAGCTCTTGAAGCCGGAAAGCCTCAGCCGCTTGATCTGCACCGCACCGTCCCCCTCCGGCCGGGCGTCAGGCCCCGGCGTGCTTCAGCGCGGCCTCGATCTGCGGCCAGGTGACGGAGCCTTCCAGGAGCTTGCCGTTCAGGAAGAAGCTGGGCGTGCCGGTGACGCCCTTGTCGCGCATCGCGGTTTCGGTGATCTTGCCGATCTCCTCCATCTTCTTTCCGTCGGCGAGGCAGGCGCGCGCCTGCTGCTCGGTGACGCCGCGCTGCTTCACGAAATCGACATAGCCGAGGAAATCGACCCATGCGGTCGCCTGCTGCGCCGGGGTCATCGACTGGAGCTTCTGCTGGAAATCGGCCGGGGTCTTCTCCAGCTTCTCCAGGAAGCCGGGCTGCTCCATATACATCTGCTCCAGCAGCGGGAAGAACGGCGCCTCGCCGACGCAATGGCCGAGCGCGGCGACGCCGAGGTCCGGCGCGTGGACGAGGAAGTCGCGGAATTCATAAGAGACCTTGCCGGACTTCACATATTGCTCCTCCAGCGGCTTCATGCCCGTCTGGCCGAAGGCGCCGCAGGTGGGGCAGGTGCGCGAGCCATATTCGACCAGCTTGATCGCGGCATTGGGGTTGCCCATCACATAGCCGCCCTCCGGCGTCTTCGACACGACCTGTGTCCAGTCCTGACCGGCGGGCGCGGCGACGGCCGCGACCGGGGCCGCGGGGGCCGAGGAATCGCCGCCCTTGCTTCCGCAGGCGGAAAGCAGCGCGAGCGCGGCGACGGAAACGGCGAAACGAAAGGTCATGGCTGGTTCACTCCGAAAAATGGTCATTTGGCCCCGGCGGCGACAAGCTTCGGCTTCAGCTCCGCCCAGCCCACGCCCTGGACGAGCTTTCCGTTGATCTCGAAGGCGGGGGTTCCGGCGATCCTGTCGCCGATCGCGGCGGATCGCTGGATCACGGCATCGGCCATCTTCGGATCGGCGAGGCATTGGTCGATCGCCGCCTGCGTCATGCCCGAATCGCGGGCGATCGCATCCAGCCCGGTGCCTTGCGCCATCATGCGATACTGGACGGGCGCGCTGTAGAGGTTCAGCCGCTGGACGTTCGCCGCATCATAGTCCACCGCGCGCTGCAACCATTGCTCCTGCCCGGCGAAAAGCGCCTCGTGCAGCTTCGGAAACACCGCCGGCCCCGCGCAATGCGCCAGCATGGTCGCCACCAGATCGTAGCGATCGCGCACGATCGAATGGATCTCGAGGCTGAGCGATCCGGAGGCGATCATCCTCCCTTTCAGCTCGGCGGCGGATTCGCGCGCGAAATGGCCGCAATGCGGGCAGGTGTAGCTCGCATATTCGACCAGCTTCACTTTCGCTGCCGGATTGCCGATGACGAATCCGCCTTTCGCCGTGGGCGTGACGACGCTCACCCATGCGCGCGGCGCGGCGATGACGGGGGCGGCGAGCGCAAGCGCGAGCAGTGGGAGCAGGCGTTTGATCGTGTTCATCGGACGGTTGGCAGCCTTGGTGACGCGACGCCGGCGGCAAGCGCCTCCAGCACCGCCTTGAGTTCGGGATCGCCGATCGCGCGCAGGCTCTGGCCTAGCTCGGCGGGAACGGGGCGCGGCTCGGGCCGGGCGCGGGGAACGGCGCGGGGCGCGACATCGCCCTGGCGGATCGTCACCCGCGCGATCGCCGCATAGCCGAAGAAGCGGTTCACCCGCTCGATGATCTCCGGCGTGATATGGCTCATCATCGCGGCATGGGCGCCGCGCACGGTGAGGGTGAGGGTGCCGTCCTGCTTCTTTCCCTGCGGGAAGCGAATCGATTCGGGGCTGCTGGCGCGCGCCAGCTTCTCGCCCACGATCTCCGGCCAGCGGGTGACGATGGAGGACTGGATGAAGCCGAACTTGCGGAACGCGGCCGCGCCGACCGCCGGCAACAGCTCGGCGACCTGTCGCGCGCGGTTGTGGCGCGCTGGTTCTTCACGGGGGGCGCGTGGGCGCTTGCTCATCCGGCGCTCCATGCCATAGGCGGGGCGTGGACGCCAAGCACATGATCGCCGTGAATTTGCTGCGCTGGTACGATGCGCACCGCCGGGACCTGCCGTGGCGTGCGCGTCCGGGGGAGACGGCGGACCCCTATCGCGTGTGGCTCTCCGAGGTGATGCTCCAGCAGACGACCGTCGCGGCGGTCGCGCCGCGCTTCGCCGCATGGGTGGCGCGCTGGCCCGATATCGCCAGCCTCGCCGCCGCCGACGAGGCGGACGTGATGGCGGCATGGGCGGGCCTTGGCTATTACGCCCGCGCGCGCAATCTGGTGAAGGCGGCGCGGGCCGTGGCGGCGGAGCATGGCGGGCGGCTGCCCGATACCGAGGCCGCGTTGCGCGCGCTTCCCGGCCTTGGCGACTATACCGCCGCCGCCGTCGCCGCGATCGCCTTCGGGCGGCGCGCCGTGGTGGTGGACGCCAATGTCGAGCGCGTCGTGTCGCGGCTGTTCATGGCCGCCGGCAAGCCCGCCGTCCGCGCGGCGGCGGAGACGATCACCCCGGATGCGCGGGCGGGCGATTTCGCGCAGGCGATGATGGACCTGGGGGCGACGATCTGCACGCCGCGCGGCCCGCGCTGCATGCTCTGCCCGCTCGCCGATTCGTGCGCGGCGCGAAGGGCGGGGGTTCAGGAGGCCTATCCGGTCAAGCCCGCGAAGAAGGCGCGGCCACACCGTTACGGCACGATCTTCTGGCTGGAACGCGACGGCGAGGTGCTGCTCGTCCGCCGCCCCGCGCGCGGGCTGCTCGGCGGGATGCGCGCGCTGCCGACCGGGCCTTGGGCGGACGGACGACCCGCGCTGGCGGACGCTCCGGCCGCCGCGGACTGGTTGATGCTCAACACCTCCGTCTCCCATGTCTTTACGCATTTCGCGCTCGAACTCGCGCTTGCGGTGGGCCGTTGGGACGCGCAGACAATGCCGCCGGCGGGAGAATGGTGGCCCGTGGCGGAGATCGATTCGGCTGGCCTGCCGACCGTCTTCGCCAAGGCCGCGCGAGCGATAAGGGAAGCAGGATGCGGGCAAGACATCTGATCGGGGCGGGGATCGCGCTGGCGATCGCGGCGGCGGGCGCGGGCATCGCGCAGCAGGGGCAGGAGGCGGCCCGGCCGCCGCATGCCATGCCGCAGGGAAGCGCGATCCTTCCCGATGTGCAGGCGCTGTTCGACGGCTATGTCGCGCAGGACAAGATGCCGGGCGTCGTGGGTGCGTTCGGCTTCGGGGACCGTCCGACATTGTTCGTGTCCGCCGGCAGGATCAGCGACAATCCCGATGCGGCGAAGGCCGGGCCGGACAGCCTGTGGCGCGTCTATTCGATGACCAAGCCGATCACCGCCATGGCCGCGATGATCCTGGTGGAGGAAGGGAAGATCGGCCTCGACGATCCCCTGTCGAAATATTTTCCCGCCTTCGCGAAGATGCGGGTGCTCACCAGCCCGGATACGTCGCTGGACAGCGTGCCCGCGAAGAACCCGATCACGATCCGCGAGCTTCTCACCCATACGGCGGGGCTGAGCTACAACATCATCGCCAAGGGGCCGCTGCTGAAGGAATATGAGCGGCTCGGCATCCTGCCCGGCGCGGTGAACATGCAGATGGAGGCGCAGGCCCGCAAGGCGCGGCCCGCCAGCCTGATCGACTTCGCGAACCGCGTGGCGCAGGCCCCGCTGATCGCCGAGCCGGGGACGAAGTGGAGCTATTCGATCGGCCTGGACGTGATGGGCGCGGTGATCGAGAAGGCGAGCGGGATGCCGTTCGACCGCTTCGTGCAGGTGAAGCTGCTCGATCCGCTCAGGATGACCTCCACTTACTGGACCGTGCCGGCCGGCGAGGCGGGGCGGCTGACGACCAACTACATGTTCGTCGGCGACAAGCGCGTGCCGATCGATCCGGGGCCAAGCTCGGCATGGCTCCAGCCGCCGAGCTTCCCTTATGGCGGGGCGGGGCTGGTTTCGTCCGCGCGCGACTATGATCGCTTCCTCCACATGTTGCAGGACGGCGGCACGCTGGACGGCGTTCAGGTGATGAAGCCGGAGACGGCGGCGCTCGCCATGTCGAACCTCCTGCCTCCCGGCGTCACCTTCGGCGGGCTGGGGGACGGCACTGGCGGCAACATGTCCGCGAAGATGGGGTTCGGCGCGGGAGGATCGGTCTATCTCGAGGACGGACCGGGCGGCGTGCCGTCCAGGGGCACCTACGGCTGGGGCGGCGCCGCCGGCACGATCGCCTGGGTCGATCCGGTGAAGAAGGTGCGGGGCACGGTGATGGTGCAATATTTCCCGGCGGAGAAATGGCCGCTGCGGCAGGAGGTGGTCGCCGCGCTGGCGAAGGACGTCGAGAGGTTCCGTCGATGAACCCTCCCGGTTTTACCGGCGGCAAGCTCGACCGGCTCGATTTGCTGCGCCACGACGAGGAGGGGCTGGCCGCCGCGATGGGCAATTGGCAGGCGCGCCTGCTGAAGCTCCACGCGTGGGAGCCGGAGGTTACGGACGACGGCTATCTCGGCTGGTCGATGCTGACGGAGGCGTCGGACGAGGCGGAGTTCGTGTTCCTCGGCATGGATCAGGGCCGCCCGCGCTTCGCCGCCTTCGAGCCGTCGCAAGGCGCGGCGCCGCCGTTCCGCTCGCCCAACCTGTTCGGGATGCTGGACCGGCTGCGCGAGGGCGAGGCCGCGACCTTCGCCGCCGCGCGATCGGTGCTGGACTGGCACGCCCGGCACCGTTTCTGCGCCAATTGCGGCGCATCCACCGCGATGTTCCGCGCCGGCTGGGGGCGGAAGTGCGGAGCCTGCGATACCGAGCATTTCCCGCGCGTCGATCCCGTCGTCATCATGGTGGCGGAGCATGACGGGCGCGCCCTGCTCGGGCGGCAGCCGAGCTGGCCCGCCGGGCGCTATTCCGCGCTGGCCGGCTTCGTCGAGCCGGGCGAATCGATCGAGGAAGCCGTCCGCCGCGAGATCGCGGAGGAGGCGGGCGTTACGGTCGGCGCGGTGCGCTATATCGCGAGCCAGCCGTGGCCGTTCCCCTCGCAGCTCATGATCGCCTGCGTCGGCGTGGCCGAGGGCGACGCGCTGGAGATCGACACCAACGAGCTGGAAACCGCCGGCTGGTTCACGAAGGACGAGGTGCGCGCCGCGCTGGCCGGAAATGCGGATGCCCCGTTCGGCGCGCCGCCGCCCTACGCCATCGCGCATACCCTGCTGACCGAATGGGCGCGATGAGCGCGCGGCGGGCGGAGCTGATGGCGGCGGAGGCCCGCGCGCTGGCCCTGCTGGACCGGATCGAATCCGCCGGCCTGATCGCCTCCGGCCGCACCGAACGCGAGGTGGAGAAGGATATCTACGCGCTGGCCGAGCGCGAGTTCGGGGTGGAGAAGCATTGGCACAAGCGCATCGTCCGCGCGGGCGGGAACACGCTCGCCACCGCGTCGGACAATCCGCCGGTGCGCACGATCGCGGCGGACGATATCGTCTTCGTCGATCTCGGCCCGGTGTTCGACGCGTGGGAAGCGGATGTCGGCCGCAGCTATGCGCTTGGGCCGGACCCGCGCAAGCAGGTGCTGTGCCGCGAGCTTCCGGTGCAGTTCGATGCGGTGCGCGAACGGTTCCTGGGCGATCCCGATATCACGGGCGAGGCGCTCTATGCCTTCGCCTGCGAATCGGCGGAACGGGCGGGCTGGCGCTTCGGCGGGAAGATCGCGGGGCATATCGTGGCGGAATTTCCCCACGCCCGCCTGCCGGGGCTGAAACAGGTCAACCACATCAGCCCCGAAAACCCCGACCGGCTGCGCGATCGCGATGCGAACGGCGAGGAACGCTTCTGGATCCTCGAAATCCATCTGGTCGATCCGTCGGGGGCGTTCGGCGGCTTCTACGAGCGGCTGATGCTCGACTGATGATATCCCGTCCCGTCGTCATGCCGGGCCTGACCCGGCATGACGGGGATTGGCCCTATCGCCGGACGAATTTATAGACGAACTGGTCCGTCTTTCCCCGGATCGAAGGATCGAACACCTTGTTGGTGTGCGGATCGGCCGGATTGGCATAGAGCGGGCTGGTCGCGGCGAGCCTGAAGCCGGCCGCCTCGATCTCCTTCCTCGTCGCATCCGCATCGCCGCGATGGAGCGTGTCGGCCGCGTCGAACGGCTTGTCCTCCTTCGGCCCGACATGATCGACCACCAGCAGCACGCCGCCAGGCTTCAGCGCGTCGTGCAGCCTTTTCGCCACCGTCAGCCCCGCATCGGCTGGCGATCTGGCGAGGTGCAGGTCATGCCAGTTCTCCACCGTGATGATCGCATCCAGCTTTTCCGGGAAGGTGAAGCTGGCGAGCGAATCCCGGCTGGCGACGACATTGGCATAGGGCTTCACCGTCTCCTCCTGCTGCGCCGCGTAATTGGCGTTGGAGGAGATGAACTCGGCCGGCTGATAGGCATAGACCTTGCCCTTGTCGCCCACGATCCTGGCCAGGATGCGCGTCCAATAGCCGCCGCCCATGATGAAATCGGCCACCTTGTCGCCGGGCTTCACCCCCATGAAGGCGAGCAGCTCGGCCGGGTGCCGCGCCGCATCGCGCTCCACGTCCTTGGGCGGGCGCGCCGGATCGCCGAGCGCGGCATGGATCGCATGGACAGCGGGGTTCTGCGGCGCGGCGGCCGCGGTGGCGAGCATCAGGGCCGCGGCGGAAAGCGCGGCTGTGGCGAATCGCATCGGAACATCCTCCCTTTATCGTGCCGCTGTTTATCACATTGCCGGTGCGGCGGCGCGCCCCTAGATTCGGGCGGATGTCCCCCGATCGTTTCAATGAGGAAAAAGCCACTTACGCCGTGCGCGGGGCGGATGCGCCCGATCTGGAGGCCGGCGTCGCCGCGATCCGCAACGTGTTGCAGACGCTGCCGCTGAAGGCGGGCGTCTACCGGATGCACGATGCGCGCGGCGACGTGCTCTATGTCGGCAAGGCGCGCGCGCTGAAGAACCGCGTGACCAATTACACGCAGGTCGAACGCCTGCCGCGCCGGTTGCAGCGGATGGTGTCGCTCACCCGGTCGATGACGATCGTGACGACCAACAACGAGGCGGAGGCGCTGCTGCTGGAGGCGCAGCTCATCAAGCGCTACCGCCCGGCCTATAACGTGCTGCTGCGCGACGATAAGTCGTTCCCCTTCATCCTGCTGCGCGCCGATCATGACTTCCCGCGCATCCAGAAGCATCGCGGCGCGCGGCGCGCGAAGGGCGATTATTACGGGCCGTTCGCCAGCGCCGGCAGCGTCAACAACACGCTGAACGCGCTCCAGAAATTGTTCCTGCTCAGAAGCTGCACCGACACTTTCTTCAAGACGCGCGACCGGCCGTGCCTGCTCTACCAGATCAAGCGCTGCTCGGCCCCGTGCGTCGGGCGGATCGACACGGCGGGCTATGCCGAGCTGGTCGGCGATGCGAAGAAGTTCCTCTCCGGCAAGGCGACGGACGTGCAGGCCAAGCTGGGCGCGCAGATGACGGCGGCGGCCGAGGCGATGGATTTCGAGCTGGCCGCCGTGCTGCGCGACCGGCTCAAGGCGCTCACCTTCATCCAGGGCAGCCAGTTCATCAACGCGGAGGGCGTGGGCGACGCGGATATCTTCGCGCTCGCCCGGCATGAAGGGGTGACGGGCATCCAGGCCTTCTTCATCCGCGGCGGGCAGAATTGGGGGCATCGCAGCTTCTTCCCCGCCCATGCCGGCGACGTGCCGGAGGAGGAGGTGCTCCAGCAATTCCTGATGCAATTCTATGAGGAGGTGCCGCCCGCGCGCTGCGTGCTGGTCGATCGCGCGCTTCCGGAAGCGGCGCTGCTTGGCGAGGCGCTCACCGGAAGCGCGGGCCGCAAGGTGGCGATCGAGGTTCCGCAGCGCGGCACGCGGCGCAAGCTGATGGATCAGGCGCGGCGCAATGCGGAGGAGGCGCTGGAACGCCGCCTCGCCGAAAGCACGACGCAGGCGAAGCTGAACCGCGAGGTGGCCGAATTGTTCGGGCTGGCCGAGCCGCCGCAGCGTATCGAGATCTACGACAACAGCCATATCCAGGGGACGAACGCGCTGGGCGCGATGGTCGTCGCGGGGCCTGAGGGCTTCCGCAAGGGCCAATATCGCAAGTTCAACATCCGCAACAAGGCTATCGTCCCCGGCGACGATTTCGGCATGATGCGCGAGGTGCTGACCCGCCGCTTCGCCCGCGCGCTGGAGGAGGACCCCGACCGGGACAGCGGCGACTGGCCCGATCTGGTGCTGCTGGACGGCGGACGCGGGCAGCTCAACGCGGCCAAGGCGGTGCTGGAGGAACTGGGGATCGAGGATGTCTGCATGGTCGGCATCGCCAAGGGGCCGCACCATGGGCGCGAAGGGCGCGAGGTGTTCCATCTGATGGACGGGCGAGAGTTCACCCTGCCGGTCAACGCGCCGGTGCTCTTCTACCTCCAGCGGCTGCGCGACGAGGTGCACCGCTTCGCGATCGGCGCGCATCGCGAGAAGCGGGCGAAGGCGATGGGCGCCAGCCCGCTGGACGAGGTGCCCGGCATCGGCCCGGCGCGGAAGAAGGCGCTGCTGATGCATTTCGGCACGGGGAGGGCGGTCAGGAACGCCAGCCTCGAGGATCTGCAAAAGGCCCCCGGCGTCTCGGCTGCGGTGGCGCGGCAGGTTTATGATTTCTACCACGCGAAATAGGTTGCGGCCGGGCCGTCGCACCGCCTAGCGTTTTTCCGGGGCATATCACGGGGGTACAGGATGCGGCGTCTGCCGTTGTTTGTTGCGTTGCTCGGCACGAGCGCGATCGTCCATGCCGGCGAGAAGCCATTGTATCAGGCGGCGCCCGCATGGGTGAAGCCGGCCCCCGCGATCGACGGCGCGAAGCTGACCGACGCCTCCCCGCCGATGCTGATGTTCGACAACCAGCAGCGGCTGGAGAACGGGCAGGTCTGGTCCTATTTCGACACGGCCACGCGCGCCGTTTCCAGCGAGGCGCTGAGCGCGATCGGCACGATCAAGCTGCAATGGCAGCCGGCGCACGGCGACCTGATCGTCCACCGCGCGGAGATCATTCGCGGCGCGGAGCATATCGATCTCATCAAGGGCGCCGCGCCGCTGGCCGTCCTGCGCCGCGAGCAGGGCATGGAGCAGCGCATGCTGGACGGCGTGCTCACCGCCACGATGCCGGTGGAGGGGCTGCGCGTGGGCGACGTGCTGCATCTCACCTTCTCGATCACGCGGCGCGATCCCACGCTGAAGGGGCAGGTGCAGGCGCTGGCCCCGCTGATCGCCGCGCCGGCCCGGGTCGATTTCGCGCGCGCGCTCTATTCCTGGCCGGCGGGGGACCATATCGGCTGGAAAGCCTATGCCGACGGCGTGACGCCGAAGGAGACGACGGAAGGGGGCTACAAGACGCTCACCGTCCAGATGCCGCTTCCCAAGCAGCCGGACATGCCCGGCGACATGCCCGCGCGCTTCCTGAAGCTGCCGGTGATCGAGGCGAGCGGCTTTGCCGACTGGGCGGCGGTGTCCCGGACGATGGCGCCGCTCTACGCCACCGGCGGCCTGATCGCGGCGGGCAGCCCGCTCGCGTCCGAGGTGGCGCGGATCAAGGCCGCGTCGAGCGATCCGCGCACCCGCGCCGCGCTGGCGCTGCAACTGGTGCAGGGCAAGATCCGCTACCTGCTGATGGGCATGGACAGCGGCAACTATGTGCCCCAGACCCCGGCCAGGACATGGGAGGTGCGCTATGGCGACTGCAAGGCCAAGACCCTGCTGCTGCTCTCGCTGCTCCACGAACTGGGGATAGAGGCGGAGCCGGTGCTCGCCAATTCGAAGCTGGGGGACATGGTGCCGGTCCGCCTGCCGAGCGCGGCGGCGTTCGACCATGTGCTGGTCCGCGCGACGATCGGCGGCGAGAGCCTGTGGCTGGACGGGACGGCCACCGGCGCGCGGCTGGCCGATATCCGCGACACGCCGCCCTTCGGCTATGTCCTGCCGGTCCGCGCGGACGGCGCGCAGCCGATGAAGATCGAGATGCGCGCGCCCGGCCGCCCGGACGTTGCGGCGGCGCTCAGCTACGACCAGTCCGCCGGCATCGGCCTGCCCGCGGCCCTGGCGGCCACGGTGACGCTGAAGGGCGGCTTCGCGGAGATCGCCCGGATGGTGAAGGCGCAGGGCAGCAAGGACGATTTCGAGAAATTCGCCCGGACCATCTTCCGCCCGTTCGACAAATCGGCGGCGATCGCCGCCTGGGATATCGCGTTCGACGATGCGGCAGGCACCGCCACGCTCTCCGCCAGCGGCGTGGCCTATCCCGGCTGGCAGCGCGAGAACGAGCGCTGGCGCCTGTCGCTGGACCGCGCGCTGCCGGAGATGGAGTTCAGCCCCGATCGCGCGCGCTCCGCCTGGAAGGACATTCCCGTCAAGGTCGGGGGATCGGTGCCCTATGCCTCGCTCACCACGCGCCTGCGCCTGCCGCGTGGAGCGGAGGGCTTCACCATCGAGGGCACGGCCAGCGACAAGGTCGTGCTGGCGGGCCGTTCGATCGAGCGCAGCACCGTGCGGGAGGGCGAATGGCTGATCGTCTCCGACAAGGAGATGACCACCGGCGGGGAAATCGCGGCGGCGGACATTCCGGCGGAAAAGCGCAGGCTGGCGGCGGCCAAGGCCAATCTGCCGCGCGCGGTCGCGCCGGCGGATTATCCAAGCTCGTGGGAGGAGATCGCGGCCGCGCGCAAGGCGCATCGGCTCGATCCGATCCTCGCCCTGTACGCGCGCAGGATCGCGGCCAAGCCGGAGGAGGCGCAATCCTATACCGACCGCGCCTGGTTCCTCGGGCGGATTCAGGATCGCAAGGGCGCCATCGCCGACCTCGACAAGGCGATCGCGCTGGAGCCAGATGCGGCGACCTATCTGAAGCGCTCGCAGCTCTATTTCGATCTGGGCCAGGACGACAAGGCGCTGGCCGACACGATGGAGGCGAGCAAGCTCGATCCTTCCGACGATGCCGCGCTGGTGAGCCTCGCCAGGCTGCGCGTGGAGGGAGGGCAGAAGGACGCCGGGCTGGACCTGATCGAGGAAAGGATCGATCAGGGCGGCAAGGACAAGGTGAGCTACATGGCGGTCAAGGCCGATCTTCAGCTCCGCGCCGGCGACCGCGACGGCGCGATCGAGACGATCGACAGCGCCATCGCGCAGAAGCCCGGCGAGGCGACCCTGCTCAACAGCCGCTGCTGGCTGAAGGCGCTGGGCAATGTCGCGCTGGACGGCGCGCTGAAGGACTGCACCCGCGCGATCGAGCTTTCGGAAAACACCGCCAACGTGCTGGACAGCCGCGCGATGGTGTTCTTCCGCATGGGGCGGCTGGAGGATGCGCTGGCCGATCTCAACGCGGCGCTGGCGATGAACCCCGATCTCACGCCCAGCCTCTATATGCGCGGCATCGTGGAGCGCCGGTCGGGCAAGATGCGCGAGGGGGATGCCGATATCGCCGCCGCCCGGCTGCTGTCGCCCCGGATCGACCTGGAATACAAGCGCTACGGGATCGAGCCCTAGGGCGGATCGACATTCAGGTCCGGAGGGCTGGTTACGGCTGCCATTTTCACGTCATGCCGGGCTTGACCCGGCATCCAGAGTGAAGAGCGATGACGTTTGCGGCTCTGGATGCCGGGTCAAGCCCGGCATGACGGTGAAGGAAACGCGGCGAAGTCCGAATGTCGATCCATCCTGGAGGCGCGTGGCGGCGGAGCAATGCCATCGCCGCCTCATTCCCGCTTCACCGGATCGCCATGATTTCGCCTGCCTTTCCGGTTTGTTCACCCCTTGGCCGTAGTGGCGTGGAGCGATGCAAGTATTCCTGACCATCGACACCGAGCTGAGCTGGCGTCACCACGCCGCCGGCCTGCCGGTGGAAGATGTGCTGTCGCGCTCGTTCGAGCCGGCGGGCGTGGGCGTCGCGCATCATCTCGATCTGCTTGCCCGGCATGGGCTGAAAGGGATTTTCTTCGTCGATCCCATGCCGGCGCTGGTCTATGGAATCGAGCCGATCCGCGCGATCGTCTCCCTGATCCTCGAGGCCGGGCAGGAAGTGCAGCTTCATCTGCATCCGAACTGGATCAATGCCTCGCTGGAGGATCGCGGGCGTCATGCCGAATTCGATCTCTCCGCCTTCTCCCCGCCGGAACAGCGCGCGCTGCTGGAGCAGGCAAGGGACTTGCTGATTCAGGCCGGCGCGCCGCGCCCGATCGCCTTTCGCGGCGGCAATTACGCCGCGAATGACGATACGCTGCGGCAGCTCGCCGCGCTCGGCTTCATCTACGACAGCAGCCATAACGGCGCGGAACATCCCTGGCCCAGCGCGATCGATCTGCCGCCGATCCAGATCGCGCCGGTCGCGCGGCACGGGGTGATCGAGGTGCCGGTGACGGTGGTCGAGGATCAGCCCGAACGGCTGCGCAATTTCCAGATTTGCGCCCTGTCGATCCGGGAGCAGAAGGCTGCGCTGGATCATGCGATCGCCGCCGGCCACGTCGCGACCACGATCGTCGGCCACAGTTTCGAGCTGGCGGCGCGCAACGGCATGCGCCCGAACATGATCCATGTGCGCCGCTTCGCGCAATTGTGCGCTTTGCTGGAGACGCATGGCGCGGAAGCGCCGACCGTGCATTTCGCGGACCGTCCGGCCATGCCGCTCGACCGCAAGGATTGCGCCTTGCCCGCGCACGCCAGCCGCCGCCGGATGCGGCAGGTGGAACAGATATGGTCGAACCTCGTAGAGGAGCGAAGTGCGTGAGCGGCTCCAGCGCGCTCCGCTTCCAGATCGGCGCGCGCACCCTTGGCGAAATCCCGCGCAGGCTGCGGCATGTCGGCCTGTCGCTGGATCAGGCGCTGGCGGAGGATGCGCCCGTGCTGCCGCCGATCGACGCGCGGGAGGACGGCTATCTGGTCACGTCGCTCCCCGATCGATTGGCGATCGACTGGCCGGGCATCGCATACGTCCGGCAGCAATATCGCCGTTATTATATCGATCTTTCGATTGGGAAGGCCGCGTGGCAGGCCGGGCTGTCCTCCTCCACGCGCGCGACGCTCGGGCGCAAGGCGCGCAAGCTCGCTGCGGCGAATGGCGGCCGGCTGGACGTGCGCCGCTATCGCACCCCGGCCGAGCTTGCCGTTTTCCACCCGCTGGCCCGCGCCGTCTCCGCGACGACCTATCAGGAACGGCTGATGGACAAGGGCCTGCCCGCCGATCCCGGACATGGGGCGGCGCTCGCGGCGGCCGATGGCGTGCGGGCGTGGCTGCTGTTCCTCGGCGGGAAGCCGGTCGCCTATCTGTGGTGCGGGGCGGACGGGGGCGATCTGCGCTACGATCATGTCGGGCATGATCCCGCCTGTAGCGCGCTGTCGCCCGGCAGCGTGCTGATGGGGGAGGCGCTGGGCGATCTGTTCGGCGATCGTTTCCGCCGTTTCGACTTCACGGAAGGGGAAGGGCGGCACAAAAGCTCGCTGGCGAGCGGAGCGGTCGCGTGCCGTGACCTGTTGCTCCTGCGTCCGACGATCGCCAATCGCGCGGCCGTGGCGGCGGTCGGCGGGTTCGATGCGGCGCTGCGGCTGGGGAAGCGCGCGGCGCGGGCGCCGATGCTCGCGGGCGTGGCGAAGCGCGTCCGGCGGAGCGGATAGCGCGCGCAATCCGGCGCAAGCCCGCCTATATCCCCGTCCATGCACCTGATCGCAGACGCCATCGTCCTCGCCGTTCGCGCGCATGGGGAGCATGGCGCGGTGGTCCGTGCGCTCACGCCTGTGGACGGCGTGCAGCCGGGCTATGTGCGCGGCGGGCGCTCGCGGCGGCTCGGCCCGATCCTGCAGCCCGCGAACGTGGTGCGCGGCGAATGGCGCGCGCGGACGCTCGGCAACATCGCGCACTTTGGTCAGGC